>DATIMA010000068.1:0-22839 GCA_035475915.1 Bryobacteraceae bacterium
CCGGCGACGGCATCTTCGCTCGATTCTCCCAGCGGAATCTGACGCAGCAGCAGCGCCTTGGCCTGCTGTAATTCAGCCGGAGTCACATTATTCTTCTGCATATCGACGAGTTCCTGCTCGACCATGGCTCTTGCTTTCGAAACGTTTTTCGGATCGCAGCCATAATCAATCGAATAGGTAGCGCGGGTCTCACTTGCCACCAGGGAATCGTTGATGTTGTAGACGTATCCGGCTTTCTCGCGCAGATCGCGGTAAAGCCGGGTGGCGTAGAATCCACCGCCGAGGACGTGATTGCCAAGCTGCAGCGGATAGTAATCCGGACTGAAGCGGTTCATCTCAAGCTGCTGGGCGAGGTCCACGGAATCCTGAACGCGGCTTGGATCGGGGACGTTCACGGCGCTCGGCTTATTAGCCGGAACCGGAGGCAACGTGACATCGGGCTTCGGCCCGGATGCACGCCATGAGCCGAAATACTTCTCGATGACGGCGCGGGCCTCCTCGGGCGTAATATCGCCGATGACTGCAATGGTGGTCAGATCGGGGCGGAAGGTTTTTCCAAAATAGCTTTGCAGGTCCGGATAGGTTACGGTCATCACCGTCTTGGGGGTGGTTTCCCGGTGCAGGGGATCGTTCGGAGGAAGGAGTGCGTGCACGAGGGCGCGGTCGACGCGATAGCCTGGGCTCTTCAATTCGCCTTCGGTCAATTGCGCGGTCTGCTGCTGCACAACCTTGAAAGCTTCTTCCGGGAGAGCGGGATGCAATTCGTTGTCGGCAAGAAGCTCGACGCCACGAGTGAAATCCTGCTTCAGCACTTTGAGATTGAAGTTCGGACCGGCAGTTTCAGAGGCGGCGATATCGTCCAAGGCTTTCTGGAACGCAAGCCGGTCTAGCGTTTTGGTGCCATAGGAGAAGAGCCCTTCGAGCACGTCGGACACGCCATCCTGACCCGGGGGAGTCTGCAACTGGGCCTGACCTTTGATGGAACCGAGCAGGGTGACAGTCGGACTTGCCTTTTCAGTCTGGACAATCAGGCGGATGCCATTCGACAGCATCATGTCAACCGGGTGAAGCGTCGGCTGCGGAACCCGCAGAGACTTCACGGCAACCTCGGCCCAATCGGGCAGAGCAACGGGCTTAGTGGGAGTCGAGGTCGCTTTTTCCGAGCCGCCAAAGCCTTTTGAAGAAACCGGCTCACCGGAAGGCTTCGGCTTAAGAGTGGCAATGATCGAGTTCTGCTCGATCAGGTATTTTTTTGCAACGCGATTGACGTCGTCGAGCGTAACGCGCTTGATGGCTTCCACCATCTCATCGGGCGATTCGCGCCCTTCGGCAGCGAGGGCCTGCGACCACAGCGCCGCCAGGTTTGTGATGGAGTTGCGGCCAAACTCCGCGCCCGCCACTTCAGCTTTTTTAGCCGCTTCCACCAGGTCGGCGGGCACGCCCTTAGTGGCGTAATCTGTCACGATCTTCTTCATCTCGGCCGTGATGGAGGCCGGATCGGCTCCCGACGGCAAAGCGGCGAGCGCAAAGGCGGCGCTTGCTTTCGGATAGGTTTCAACCAGGCCGAAATCGGTACCAAGCGCCTTGCCTTGCGGAACAAGACCGTAGAGGTCCGCACGCTGGCTGGAAAGGACATCGCTAAGCACGCGCGCGGCGGCGAAATCGGGGCTGTCGGTTCCCGGGAAGCGGTATCCGATGAGAGTGAGCAGATAGGGCAGATTGCTGTCGAGCACGAAGGAATCCGCAGCTACAGGCTTGAGGTTGACCTCCGGGCGGCCCGGCACTTCTCGCTTCGGAATGCTTCCGTAATACTGCTTCACCTTGGCAAGCGTCGCTTGGGCATCCACGTCTCCGGTGATGATGAGTATGGCGTTATTCGGCGCGTACCACTTCTGATAGAACTCCTTCAGCATCTGGCCGGTGGTCTTGTCAAAAGAGGCTTGCGTTCCCAGCGCATCTTCTTCATAAGGCGTGCCGGCAAAGAGATCATGATTCAAGCGCGTGATGAACTTATAAGTTGGATTGGAGAGATCGCGCGCGACCTCCTGCTCAATGGCTCCCCGTTCTTCGGCCCACTGATCTTGCGAATCGACAACATTTGACATGCAGGCTGCATCTACCCGCAGGGCGACATCCAGATCTTTTGAGGGAACGGTTACGAAGTATTGGGTGATGTTCTGCTGGGTATCGGCATCCATGTAGCCGCCGAGCTGGGCATAGATAGCGGCAATCTGATCGGCAGTAAGGCCGGTGCAGCCACGGAACGCCATATGCTCTTGGGCGTGCGCCATGCCGGGAAATCCTGGGGGCGTCTCATTTCCGCCGACGAGATAATTGGTCTCAACCGTTGCAACAGGCGCCAGCGGGTCGCGAATGATGACCACGCGCAATCCATTATCGAGCGTTGCGCGGGTGACATCGGTCGAGCCCCGGTTGTGGGCGTGCGCGGGGACGGCCATTCCGGGCAAGAAAACGAGCGCGGCAAGGAAAGCAAGCTGTATTCGCATAGTTGAGGACAATTTCAGCTTAGAGGATGCGACCTCCTGAAGATGGCAGGCCACAGAAGGCGATGGTGTTCGCGACTATACAAACTCGCAAGAGCAGGCCTTCTGCTTTGCGCCGCTCCGCACTCGTTTTCTTGCCGTGCGCGTGTGGGCGGAGGAAGAGTCCAAACGCCGCTCGCTGCAGCGCGCGGTTCCGAACCCGACTGCGAGAGAGGGAAAGGCCGGGTACCGGTATGAGGCTGGCCGGTAATGATTCTCAGGTTGTCTGGAAAAGCGTGATATTGTTCTTAGCGGCAAACTTGCGCGCGTTTGCCACGATCCTGGGCCAGAGGTCGGGTTTCGAAATACCCTCCGGCGAGATCACCATGTAGTCGCCGTGCTTGCGAAATTTCAAGTCGCCGAAGTGGTGCGCCTCCAGCAGGAAATACTTGCACAACGTTTTGATCTCATCGTCAAGCATCCGTCCCTCATAGCAGGATGCGAAGATTGCTTCCCGAAGATGTGCATCGCCGTTCGCCGCCAGGAGCGCGCCAAGATTGTCGTACGGAACCTGGAGAGCATCGGCATCGGCGCCCTTGTTCAACTGCAAGTACGTATCTTGCGCATAGAAAAGACATTTCGCCTTAAGCTCGCTCTTAAGCACGAAGTAGCTGAAGCCGAAGTTTGGGGCCGATCCATGCGGCCGACGCCCGTAGTTGAGCCCCAGGAACACCTGCTTGGCGTGCGGATTGAAGTGGGGATTTCCCGCATAGAATCCTTCGTTGCCTTTCTCGTCGCTGCCCGCGGACATAAGTGGGCCGGTGTCCATCTGCTTCATGACCCGATCAGCGCCCTGCGGCCCAGGCCTCAGACCGCGCTGGACAGGCGTCTCAGCCCCTTTCCAGCTCTTCGGGAACGTGATCTGGTTGTCGACGTTCCCACGGCTGGCCGCGTCGTCCATTTCCGTGCTTCTGAGGACCATCCTGTTACCCACAACGGCCCGCTCGTACATCTGAGTGTAAGTGTCATACGGGTTCTCATCCGTGAACCATGTTTCGCACTTGAAGTTGATGGTAAGATCCGCGGATTGCAGATTTCGCTCGATCTCGTTGTAGACCCGCAGCAACTGCTTGAAGGGGATCTTCTTGTGCTTTTTGTCGGGGGGCAACCTCGCCAGCAGATACGCTTCGACTATGTCGAGCGCCGCCTTCCTGCCGAGTTTGCGATTGGCCTCGAGTTCTTCCAGACGCAATTCGACGTACTGCTGCTGGACGAGCTGGGCAGAGGGGTTTGACTTTGCGACCCAAGGGGTAGCCGGTTGAGGCTTGGGCAGCGGCGGCATCCCCAAATACCGAGAATCCGGAGTCTGCAGCCCGCGAATCCCGGGCAGCGCGGGTAACTCCCTTTGCGGAGGCGGCCCCCCCTGCGGAATCTGGGGCAGCGACGGCAGCACCGGAGGCATAACACGAATTGGCGGCGCCTGCGTCGGGACTGGAGTCAGCGAAGCGCCCACCGAGAGCGGCTGCGGCGTGCGCATTCCGATCTTTGGCACACCGGTGAGTCGAGACTTTGGCGTTGGGGGCAAGTTCGGAAAGCCTTTGGATGGGCTGGACAACTTAAGAACACCTCCTCTGAGTCAGAGTTGAGTATACGCTAGATCGAGCGGCCAAAGCTGTCATAGTCGCTATAAATGGGATACTGGTCAACTTTGCACGATTCGTGCTGTGCAATCTGAAAGGCGATGAACACGTGCTGCTCAATTCCATCGCAAGGCAATCATTGGATCAATTCGCGAGGCTCTCCTGGCTGGAACGTATCCCGCGACAGCTGCGATCACGATGAGTACGATTCCCATTCCAGCGAATGTAACCGGATCTCCGGATGTCACCCCAAAGTTGTAGCTCAAAAGCATGGCCGGAGGTGCGGAATAGCTGCGCTGACACTCCTCGGCGGTGAACGATCTTCCGATCAAAGGCTGAACTCCTAGCACCGCGAAGAAGTTCCCAGTGACTGGAACGCTCGTCAGCCGCCGCAGGTCACCAGTCCCAGTTCGCTCCCTATTGCCGATGCGCCAATCGGCGAATGCCGCCAGATCGGAGAATGACTGATTCAACGCCCGGAGGTCCGAATAGCGCTCGGTTTGCGTACTGGTAAATTCGTGACCATTGGTGCATACCAGGCGTCCGGGATCGCGGAACGGCAGCGGGCGCAGCAGCAGCGCGTTGACCACACTGAAGACGGTCGAACTGGCGCCGATACCCAGGCCGGCGATGAGGATCGTAAACGCCGTAAATCCGGCATTGCGCCGCATGCCACGAAACGAGTACGCCAAATCCTGCACCAGGTCGCTCACCGAGCGGGCAATCCAGGTGGAGCGAGCCTCTTCGTAGTTTTGGGTCATATTGCCAAACCTCCTCCGCGCAATCGCGGATGCCTCTTCCTCGCTCATCCCCTGCGCGACCAGTTCGTCCACCTTCGACTGGATATGAAACTCCATCTCTTCCCGCAACTGGCATTGCCTGCCGCTCTGATCCAGACAATACTCTAAACTATGCCGAAAACGCTTCCAGCTGAAAAGTGTTTGCATGCGGTCTCCTTCGCTTACACGAATCCCATGATGCGCGCCATTAATGGTCCAATCTGACCGAGGCTCGTCGAAAATACAGATCCGCGATCTTCTCGAAGACCATTCGCCACCGGAAGCTCGAGCCTTCCTTAGCTACGACACGTGAATTCGAGGGCCCTCACCGATCCTTTTTGCGAAACGAACTCGCCCTTCTGTGACAGGCTGCGGGGGTTTTTGCGAAACGAACTCGTTTCGGGTGCGAGTGGAACGGCGGTTCTGCGAAACGGTCGACACATGCATCGCCCCTACAGGATCGGATTTGCGGCGTTCGTTCTGGAGCTTTACCAGCGTGTTCAGGGCCTTGTAGAAAGCGCGCTCGTGGGTGGTTTGGTAGCGCAGGAAGAGGGCGAACTTATAGGCATCGATGTGCATTTCGGAAAGGCATCGTTCTGATAGCGGATCGCGCGCTGCATGAGCGGTTCTGTTGACCTTCGTGGGATCTCACGATCCAATCCGACAGGGCGGTGGTATGGAAACGCGGCTAGATGGAGGGTAAGCCCTTGGTGCGGAGCATGTCCGGAATTTAGTTGAAAAAGGAACGCTCGGGGTTACGACTAAGCCGCGGAACTTCCAGTCGCGGCGGGCGCAAATGGAACGGGCCATGCCGGCCCATGCGGCTGAAATTTACCGAGGCCGGAGGAGCGCGGCGGCTGCGATTGCGAGACGTGCACGCACTTTCGAAGCGCCGCGTTCCAAGCCTTATCCGCTTCCTCCGATGCCCGTCAAGTCCTCCGGCGTGCTGTTTGAACGCGCCGCAAAAAGTCTCGGATTGCATCCGTTTTCGGCCCCAGTAGCCATTCTTTCCCAACCCTACGGCGGCCGCGCAGCGTGTGCCCATTGCGGCTTTTGCGAATCGTTCGGCTGTGAAATGCGGGCCAAATCAAGCACCTTAGTCAGCGTCATTCCGATGGCCGAAAGGACCGGCCGATGCGAAATTCGACCGGACTCTTACGTCCGCAAAATCGAGATAGACGGCACGGGCCGCGTTACCGGAGCCATTTACTTCGACAAGCAACGCCGCGAAGTTTTCCAGCGCGCCAAGGCGATCTTCGTCTGCGCCAATGGCGCAGAGACCCCAAAGCTCCTACTGATGTCGAAGTCGAAACGGTTCCCTGATGGGCTTGCAAACTCCAGCGGCCTAGCCGGAAAGTCTCTAATATGGGATAACGGCGCCGAAGTCCAGGGCCTGTTCGAGCATCCACTAAATAAGTACAAATGCATTCAGGTCACCAGGCTCATCCACGACCACTACGCCGCCGACCCCGCACGCGGCTTTTACGGCGGTGGCGCCATTGACGCCCGCTTCGATTTTTTACCCGCCAGCTTTGCTCTGCATGGTCTGCCTCCCGATGCGCCTAAGTGGGGTAGCGAGTACAAAAAGCTCTTTACAACCTACTTCAACCGCAGCATGACGCTTCTATCTCACACCAGCTCGCTCGCACAAGCGAAGAACACCGTCACGTTCGATCCCGATGTAAAAGACGCTTGGGGCCTTCCCGCACTCCGCATCACGTCCGACTACCATCCCGACGACCTGGCCACCATCAAATGGATACAGTCGAAGCAGATTGAAATTCTTCAAGCGGCGGGTGCTCAAAAGATCTGGTGCCAGTCAGTCGAAATGATCGACAACATGCCGGGCCGTCACCTGATGGGAACCTGCCGGATGGGTCATGATCCGGCAACCTCCGTAGTGAATGCATTCAGCCAAACGCACGACGTCCCGAACTTATTTCTGGTCGACGGCAGTAACTTCGTCACGGCGGCCAGACAGCAGCCGACAGCCACGATTCAAGCACTCGCTTATCGTGCTGCAGACCAGGCCATTGCGGCGGCGCGGCGCGGCGAAATCGGCTAGTGTAGTGCGGCATTCAGAGTGCCGGTTATCCTCGATCCGCTCGCTAAGAAGCCGTGAAAAAATCAACGGAACAGACAGCCGAGCCGGGTCGAGCGATTGCGTTTTCAGGCATTTGGCGGACGGCGCTTAAGTCAGTCCCGGATTTTTCACGGCTTCTAACTCTCGCGGTTCTGTGATCAGCAGCTTGCGCGGAATAATCTGCGAGGCTGTCCGGCGGTGAGAGGAAAGGGCCGGCTTTTTTCCGGAAACCTGCTAGTACTTTTTTATGAAGCGCCTGGGGCGATTTGTAGTACATTTTAGACGGATCGCCAGAGGGGGCGTACAGGATGACGCGGGGTTTCTATTTAGTTATCGCGGCGCTTGTCATATTCGCTGCGAACGCATTCGCGCAGGCGACTGCCACCGGAACTATTGTGGGCACGGTGATGGATCAATCTCAGGCGGTGATTGCCGGGGCTGAGGTGACGATTACGAAGAAGGCGACCGGCGAGACGCGCACAACGGTCAGCGACGCATCGGGCAATTTCCGATTCAATCTGCTGTCCGCGGACAACTACACCATTAAGGTATCCAAACCGGGATTCGCTTCTCGCGTGCAGAATGTCAGTCTGCTGGTTGGGCAGACGGCGACGGCAGACGCGATGCTGACACCCGGATCAACTACCGAAATCATCGAAGTGACGGATACCGCTCCGCTGGTAGACATCGCGAAGACCGGCGTGAGCCAGGACATTACTCCGAGCGAGGTGGAGCAACTGCCGATGGTGGGCCGCGACGTGGCCAACCTGGCGTATCTGGCGCCAGGCGTAAAGGCCGCAGATTCGTATGATCCAACCAAAAATCGGTACGCCATTCTTTCGGTCAACGGCGCGGGTGGCCGGAACGTGAACGTGACGGTTAATGGCGTGGATAACAAGGACAATACGGTAGGCGGCCCAGTAATGCAACTTCCGTTGGAAGCCGTGCAGGAGTTCCAGATCAGCACACAGCGGTTTTCGGCTGAGAACGGCCGTTCAGAAGGCGCCGCGATCAACATGATTACCAAGTCGGGGACGAATGATTATCACGGGTCCGTGTTCGGCTTTTTCCGTGATACCGCACTCGACACGGATGAGAAAGTGCCGGACGGCACAGGCGGATACACCCCCGCTCATCCCGACTACAGCCGGCAACAGTTCGGGGGCTCAGTTGGCGGTCCGTTCAAGAAAGATAAGCTGTTCGGCTTTTTCGCTATCGAGCGGGAACGCGAAAGCCAGGGCCTAGCAGAAACCGGGACTTCCTATTCGGAGTTGGTGCTTGCGAAGTCAGCCGGGCTCGCGGCTCAGCCCGCGGCCGTTATTCCGCGTCCGTTCTACGAAACCCGCTACAATGGCCGCCTCGATTGGACCATCAACTCCAGCAACACGGCGTATATCAGCTACAATTCGCAGGCCAATAACAGCCTCAACGATCAATCTGACGGCACCGGCGATCTGACCAACGGTAATTACACCACTAATCACATGCAGCTTGCGAATTTTACCTTGAATTCCGTGCTTTCCAGCACCACCGTAAATCAGTTCACCGCGGGCTATCAATATTGGAACAACGTAATTGCCAGTAACATTAGCGCGCCGTTGGTCATTTTTCCGGACGCATCGTTCGGCACTAACACCAACGTTCCGCAGCAATCGTTCCAGCGCAAGTGGCAGTTCAAGGACGATATTTCCAAGACCATTGGTAAGCACACGCTGAAGGCCGGGGCGGACTATATGTGGACGCCGGTGCAAGGGGGATTCTTCGAATTCAGCTCGACACTCGAGATTGACTTCGGCGCAGACCCCAGCGCCATTCTGGGCGACAAGGCGACGTATCCACAGGGATTCGCTACTCCCGGCGCGGTAACCGGAATGGGAATTGCTAATGGCGATCCATACTTTCTGGTTGCGACCGAGCAGCTTGGCCTCTATTTTCAAGATGACTGGAAAGTAACGCCTCGCCTTACCTTGAACCTCGGTCTGCGGTGGGACAAAGACTACAACACGATCGGCCTGTCGGACATTAAGAACAGCCGGACCTATCAGAGTCTGGTTGCATTCAATAATCCGCTTTCAAATCCCTACGTCAGCAGCCTGCCGCATGACGACAACAAGGACTTCAGCCCTCGCGTGGGCTTTGCATACGACATTACCGGCACCGGTAAACACGTCTTGCGAGGCGGCTATGGGCTCTATTACGGAAATATATTCCAGAACATTCCGCTCTTCATGGAGCAGATGAGCAACCCGACGATATTCCAGCAGGTGATCAGCCTGACATCTCCCACCGATATCGTTACCGGAACGGGTATTCCCCTGGGAAGCTGGCGCTATGGGATCGACCCGATGCCCGCGATTCCTCCTCCGTCTTCACAGCTTGCGCCACTTAGTGTAGGCCGTCTGATGGATCCCGATTATCGCAATCCGGTATCGGAGGAATTCAACATCGGCTACAGTTGGGCGCCGAATACGAATTCGGTTGTGGAGGCCGAATACACGCATGTCCTCGGTCTGCATGAAAACAAGACAATCAATATCGACCAACGGGTGCCGGTAAATGGAAAGTGCTGCACGGCCCCGTTGAACGGGGACATGATTGACGGCAAGCCACAATTTGCAAGCGTCCGCGATGAGCAGTCGGTGGGCCGGTCGCATTATGACGGTATAAATTTCAGCTACCGCCAGCGCATGACACATCACTTCTCGCTGGACGCCAACTACACGATGGCTTGGGCCTATTCATACGGCGGCGGCGGGACTTCCTTCCGCAACTATCCGCGCCTTGCGACCAATTTTCTTGCTCCGTATGAGTGGGGACCGTCGCCCAACGATGAGCGCCATCATATAACTCTGAGCGGAATCGTTGATTTGCCTTGGGGCTTCCAATTCGCGCCCATTTTACAGTTCGGCACGGCGCGCCCGTACGATACAACCAATTCGGTGAATACCTTGAATACCGGCGGAGGGACTGGAATTGCTGTTGTTGTTCCAAAGAGTGACCCAACGAACTATTTGGCATTCCCGGGCTCAGACAATAGGACAGCTGCGCAAAACTGTTTCTATGGCTTGAACGGCGTCGCTCCGGATTGCACAATCGCCAAGTACGATCCGCTGCGCGGGGATCCCTTCTTTGAGCTCGACCTGCGCCTGTCAAAGAACTTCCGATTTGGCGAACGGATGAACCTGCAATTGATCGCGCAGGCGTTCAACCTGACGAATCGCGCAAATTACGGCGCCGATTACAACAACAATATTGCCGATGCGTCAACGTTCGGACACCCCGCCGGATTTATCAATCCCGCCAGCACGATTGTTCCACTTTCGGTCTGGGGAGAGTTGGGCGTGCGGTTTACGTTTTAGTGTGGCGTCCCGCGGGGCTGGGCTGAAAGCCCCGAGTCGTTGGCGACAATAGTTGCAGAGATGCTGCAACTGACGGGAGCCGGAAAACGGTTTGGGCATAAGCTTTTATTCGATGGCCTGGACTGGCTCGTTACGCCCCGGGAGCGCACCGGGCTTGTCGGCGGAAATGGGACCGGCAAGTCCACCCTCCTTAAAGTAATTGCGGGTCTGGAACCGCTGGATTACGGGACGCTGTCGGCGATGAAAGGCATCCGGATTGGGTACCTGCCGCAAGATGGCCTGGCGGTCAGCGGCCGGACGGTTTTCGCCGAATGCATGGAGGTCTTCGCCAGCGTAAAGCAGCTTGAAGAGGAACTGGAAGCGCTCACGGCGATGATGAGCGAACTGGATCCGCACGGCGAAGAGTACGCACAGGTTGCGAACCGGTTCGAGCGCGCTGACAGCGAATTTCGTGCGCGCGACGGGTACGCGATTGAGGCGCAGGTAGGGGCCGTACTAACGGGGCTCAGCTTTCGCAAGGAAGACTGGACGCGGCAGACCGAAGAGTTTTCCGGCGGATGGCAGATGCGAATTGCGCTGGCGAAGCTCTTATTGGAGAAGCCGAACCTGCTGTTGCTGGACGAGCCGACTAACCATCTGGACCTGGAAGCTCGTAACTGGCTGGAGGAGTATCTTTCTAATTACGAGTTCGCGTATGTGCTGATTTCGCATGACCGCTACTTTCTGGATGTCACGGTTAAGAGGATTGCGGAGATCTGGAATAAGAAGGTCACTTTTTACACGGGCGGATACGAGAAATTCCGCCAACAGAAATCCGAGCGCCTGGCCCAGCTTGAATCCGCCTACAAGAACCAGCAGGACAAGATCCAGCAGCTGGAAGCCTTCATTTCCCGGTTTCGCTATCAGGCGACGAAGGCCAAACAGGTACAGAGCCGGATCAAGGAACTCGACCGGATTGAGCGGATCGAGCTGCCTGTGGAAGAGAAGGCGATTCACTTCTCGTTTCCCCAGCCGAAGCCCAGCGGCCGGGTGGTGGCGGAGTTCAAGAACGTATCGAAAGCGTACGGAGAGAAGCACGTTTTCGGAAATGTGAATTTCACAATTGAGCGCGGCGACCGCATTGCGCTGGTAGGCGTGAATGGCGCAGGCAAGTCGACCTTGATCAAACTGCTTGCCGGGATTGAACCGCTCAGTTGCGGTGAATACACGCTGGGGCACAATGCGGAGCCGGATTACTTTGCCCAGGATCAGTATAAGGAACTGAATCCCGAGGCGCGCGTCCTGGACGATCTGGGAGAAGCAGCGCCGCGCAGCACGGAAACGGAGCTGCGGAATTTACTGGGGTGCTTTCTATTTAGTGAGGATGATGTATTCAAGCGGATCAGCGTGCTATCCGGCGGCGAACGCAACCGGTATGCCCTGGCCCGGATGCTGCTGCATCCCTCGAACTTCCTGCTGCTGGACGAGCCGACGAATCACCTGGATTTGCGCGCGAAGGACGTCCTGCTGGAAGCGCTTGAAAAGTTCACGGGAACGGTGGTATTCGTTTCGCACGATCGCTACTTCATCGAGCAGCTTGCGAATCGTGTGTTTGAGATCGGCGAGGGAGAAGTTCGCGTGTTCCCGGGCAATTTCGCGGATTATGTGTGGCGCAAACAGGGCGGCCCGGACAAAATACCTACGCTGAAGGACGCGCAGATCGGAGTTCCGGCCGCCGAACCGGTACCCATGCCCAGCCGGCCGGCCGCGGCAAAGCGCGTGAATCCGATCAAGCTGAAGCAGATGCAGGAACAGGCGCAGCAGTTAGAAGCGCAAATCGCCGAGTTGGAGACGCAGATTCAGCAATCAGAGCTATCGCTTTCGGATTTCGTAGGACCGGAGGAGGCGATGCGCCTTTCGAATCTGCTGGAATCGCAACGGGCGGCCCTCGAAAAGAACATGGCGCAATGGGAAGAGGTCACGCAGGAGATTGAAGCGACGGCTTGAGGGGGATTGGCGGATGAGAAGTGCAAGCGGAGTTAACTATCTATTCGGCTCTCAACGCTATGATCGGATCCGTGTGAACCACACGCCAGGCGGGGACCACGGCGGCTCCCAGCGCAAACAGCATCAGGATTGACGCGACCGCGACGAAGGTTCCGGGATCAAGCGGGCTGGTGTCGTAGAGCAAACTGGAAAGAACTCGAGTTACGAAAATGGATGCTGCCAGCCCGACTCCAATCCCGACGCCGGACAGCCGCAAACAATGCCGGAACATCAGCGTAAGGAGATCACGGCGAGTTGCTCCCAAGGCGATGCGAACGCCAAATTCCTGCGTGCGTTGCGCGGCGTTGAAAGCAAGCAGCCCGGCGATCCCGAGCATCGCGAGTAGGAGGGCGGCGGCCGCGAAAGAGGCCAATAGCCAAGTTCGAAAACGCTCGGAGGATAGCGAATCATCGAGGACTTGATCGAGCGTCTCAATCCTTCCCGCGGGAAGACTAGGATCGATGCGCCCTATCTCGTGCCGAATTGCGCTTGCGAGTGAGAGGGGATTCCCCGCAGTCCTTACAATCACATTCATTTGGTTGACCCAATCGTCTGGAGTGGTAAACAGAAGCAGGCGCGGGGCATTGCTGGTAAGGCGCGCCTTCACATCTGCTACGATTCCAACTACTGTCAACCATGGCTCGTTGTTATTGGGAATATCGACACCAAATCGGATGCGTTGACCGATGCGATCGCGATTCCGCCAGATTCGCTTCGCGAGTGAGTCTGAGATCACAGCGACCTGCTGTTTCCTGAGATTATCTCCAGGTTGAAGCAGTCGCCCGCGAAGAAGGGGCACGCGGAGAGCTTCGAGGGCATTGCCGCGGCAGAAGATCATATCGACTCTTTCGGTATCGCTACCTTGGCCCTCAATGGAAATAATCACGTTAGACGTGGAGTTAATCGGCACATCTGAAACTGCACCAGTTTGCCTGACGCCTGGGAGCATACTGAGCCGGACAAGCAGTCGATTGAAAAAACCGGTGATCTGGGCAGGCGTCTTGTAAACAGCCGTTGGTAACACAATTCGCGTGCTAGTCACATGTCCGGGCTGAAATCCCGGATTGGCCTCGGTTGCCCTGATGAAACTACGCGCCAGCAATCCGGCCGTGGTTAGCAGAACGAACGCGAGGCTGAATTGGACAACTACGGCTGCCGACATCGCCAGCCGTTGATGCCTGCTTCGGGTATTTGTCCGACCTTCGCCGCGAAGCTGATTCACGAGACCGGAGCGAATCGTGCTTGTGAGCGGCCCAAGACAGAACACGAGGGGCGTAGCCAAAGTGACTGTGACTACGAAGGCCGCCATCCGCCAGTTCAAACCAACTTCGTTCAAGCGCGGAAGATTATCGGGAGCGAAACGGATTAGTAGCGGCAGGACCCAGAAGGCGAGGCAAAAACCGATCGCGCCGCCCACCACGGAAAGAACTAAACCTTCCGTAAGCGTTTGGCGCACCAAGCGCCAGTTGCCCGCGCCCAGAGCGGCTCTGAGCGCAAATTCCCGCCGACGGCCTACCATCCGGCTGAACATCAGATTCGCAACATCGGCGCATCCAATCAGAAGAACGATACCAACAGCGGCGAGGAGCAAAAGCAGAGGCCGCTGCACATTCCCGGTAAACTGCTCGCTGAAAGGAACGATCTGCGATTCCAGAGAGAACTTCGGGACGTGCTGCTGAAGCGCATGGCTCATTTTTTCGGGGTAATCTTCGACAACACGTTTGAGCAGCCCGCGCATGTCCGCCTTTGCCTCCCGAATCGTGACGTTCGGCCGCAAGCGTCCGATCATGCTGTAGTCAAAGTTGCTTACGTTCTGCTGGCGGTCCTCGGCCGTCCAGGAAACCGGCACAAACAGCTCGGCGGGGTCGCTGTTGAATTGTGCTCCGCGTATCGGGAAAGAAAATGAACGCGGCATGATCCCAATAACCGTATATGGAATGCGATCAAGAAAAATCGTGCGGCCGAGCGCTTTCCTCGGTGTCCCAAACACATTTTGAGCGAAGCCGTAGTTCAGGACTGCCACCTTCTCCGCGTGTTCATTCTCGTTTTGAGTAAATGCCCGGCCGATGGCGGGCGATACTCCCAAAACCCGAAACAGAGAGGCCGTCAAGCGCGCGCCGTACACACGCCGCGGCTGCCCTGTGCCTGAGATCTCGTACGACTGAGTGCGGTACGTTCCTGTGGCGGCGAAGGATCGGTTGTGGGCCGCGACAAACAGGTAGTCAGGAGTCGAAAACGGTAGGACGGGAAATCCCAGGCTGGGGACGCCTTCGCTAACCGACACAAGGCGGCCCTGATTGGGGAACGGCAGAGGGCGGAAAAGTGCGGTATCAACCACGGAGAAGATCGCGGTGTTGACACCGATGCAGAAGGCTAAGGCGGCAATCACGGTAGTCGTAAATGCCGGCGCTTTGCGGAGTGTCCGAACGACAAATCGCAGATCACTGAGAGAGTCTTCCAGCCACCGAACACCACGCGCATCGCGACATTCTTCCTTCAGGCGTTCCGCACCGCGCAAGGTAGAGACTGCAAGCGTCCTCGCCTCTTCGGGCGACGATCCGGCGGCAATTCCTCGCTCAATTTCATGATCAATATAGTCGCGCAATTCGTCTTCGAGATCGATTTCGAGGCGCGAACGATCGAAGAGCGATTGAAAGCGAAGTCGGCATTTCCTGAACCATCGCATAAAGAATCAACTTGGACGGAAAGGATGAATCGCGAGGGCTTCGTCTCCTTTATCGATATCCGATAGCAGTGTACAGCTTGTTTGTTTTTGACGCAAGGGGGGTAGCTACGGGCGGAGGTTATTCGGCCGTGTAATGACGAATCGCAGGCCAATTCACGGGCCGAGCCAGGGATTGAACAGCGGAACGCCGCAACCATCGAAATCCGCTGTATTGCGCGTCGCCAAAGTTGCACCGCGCGATTGGGCGATCGCGGCGATCTGCGCGTCGAATTCAGCGATGGGGCGGCCAGCAGCCCGGCGCGCGGCGGCAACTCCCGGAAATGCCCGCGCGGCTTCACTGTCGAATGGCAAGATCCGGGCGTCAAAATCCTGCTCGAATATCGCGGCAACCATCGTCATCAGCCCCGATTTGCGCTTGCCTTTCGGCAGTAATTCTACTCCGTAGAGAATTTCAGCCTGAGTTACTGCGGTCGTGAACAGCCGCAAGACCGGCTGCCTGGATAACCAAACTGCGACAACGGATGATGGCTCCGGTTTCAGAAGTTCAGAGAGTACATTCGTATCCAGAATGATCATTTGCCCAGGTCAGGAGGATCCCGAAGAGGTCCTCTCAGCGGAATGGATAATTCCACTCCCCCTCCTGCTGCCTTAACGCGATTTCGAATTGATTCGACCAGGTGCACCTGTCCTCGTTGTTCGCGGGCTAAAGCTGACCTGAGAATTTCGCGCACTTCCTCTTCCATCGAACGCCCATGATGAGCGGCCTGAATCCGGAGACGTGCCTTAATTGATTCATCCAATTGCCGGATAACAAGGCTTGCCATAGAGCAATGATAGCATCGCTATCATCCGATTAGCTACACTATGGCGTATACAGAAATTCGTCCTGTGCGGGCAAGCGGCAGACTCCGCCATAAGGCGGGCGCACGAAGTTGCTGCCTGAAACGGCGCGGACCCAATGAATCTGATCCTTGCCGCTCGCTGACCGGCAGTGCAGTGGCACGTCGACGCTAAAGTCATCATCCACACCCGAAACGTCGAGATTGAAATCGCGCCCCTTGCGGCGGAGGGTCAACTTGGGAATACCGGTGCTGTATACCCAGGTATCGAAAAACAGTTCCAGTGATTTGTCCGGCTGGCCGGGCGGAACGAAGCCGCTCGCCAGCTTCCGGAAATCCTCATTGCTGATGGGCCGTGCGGCAAAATCCTGGAGCATGCGAAGCTGCAGCTTATCGAAAGCATCATCGCCGAGACGCTCGCGAAGCATCCGAAGAACCCAAGCGCCTTTCTCATATGTAATGACATGCCACACAGGGAGCCCGGCGGTGTCAATGAGACGCTGGCCGAAATCGACCGGCCCGGCCGATTCCAAACGCTTTCCATTTACGGATTCAAGCAACTCATGACGGTAGCTGTCCAGGACCGTATCGACGGCGGCAGTGCCCTTGATGTGGGCAAGGAACTGGAGCGCGGAATCGTCGGCCATCGCCTCGGTCAGCCATCCGGTACGGTAATCCGCCTGCCGGACGATATTGCCCCACCATTGATGGGCGATTTCGTGAGGCAGCAGCAGATCGGAAAAGAAAACATTCAAGCGGTCATTGCGGAGCGCGGCGGGGCGGTCTGCCGGGCGTATGTAGGAAATGTTGGAAAGGTAGATGAGGCCGGGGAACCCTTGACCGAAGTAGCCGTCGATGGGCGAAACGGAGAGGCAATGGATGGGCAGGGCGGACCAGAGATGGGTGTACTGGTTCAGAACTTCAGCCGTTTCCTTCTGAAGCGCGGGATCGAGCACGCGAGCGGCAGATTCTTCGGCATAGAAATCGACGTGGTATCGCCCTTGATCGAAGCCGCTGATGCGGTAATCGCCGAGATTGAAGCCGGCGAGCGCCTCGGGCACTTGGGTCTTCCGGTGAACGGTGCGAATGCCTTCCGCGACTTTTTCGCCGACCGGTTCCCCGGTCGAAACGAGGTGCAACTGCTCGGGGCAATGGAATGTCAAGTCGAAAGTGGTTAACATGGGTCCGCGGAATGGATACCAGGTGGTCCGGTCGTCCACGAAGTAGCCGGTTGGAGTCTGGCGGATAACGGACCCGCGGTAACGAACCTGAATCTGGTAGCGCGCACCGGGCTGCAAGGCGGTGGGAGATACCATCAGGAACGTTCCGGAACTCTTTAACTCGGCGAGGCGCGGTGATGCGCGTTGATACACTTCGACCGGTTCGCCGTTGATCGAGGCCGATTGAACCTGCAGATGGTCCGACAGATTGAAGGACAGAACGCGGCCATCCCCGGGCCGGGCCTCAACGCTGAAATTGGCGGTTGCGGAGAGCGAAAGATCAGGCAGAATGGTAGCTTCAATGCGGTAATTACTAATCTCGGCGGGAGGTGCGATAAAGGGTGGCGCACGGCGTGGACGGAAACTGCTCCAAAGCTGAAAGCGCTTGCCATCTGGTGAGACGCGGCCGATGGAAACCGGCTCAAAGTCGTCAGGCTGATAGGTGACATCGAACGATCCAAGATGCCGCCCGCCAATAACGGCATAGAAGAAACCCTGATCGAGTGGGTGGTTGTCCAGCAACGATTCAACAAGCGGGACATCGATTTGAGTGCAGATGCTGCGCAGGACGGGGTCGACGGGTCCGGTAAGTTGTGGGAACATGCCGGGCGCGGGCTGGATGGCGGTTTGCTGGAGCTCAGATTCGAGTTCGCGGGCGGTACCGTCGGAAAAGATGAACAAAGCAGAACTGAAGTGCTCGTCGAGATTGGGACTGCCTGTGAACGAAGCGAGAGAAGCGCGTTCGCTACGCTGCGGGGGGAGCAGAAGAACTTCGGCATCGCCTGTTTCAGAGAGAGCCGTTGTGAATACGGCTGCAACGGCGCGGCCCGCGACCGGCGTTGCAAAAGCAAGGACGCCGTCGGTGAGATAGATTTTGATGTCGCCGCGAACAATCTGCAGATCGCGAACACGGTAGGTTTGGTGTGGGTCTACGGCAATGTTGCTGAACGCTTCCGCTATTTTGGCGGCAGTCCGCTGGCCGGCGGCATGAACGGGAACACAGCACGTCAGGATGCAGAAGAGGGCGCTGTGAACTTTCACGCCAGCCGCGGATTACTTTAATTCTGGACTGCTCGCAGTAGCGGGGTCCTGGGTCCAGTTCTCACGTGTGATCCCGCTTGGATCGGAATAAAAGGTGCGCCGGCCGGTAGTGCCAAACTGCTGGGGAACGGCGCTGATTGCGTAGCCTTGGGCGGTTTGAGTAAGGGTGAAATTATAGCCGCTGGCCGAACCGCCTGCGAGACTCGCCGGAATGAGGCCGGCGGCATCGGGACCCTCGGGGGTACCCGCCGAAGCAGGGGGTCCAAGCTGGCTCAGGGACTTAGCAAACTGGCCAAACTGCGACTGATACTGCACTTGTGCCTGGTTAATAGTCTGGATTTCGCGAATAGCCGCCATTTCCTGCGCATTCATGCGCGATTTGCTCATCTGGGGCAAGGCAATGGACAGAATGATAAGGATGATCGCGATAACGATCAGTAGTTCGATAAGCGAAAAGCCGCGCTGGAGGGCACGACGCCGCTGGAGACGTGAAACCATACGATTCACCATGATACGACGTGGCGGAAGGCTCTGGCGTTGTCTCAGATTAATAGAAAGGCGGTCAAATTCCGTCCAAAACTAGTGCCGATGACTCCGCGGCTGCGACACGGATCGCGACACAAGCGGGCTAGAACGCCGTGCACTGGTCAGTTTTCTTCGCGGCCGAATTGTACGCGCCCACAATTAAAACGTTGCCGGAGCACGACAGATTTTTTTCGATCGTGTTGCCGTATAACGTCACCGAAGTGTTATCGGTGAGGGCGACGTTACCTCCGAATGAATTGCCAAAACAGGCGGTATCGGGTAAGCCGATGTCCACCGCCGTGGCATTCTGGGAGACGTTGAAATTGCCGCCCACGGTGGACCCGCAAATCCGATTGGCGGTTGCACCAGAGGCGATCGACCGAATCATCAGGGTCCCGGAGATCGTAGTCCCTGTTCCCAGCGAGAATGCTGTGTTGCCTTTCAGGCTGACGTTTCCGGTGACCCGTGTGCCGTTCAAAGATAGGGTCCCGCCCTGCACGTTGATATTGCCGTTAACCGCTCCGCCAAGGAACGAGCAGTTCTGGCCGGAGGACACCGTCAGCGTACCCGAGAAAGAGCCGTTGTAGTTGCCGTTGCAGGCGGATCCGGAAACCGGCGCCGGACCGGAAAGAGTGACAACGTTAAGCATCAGGCTCTGTTGCGCAATGGAGCCAACTCCGTTCTGCGCGCTGACGGTGACCGGATATAACCCTGCGACCAACGCAGCGCCTTGGATGGTCAGCGTGCCGCTGGCAAAGCTCTGCGCGTTCAGGTTAGATACCGTCAGACCAGCTGGGAGGCCCGTGGCGCTGAAGTACATGCCGTTGCCATCCGCGGGATTCGTAGGCGGCAGCGGATTGGGCGCAATCGGGTGCGTGGAGTTGCTGGGGAAACCTGTAGTGAGGACTGACCACGAGCCTGGGGTCCCCGTTATGAAGGTCGCTGTGTTCGGGCTAATGATCTTCGGCGCCTCATTGACGTTGATTGTCAGCGTCTGCTGAGCCTTCCCATCGTCTCCCGCATCGGCAGCCAGCAATAACTGGTACTGCCCGCCGGCGCCGGGCGCGGGGACGCCGCTCAGGTTCGAATTGGGATTGAAGAAGGCTACATTCGGAGTCAACGTCAGGCCAGCCGGCAGCGCTTGCTCCGTCGCCGGCTGGATGGAACCTCGGTTGGCTTCGACGAGGAATTCGGAATTCGCACCGACCGTAAAAGTCGCCACGTTAGGGCTCAGGAAGATCGGCGCGGTTGATACCGTCACGGTATAGTTCGTTCCGATACTGAGGGAGTATTGTGCGGCCGGGAACAGTTGTACCGTATAGGTCCCAGCACTGAAAGGAGGCTGTCCAAACAGAGTGAACGTTCCATCGTGGTTATCCACTCCATTCAGCCATGGCGCGCTCCGATCGCCATCGAAAAGCCACGACGTAATGGGCGTCGTGTTTCCTACGGTGGAGACTGTTACGTAGTTCCTAATCCCCGTATAGAAGGTGGCGCTGGTGGGCGGGGCGACATGCGCCGATGGTGGAGCCGTGAGGTCAATTCGGAGGGATTGCACGATCATGCCTTGCGAGCTGGTTGCGATCACTCCGCACATCGATTGACCCACAGGGCAACTGTAAAGGACATTCACCGCCTGAGTCACCGTGCCGGAGATCGTACCCGTCCCGTTGCCGTTGTCTGTCAACGACAGCCCGTCAGGTAGCCAGCCGGAGGTCATTGACAATTTCGGCGCGGGGTTCCCGGTGGCGACCACGAGGAAGCTAACCGGTTGCCCAACCGTCGCGGCGAACGACTCCGGAGAAACAATTGCCAGTTGTGTGCTGACATTTACGTTGAACGTCTGCAGGACCGGCGACCCGATCCCGTTGGATGCTTGCGCCTGGACGGAAAAGGCGGCGTTGGGCGTACTTGCGGCGCCGTTGAAATTCAGTTGCACGCTGCCCGAGCCGCAACTGCCGCCAGTGAAACCCGCAGGCAGTGACGCGAGTGAGGCGCTGGTGAGGCAAACCGTCGGAAGCGGATTTCCGGTGGCGGCAATGGTCTTTGAGGCACTGATGCCCGGGCTGAAGCCCAGCGTGGCCGGTGTGGTGAAGGCGGGAGCGCCCAGCGGCAAGACTGAAACGGTTTGCACGCCTCCGTTGCCGTCTCGTAACACAATGCTGGCAGACGTGTAGTTCATACACCCGTTGACGTCAATCGCGGCGCTGACCTTAGTGACGACATCGGCTGGGCAGTTTTTGTCGGTGTCCGCGGGCTTCTGTTTGACCCGGACGAAATTGTCTCCGAAGCGGATGGCCATCCACT
The DNA here is from genome assembly GCA_035475915.1 of Bryobacteraceae bacterium. Classification (GTDB taxonomy): domain Bacteria; phylum Acidobacteriota; class Terriglobia; order Bryobacterales; family Bryobacteraceae; genus Bog-105. The sequence goes on from DATIMA010000068.1 coordinate 20,988, forward strand.
TGCCGCCGGCATCATCGACATATTGGAGGACGTTGTTGAGGCTCTCGGTTTGTTTACATTTAGCACCCGTGCACGTCTGCACAAACCATCCGTTCCACATTTGGGCCGACCAGGTGTTGCCGTCCCAATCCTGGTATGTGAGGTTGGATGAGACAGAGCTCCCGATGCGAAAGTCCGGATCCAAGCCAGCACGGTGTGCCGGCAGCGACGCCGTACCGGCTCTCTCGGGCGAGGTCAAATTGGAGAAGGTGGTTACTAACTTGTACATGCCGAGGCCGCTCGTGTCGCTGGCAAATCCATACAAATCAGGCGGCGTGCTTCGCGCCTGAGTGAGCAGGGCATTCAGGCCCCTGCCGGCATCAATATTGGCCTGATTAGTGAATACCTGAATCCCGGCTGTTACGCCGATCGCCACGGCTATCAAGATAATAGCGACGGGACCGGCCACAGCAGCGGCCGCCCCACCAAGGGCGGAAACGGTGCTTCCGGATAGAACGAAGCCGGCAGCAGCGCCGCTGCTGCCCGCAAGGCTGGTGCCAGCGGCTAGCAAGACCGTGTAGGCCGAAAGCGCCGCACTGAAACTGGCGGCCAACGCGACTCCGGCCTCCGCGGCAATGATCGCACCCATGGAGGCGCCCACGCCTATCGCCAAGGGAAGATCGACGCTGGTAGCCGACACGGTTTCCACGAAATTGGGGTCTGTCTCAGCCGGCTTGCCGTACGAATGGCGTAGGCCATAGGCCTTGAAGTAGTCGACCCCCGGAACGGCGGGGCCGGTGGAAAAGACGTCTGAAATGCTGCCGCCAAAGCAGAACGGCGTGCCATCGAACTCGAGCTTGTATGTGCTGGCGAGCTCGGCATCGAGGACGAAGCGGCAAGGGTCGCTTTGAAATGAGTTGAAGTGGTTGAGCGCCTGCTCATAGAGAGCGACTTCGTTGGCCTGCACCCAACTGCTGAACCATTCATGGAGCGCCTGCTCGTGCGGCGTGCGCGATGCCGCCTGCTTCTTTGCGATTCCCACCAGCGTAGAAAGCATGAGGGCACGAATCGCCGAGCGTACGTCCTTGCGGCCATGTGTGTAGATCAGCGGCGCATCGGAGGCGGGGAGCCCGTTCATCGCTAAATACGCGCTGACCGCATCGGCTTCCAGTTGCGTCAAATCGGCGAAGTAAGCGACCGTGCCCGCCGCGTTGCAGTAGTTACGAATGATATTGGTGTTGGCGGAAGTGTCCGTTGCGCAGGAGCTTACGGACTGCGCCACGGCCTGGAAAGGCCCGCCGGATGCGCCTTCTTTCCACGCGGCCAACGGTAACAGCAGCAGGACTAGCAAGCAAGCAAGCGGCTGGTAAAAAAACGCCCGGCGCATGCGCCCGATACCGCGATGCCTTCCCCGGCCCGGGGCGACGATGCCAGACTGGCTGGCCGAATGGTTGGGCTTGCTATTGCCGATAAGGTGCGAAATCAGACGTTCGAACATAGTTTTCTCCTGGTAGGATCACGGACACTTCCTGAGATTCTCTTAAGTGGTTACATTTCGAAGGAGCCGGAGTAAGTCAGGCAGGTTCTCTTTCAGCGCATACTCGCAGGCGCCGGCGGCGAGAGCTGCTTTTCGCAATTCTTCGTCGTCGTAATCGGTCACGATGACCACCTTCGCGGCGGGATCGGCAATCCTGAGTTGTCTCGTCGTTGCGATTCCGTCCGCGTCCTTCATGTGAAGGTCCATGAGCACGACATCCGGTCTTTGCGATCGGTAGGCCTCAACCGCGTCCCGGCCACCGGCGCATTCGCGAACTTCCTCCGCCACTGGCCGCACTATACTGGCAACCAGTCTGCGGACTGATTCGTTGTCGTC
>DATIMA010000069.1:0-3028 GCA_035475915.1 Bryobacteraceae bacterium
GGAGTCACTATCGTTCGTCGCGCGTGTGAGGAGCCCGTGCGGCAAATTGTGCGGAACTGCGGGACCGAAGGCGCCGTAGTGGTCGAAAAGATCAGGGACCACCAGGACCCGAATTTTGGCTTCAATGCCGCCACCGAACAGTACGAAGACCTTGTGAAGTCCGGCGTGATCGACCCAACTAAGGTAACCCGCACAGCCCTGCAAAATGCAGCGTCTATTGCCTCTCTCATGCTCACGACCGAGGCCATGATCTGCGGGGTTGTTGAAGAGCAAGGCGAATAGGAGAGGGATGAACAAACATCTGGCGAAGAGGCACCAGCGCCAGGTTGCGCGCGCAAAAGATCGGGTAAAACTGTCGGAACCTGACGTGCGCACACCCGAACAACTGGCCGCGGCACGGGAGGTTAGCCGCGCTGTGTCCAGCCCGCATAGGGCGCCCCACGCGCTCTATGCCACACCGCCCGCGAGGCACGCGGGGCCTGCCGCAGACAGTCCGGCGAGGGTGGGCACAGGGTCATGATCCACGCGAGATCCGGGCTATTCCCGACGCGCTGCCCCCATTGCAGATCCATCGATTTTAGAAGCGTAGGCGCCCGAAACACGATCGAGATGGTTTTCCAGTGGCTTCTTCAACCCTACTGGTGCTCTCTTTGCGGTCACCGCTTTTTCCTGTTTCGATGGCAAATTCCCGTTGGGGGCACGGCGTAACAGCGGCCGTGTGGCAGCCCTGGCCAGATCAAGGCGACTCCCGCCGGCGCTCCGGGAATGGAGCGAAATCTGCGGTGCCCCACCGGTCCACTGCTGCCTGAGGCGGTTAAGGAATCCGGAGTTCACGCCAATGGTCAGGGTCATCTGGAGTTTCTGCGCCTCCTCCATACACTTCCGAAGTAGTTGAAGCTGACGATCAGCCCTTCGATCCTAGATCTCAGCATCGCTGATCGCAGCGTGCCACTCCATTTCGAGAAGGACGTGTTCGGCGTTCGTGCGCATCCCCGTCGGTGATCCGTCACAGCCTATCGTATTCATTTCAAGCGGCACATTCCCTCGCCGCGGTTCTCTCCGATTCCTGCGGCGCAGTCGCTTCCAAAGCGTCCAGGCTCGGAAATGGTCACCTTTTCTTCGCCTGCAAAGACAAATGCCTCAGTTGCTCCCGGACTGCCCGCGACCATCGAACCGATCGCCGGCTCCCCAAAGGAGAAATACTCAGATGAAAGACAGCATCAGCGACAAAATGGAGGGCGCGGCCCACGAGTTGAAGGGCGCCGTTAAGCAAACCCTTGGGATCGCCACCAACAGCCCCGAGCTTGAAGCAGAGGGTGCCGAAAGAGAGGTCGCGGTAGGCACGGCCTGGAGTTAACCCCAAAAGTGAGACAGCGGGTTAAGGGAACAAATACATTGAATGGAGTGAGGAATGGATTTGTCCCGAGCTGTTTACAGTCGCGATCTCCTAAGGAACTCATCCTGCGTTCTCGAGCGGGATGAGCTGGAAGCCGAGAGCGTGAGCTTTGGCGCGTAGTTTATTTTCCTGACGCCTCATGTAGCGGAGTTGGTCTGCGGCAAAACGCGTATCATCGAATTCCTGCCGAGTGGTCACCAGGTGGAAGATGATGCGCGCCAGTTTGTGGGCGGCGGCGGTTATGGCCTTTGGTGCGCCGAGTTTCGCGCGCATTCGACGGTAGAAGTCTCCCAGTCCCGATTTGCTGTGATGGAGTGATTGCGCGGCCATTCGCAGCGACGTAGCTGCGCGACACTTGACCTTGCGAGTACCCACCCAGAGTACCTTTCCTCCGCTGATGTCGTTGTCCGGGCACAAGCCCATCCAGGACGCAAAGGCAGAGGCACTGCGAAATTTCGTGAAGTCCGGCCCGATCTCTCCGAACAGCATCTGTGCGATGCCCGTGCGGATACCGGGAATCTTCGTCAGGTCCACCCCAAAGACGCGCTTGAGTTCAGTGCGCAATCCAGCCTCGGCAGATGCGGTTCTCTTCTTTGATTCAGGCTGGTCATCAGAGTCGCCTGGAGCCTGCGGCGGCTGGAACGTATCCAGCGAACGGCGGATCTCGCGATCGCAGTCGTCGATCAATTGCTGGTAGCTGCGGTACGCGATCAGGGACTGGCGCAGCGTGAACAGATGCTCGATCCGATAATCACCCACCAGTGACTTCGCGATTACCTCTTCACTCGCTTTGATTCGTTCGTGTCGCAGTCTGGCGAGAGTAAACGCCTCGCGCTCCCCGCTCAGAATGGCATCGATGATTGCCAACCCGGTCAGCCCGGTAATATCGCTGATCACGTGATGCAGTTGCAGGTTCATCTGATCCAGCGCTTTTTGCATGTGGTTCACATGCGTGGCGCCCATCTGCACGAGGCTCTCCCGGTGCCGAAGCAGCGAACGCACCGCGCAGACTTCCTGATCCGGACGATAGGAGGCACGCAACAGGCCGACCGAATGCAGAAACTGGAGCCACTGGCAGTCGGAAACGTCGGTACGGCGGCCTGGCACGTTCTTCACATGCCGCGCATTCACGAGACACACTTCAAAGCCGCGATCTTCAAGGATCTGAAACAAAGGAATCCAATACACGCCGGTCGATTCCATTGCAACCGTCTCAATGCCGCATTTCTTCAGCCAATCGGCCAGCGCATAGAGGTCCCGGGTAAAGGTCGGGAAAGAGCGGACGTTTTCGGCATCCCTATCCACTGGGACGGCTACGAAGATTTCCGTCGCTCCAATGTCTATCCCGGCCGCATGGGGCCGCATCACCGGCAGAACCGCGCCGTCTGTTTTTCGCGCCTTTCCCTTTCTCGCCATCGCGTTACCTCCTTGCCGGAGACGACGGCCCAGGACGCGAAAACGGGCACTCTCCTAAACGGGATCGCCGCAGACCGATACAACAGGGTCCCCGTACGTCACCACTGCATTGTCCACGAGACCTGGAACCAGGCTAGCTACCGGGCTCGATAGCTCCATTGCTCGGCCGGCCTTAACTGCCGTCGCCAGCGACAGCACGAATCATATATGCTCCCG
>DATIMA010000070.1:0-26467 GCA_035475915.1 Bryobacteraceae bacterium
CGGAGGCGGCGCTATTACAGCCTCACGCCGCAAGGACGGAAAGTGCTGCGGGCGCAGCAGAAGAGTTGGAAAGATTTCGTTGCAGCCATCAGTAGAGTTACAGGAATTGAGCATGCGTGAGCTGAAAAATATTGTCTTAGAGCGAATTGCTTCCTTGCACTTGAAGCCGGAAGCGGAGACAGCCCTCGTCGAGGAGTTGACGCAACATCTGGAAGACCGGTATCGGGAATTGCTCAGCGGGGGTTCAAGCGAGGAGGCGTCGTATCAGAGCGTCACGGCAGAGCTAGACGATATGTACCCACTACGGAAGGAGTTCCAGAAGGCTCAGCCTATGCCGGGAACCGAGGCGGCGCAGATCGGAGAAGCAACCCGGGGGAATTTTATCGACGACCTCCGACGAGACCTTCGTTATACCGGCCGCACCATGCGGAAGAATCCGGTGTTTGTACTCTTCGTTGTCCTGACTCTGGGATTAGGAATTGGGGCAAACACAACGGTTTTTACGCTTATCAATACATTGATTCTGAATCCCTTGCCGGTGAAAGATTCCTCTGAACTGGTGGGCGTATCGAGAGCCGAGGCGAAGAGCACTTCGACATCGAAAACGCCTTTGCCTATGTCGTATCCCGATCTGAGGGATTATCAGGCCAGAAACGAAGTCTTCAGCTCGCTCGCGGGTTATACGACGCCACAAATTGTGACGCTGCAAACGGGCGGCGCTTCGCAACGAATGTTTAGCGAACTAGTGACCGGAAACTACTTCCCGACTTTGGGTCTGAAGCCCGCGATAGGCCGCTTCTTTTTGCCGGAAGAGGACAGCACACCGGGCGGGCACGCCGTCGCGGTAATGAATTATGCCACCTGGCAGGGACGGTTTGGCGGGGCAAGCGACGTCGTGGGGAAAACCCTGCGGCTCAACAATGTTGTTTTCACGGTTATCGGTGTCGCTCCACCCAGATTTATTGGAATCAGCCCCATATTTGGCCCCGATCTCTGGATTCCGGCGGCTATGGCGGAACAGTTACTGCCGGGGCAAATGACGCATGCCTTGGGCGATCGAAGCGAGGCCGATTTTCTGGCGATTGGACGATTGAAACCCGGCGTCAATCAAGCGCATGCGCAGGCCAATATCGCGACCATTGCTTCGGCGCTCGCACGCGAATACCCGCAAGCGGATAAGGGCCATACCGCCACGGCACGGCCCATCAGAGATATTTTGTTCAGCGACGGGTCGATCCTCTTCGGCAGCCTCCTGTTGTTGGTTGTGGTTGGGATCGTATTGTTGATTGCGTGCTCGAACGTAGCCAATCTGCTGCTGGCGCGCTCGGCCGCAAGGCAGCAGGAGATCGCAATCCGCCTGGCGATGGGCGCGAGCCGCGGACGACTAATCCGCCAACTGCTCACCGAAAGCGTTTCTCTGGGATTCATCAGCGGCGTAGTGGGAATGGCGATCGGATATGCCGCCCTGCAACTCTTATGGTCATTTCTGCCACCGGACGTTTTATCGAATCTGATAACACCAAAGCTAGATTCGATGGTGTTTGTTTTTACCGCGGGTGTCTCTCTCCTGACGGGTTTCCTGTTTGGGATGATTCCCGCCCTGCGAGCATCGCGCGCGAGCGTTGCGGATGCACTGAAGGAAGAGGCGCGAACGGCAGGAAGAAGCCGCAGAAGAATCACAGTTGCCAATAGCCTACTGGTAGGCCAGGTGGCGTTTTCATGCCTGTCGCTGATAGTGGCCGCCTTGTTCTTACGAAGCATCCAGCGCGCCTACGATATTGATCCAGGCTTCCAGACGAAACACCTTGCGGTATTTCTGACGAATCCGGGCCAGGCGGGATATAGTAAGCCGCAGACCAAAGCCTTTTATAAGGAAGTTCGGGAGCGCGTTGCGCAACTGCCGGGTGTAGAGTCGGTCTCCTGGTCGCTGAATCTGCCGCTGTGGGGACGTATCGTGAGCGGAGTGCAGGTAGAGGGACATCAGCAGCGCTCGCAGGCGGACGTCATCGCAACGGTGCTGAACACTGTTGATCGCAACTATTTTGAAACGGCGGGCGTGGCCATCGATAAAGGGCGCGAGTTTACCCGGGTGGACCAGGAGAACTCGATTCCGGTCGCGATCGTCAACGAGAAAATGGCGCACGATTACTGGCCAAACGGCGATGCCTTAGGAAAGCGAATTCAGCTTCCGGGCGAAAAAACAGAGCGGCAGATTGTGGGCATAGCCCGCACGGCGAACTACTCTACCCTGGGCGAGCCGCCGCAGCGCTGCATTTACGTGCCGCTGGAACAGAGCTATTTCGATGCTATGACGCTGTTTGTGAGGAGCAAAGGCGACCCGAAGCAGATCCTGGTTCCGGTTCAGCGCGAGGTGCGCGCGGTGGGGCCGCAGATATTAGTAAACGATATCCGAACCGGGCAAAAGATCATCAACGACGCTTTATTTTCGGCCAGAATGGGCGTGGGTCTGCTGAGTATATTCGGACTGCTTGCCTTGGGGCTGGCGAGCATTGGATTGTATGGAATCATGGCGTATTCAGTCAATCAGCGCCGGCGAGAGATTGGCGTGCGCATGGCTCTGGGCGCGGCGCGGACAAGCGTGCTGCGGCTGATTCTAAGGCAGGGCATGTCGCTGGTGCTAACCGGCGCGGTGATTGGCGTGGTCGCGGCGCTGATTGTAGGCCGTCTGCTGGCGCGAATGCTCTACGGTGTAAGTGCAAGCGATCCAATCAGCGTGGCGGGAGCAGCATTGGTGCTGCTGGTAGTGGCGCTGCTGGCATGCTATCTTCCGGCGCGCCGGGCCAGCCGCCTCGATCCCTTGGTAGCACTCCGCGAAGGATGAGTCACAGGATATGAAACAGTTACTTGCAACCCTGATGCTAATTAATGCTGTGCTTCTTATACTGGGCGCGGTACAGCACGCTGGCATTGCACTCGGGCCCTTCCGCCAACCGCCCATTCTTCCGGCCACAATTGTTGAAAGCATTTGTGCGCTGGCGCTGATCTGGGGTGCGGCCGCCGTTTTGAGTGGTTCGCCAAAAGCATGGCTGTCGGCCCTGATCGGAAATCTGGTCGCGATTGCCGGCGTCACGCTCGGTATCGTAGCGCTCGCGTTACGGGCCGGCCCACGCACCGCCAGCAACGATCTGTCCCACAGAATCATGCTGGTGCTCGCCGCCGCTTCGCTCGTCATTCTCTTCCTTCCGGGGGGACGCGTTGCCCTCAGAGGGCACAAACCCTGAATTGGCAGCTTCCGGCGTTTTCGGACTCGCGGCAAATACTTCTGCCATTCCGATGAGTCCGCTACTTGTCTAAGAACTGAATTCCGTTCGCGAAGCAGGGCCTGCATACAGCGGGGGAGAAAAAGCGTTTCGGTCAGAATTCCGAGGAGCGGCAGTGGGGCCGCAAGCAGAAAATATCTTTCATCTCTGTTTCAGCGGAGGACCGAGATCGAACAATCTGATCGTGCTTCAGGAACCGGAAGGGACCGCGGACCGTTGTGTCCTGGAAACAGGTGGGCGGCTCCAGGGCGGTAATTTCGCTTGTGAGGATTCCGGCGAAGCTGAACGCTCAATCCGAGGGAAGCCGAATGGCATTCCGGGATGATCCCGAACACCTTCGGAGCCATTCTGGCAACTCGATTGTGCAAGGAAGTGTTCGGCTTCGTGAAGAGGTGATTGTCCGGAGCGAAGCGGAGGAAAAGCGCCTAAGCCGAAGAAGCCGGGGGCGATCCGCTTAAAACTGCATCACAAAAGTTCGTCAACGCTAGGCCGTTACACACGACCTATTGCCAGGGGAAGGCAAGTTTCCGATAACCCCACCTGCCAGGCCGTTAACGGAAAGTAAGCACTTCCGCCATAACGCATGGCAAAATGAGTGCCAGGCGCCACATTTAGGGGTAACGCCCTTAGACGCTCAAGTGAGCGTGTCGGAATTCTACTGGAATGCCCTTTAGAGACAGAGTTTTGCGAATTCGTTGGTAGTGGAATTGCGCCACAACGAGGGCCCGTTGAGCCCACGGGTCACACTCAGAATGCCGGACCTGTCGCCGTTGAGCGTGGCTTTGGCAATTCGGCGGGTAGGGCCTGCGTTCATTACGGTAACCGGGCATTTCGACCGCCCAAGGGCGCACTCTACGGAAATAATTCGCAGCGCAGGGCGCCGAAGGGTGTGGCAGGCTAAACTTTGATTTAATCGAGTGCTGGGACAAACTTCATCGGGGAGCAGAGGAGAGCAATGTGTCCATACCGGAGATCCAATACGGCCGTCCGTCGTTAGCGGCGAGCAGGTTCGTCCAATTTTACGTACAGCGTAAAGGATGTTCGGGTGCTCAGACTCTGGAGATTCCGGTGATAGCGCGATCGTGCGCGCTGCTGGATTTTGAGCTTGGGGCTATGTTGCAAATCTCTTCGCGCAGTACTGGACTTAGTCGGCTAGTTGAACCGGCGACGCTGGTTGGACTTGAAACGTGCGTGCAATGTCGGTTGTTGGTCCGGGACGCCTTTGAACATTTCCAGATTCATCTGCGCCCCACAGCGCTAAAGCAGCTGTTCGGACTCCCCGCGCCAGAGTTGACAAACCAAAATCATGCGGCTTGTGCAGTATTGGGATCGAGAGTCTCGGAGCTTAGACAGCGCCTGGGAGAAGCGCACTCCTTTGAACATCGAACTCAACTTGCCAATGCCGTTATCGTTGAGTTCAGCTCGGATGCGTACGTCAGCGACCCGATAGCTTTCGCGACAGGCGAAATTCTCCGTTCGCAAGGGTGCTGTAAGATTGATCAACTCGCCCATCTTACCGGCTTCAGCATGCGAAATTTTCAACGGAGATTTAGCGAATATGTAGGTATCTCGCCGAGGCTTTACGCTCGCATTGTCCGCTTCGAGTCGGTTCTGAAAGCCAAAGCCGAGACGCCAAATATGACGTGGATGAATGCGTCTCATCAGGTTGGTTATCACGATCAAATGCACATGGTCCACGATTTCCGCGAGTTTTCCGCGGACACACCTACCGGCATCTTCGAACGCGCCGAACAATTGCTCGTACCCCCTGTCGACTTCGGAAAAGCAGCGTGCGCTCGCTAACTTTGGCGCTTTTTTACTAGGCCATCGTGTTTTTTGAGAGGTAAGATTCGTGTCAAGGAAAGAAGATGCTTGCCTTCAAATCTGTCCACACGGATCTCTTCAACATCGAATTTACGAGGTTCTATCTTGCAGCGCCGATCTTGGGCACCATGATATTCATGAGTGCAACAGCACTTGGACAGTCACCAACTACCAGAGCAACAACCATTCCTAGAACCTGGGACGATGCGGCCATAACGACGCTGGAAGTGCCGCTGGCAAATCCTGCCGCCTCACCAAAACAGATCACGACCGACTATTACTACAAGATCCCCGTTCGGCCAATTTATAAGTCCTATCCGATTTACGCTCCGGGACGCGAGCCCGCCGGATACAACGAGTGGCTGAAGAAACAAATGCCGGTGGTCGTTTGGGACGACCACGATCACAAGCCTACGCTTGAAACGAACGAAGATTGGATCAAGGCAGGGGAGCTCGCCTTCGATGCTCCGATCGGTACGCCGCCGGGCGGATTCATTACCTTAAAGGACGTCACAAGCCCAGCGTGGTACGAAAGAACTCGAACTCCGCTTACTCCAGATGGAGTCTTGCCCTTCCTGACTTACGTGATTCGGGAGAAAGGGAAGATTGAACTTGGCTCGTTCGCCTGCCGGATGTGCCATACCAGGGTCATGCCAGGCGGCGCAATCGTGAAAGGCGCACAGGGAAACTTTCCCCTCAGCGCAGCACTCGCCATAGACTCCGTCTATCACTTTCCCGTGGAGGTGGCCCAGGTCTTGAATCGCACCGCGTACGCTGCGCCGTGGCTCCAGCCTGATCCCACGGATCGACAACTGAGCCTGTCCTCGGATGAAACACTTGCGGTACAGCGGACGATGCCGCCCGGCGTAATGGCCCGGCATGGAGCCAGCTTATTCTTTCCGGTGCAGGTTCCCGATCTAATCGGCGTGAAAGACCGGCACTATCTTGATCGAACTGGGCTGCAACAACATCGCTCTCCCGTCGACATCATGCGTTATGCGGCCATGAATCAAGGCACCGACTTTCTTGCCAGCTACGCGGGCTTTATACCCCTCGGTGGCCCGAACTTCGACAAACAGCCTGATCCCGCCGATCCGGCGGTCGGGGGGCGTTACAGCGACGAACAACTCTACGCGTTGGCGCTCTACATCTACTCATTGAATCCGCCGCCCAACCCTAATCCATTTGACTCGCTCGCGGCGCACGGACAGAAAGTCTTCGAGCATGAAGGTTGCCGTGGATGCCACACGCCTCCGCTCTATACCAACAATAAATTGACGCCCGCTGCCGGCTTCACGCCGCCGCCCGGCGCCTCCGCGAAATACGACATTCTTCACGTTTCCGTAGGAACCGATGCGAATCTGGCGTTGAACACACGCCGCGGCACTGGCTACTACAAGGTGCCTTCTCTGAAAGGTGTCTGGTACCGAAGTATGTTCGGCCACAGCGGCTGGTGCGCCACGCTGGACGATTGGTTCAATCCGAAGCGTATAGACGAAGACTATGTGCCCACTGGCTTCAAGCCATTTGACGCGAAGACCTATGCCGTCAAGGGTCACCCCTTCGGACTGAGTCTGTCGGCGGTAGATCGCAAGGCGTTGATTGCTTTTCTTAAGACGTTATGAAGCCTCCGCACGTAGACATTAGTCTCGAAAGTAGGACAACTGGCCGTTCCAAGTCACTCGTGAGTAGTCGCGAAGTGTTGCTTGATCCGCACGTCCGGCTATTCACTTATGCGTTCCCTTTCGCCGACTTTGCGCATCGAATCACCTTTCATCCCGATCCGATGGGCATTGTGAACTAGCCGATCAAGAATGCCATCGGCGAGCTTGGGATCGCCGATCAGGTCGTGCCGACTGCCGCGCCGGTTCCTGCGGTGATCCGAATCGCGACTTTACGCGCCCATACGTTTGCCTGGAATTGCCCTCAAAGGGCACAAACCCTGAATCGGCAGCTTCCGGCGTTTTCAGTCTCGTGGCAAATACTTCTGCCATTCCGAAGATTCCGCTATTTGTCTAAGAATTGAATTCCGCTCGCGAAGCAGAGCCTGCATATAGCGGCGGAGAAAAAGCACTTCGGCCAGAACTCCGAAGACCGGCAGTGGGGCCGCAAAGCAGAAAATGTCTTTCATCTCTGTCTCACCAGAGGACAGAGATCGAAAAATGTGATCGTGCTTCATGAACCGGAAGGGGCCCCGAACCATTGTGTCCTGGAAACAGGTGGGCGATTCCAAGGCGGTAATTTCGCTTGTGAGCGTTTGCCAGAATCCGAAGTGCTTGGCCCGCCAAGTGACACGCTGTCCCAGGCCGATCAGTCCGGATGTGACTCCAGCCGACACTACAGCCATTTCACCGGAATGCAAATTTCCGGCCAGATGCACTTCGACGCTCCGAGCGAGATCGAAGCAGCGTTCGATCGGCGCCCGTATGATCGTAAACTCTTCCAACCTGACCACGAGTGCTGTTCTTTCTTCCTACTGCCGTTATAATTTATCCGCACGCTATTGGTGCGAAGTAAATTCACGGAACGCGAGGAATACCTCTTGGTCAACGAAGTCACGCCCGTGCAATCGGCTGGGTCATTTGAACGAATCCAATGCCAGTGGTGCCAAAGCATGAACGACAAGTCCGCATTGTCCTGCGGAGCCTGCGGAGCGCCGCTCGACATCCGCAATGTCGTAAGCGAATCCGGCTGGAGGGAAGCGCCCCGGATACGCGACATGACCGAGATCCACTTTAACGCGAGCACTTGCCAGGTGGAAGGCGATATTGTTCCTACCGCGGAAATTAACTTGGGGTCCGGCGACTCGATCTTCTTTGAGCATCACGTAATGCTCTGGAAGGATGAGCAGGTCCCGTTGAGCGTGATGTCGCTTTCGGGCGGATTCAAGCGCGTTTTTGCGGGCATGCCGTTTATAATCAGCGTGGCGAACGGGCCAGGCCGAATCGCGTTTTCGCGCGACGCCACCGGAGAACTGGTTGTGCTGCCGCTGCATCCGGGCATGGAACTGGATGTGCGCGAGCATGCTTTTCTGCTTTGCTCACACAACGTCAACTATTCCTTCGTTCGCGTGAAAGGGTTGAGCAACATTCTGTTTGGCGGTCAGGGCATGTACATGGATCGGTTTGTGACCGCGAATACGCCCGGGCTGGTGATTTTGCACGGGTACGGAAATGTCTTTGAACGCAGGCTCGCGCCGGGGGAGAGCATCATGCTGGAACCGGGAGCCTTCCTGTACAAAGACGCGTCGGTCACGATGCAGGTTGAATTTCAGAAGCTGGGCACGGGATTTTTCGGAGGCACCAACATGAGCCTCGCCAAAATGACCGGCCCGGGCCGGATTGGAATTCAATCGATGTACGTTCATCACAGGACTGAGTAGGGGCCAACATGTTCTGTATTCAGTGCGGATCGCAAATTAAAGACGGCGCAAACTTCTGCACCTCTTGCGGCAGCAGAGTGAGTGCCGCCGCGGCTTCTCCTCAGCCGGTATCAACACCGCAACCCACACAGCGCGCTCAATCACTGGTCACAGCGCCGGCCGGCGATTATGGAGGCGCTCCGGCGGCGGGCACGCCGGAGAAGTGTCCCTGGTGTGGAGCATTGGTTGAAGAAACATCCGGCATTAGGGCGAGCTGTGCACGATGCGGAGCGGCTCTTCAGGCGCGATCGAAGGCTTCCCGTTCCGGCTGGTTGGAACTGCCGCCGCGTAAAGATATGGCCAAGCTGCAGTTTGGCAGCTCGTCCTGCCAGATTGAAGGACTCTATGTTCCTGTAGCTGACATGAATCTAGCCGCCGGGGATAGCGTGTACTTCAGCCACCACGTTCTGCTGTGGATGGACTCGCAGGTTCATATCACGACGATGCCGATGAGAGGCGGTTGGAAACGGATGTTTGCGGGATTGCCGCTGATCATGACCCAGGCGCAAGGTCCGGGTCACATTGCGTTCTCTAAGGATGAGCCCGGGGAACTGATTGCTTTGCCGCTGCAGCCGGGACAGGCGGTTGATGTACGCGAGCACATGTTCCTGGCAGCAACTTCCAATGTCGAATACGACTGGTTCCAGAGCCAGATCTGGTACAGCGTTCAAACCGGGAACAACAACGAGAATGAGACCCATTATCCGGTGGGCGCGTTCATGGACCGGTTCTCTTCCGGTGCGGCTCCGGGGCTGCTGCTGCTGCATGCGGGAGGCACGGTGCTGGTCCGGCAGCTCGCGCCGGGCGAAACCATTTTGGCGAAACCGACCGCACTTATATTTAAAGATCCATCCGTCCAGATGCAATTGCACCTTGAGCACCCCCATGCGGGGGCGTTTAGCTGGGGCTCCTCCTGGACCAACCGGTCCATCTGGCTACGGATGACCGGCCCGGGTCGTGTCGCAATTCAGTCTGTTTTCGAGCGCGTGGAGCACGAAGGCGGAAATATCGTTTCTCACTCCTACGCAACCATCCAGCGATGGTAATGGCTACTGCTGGGCTCCACCGCACTCCGGACAAAACTTCGCCGATCTGCCGATGGAATGACCGCAATTCGTGCAAAACTTCGTATCTGCGGAGGGCGGTGCCGCAGCGGGATTGACCGGTTTAGCCGCGGCTGCAGGATTGACCGGGGCCGCCGTGGCTGCAGGATTCATGGCATTCGCCATTTGCTGACCGAGGCCTAGCCCTGCGCCCAGCCCTACACCCAAACCCGCGATGCCACCTTCATTGGCTGCCGCGATCGGTAAGGATTGCGCAGCCTGAAATTGCGTGTAGCGGCCCATATCGCCGAGCATGTTCATGCTGATTCGCTGATCCAGCATCTTCTGCAGCTCTTCGGGTAAGGAAACATTCTCTACAACAAAGCTGTCCAGCGTAATGCCGAGGCCGCCGAACACCGGCGCAAGTTCAGTCTTCATCAACTCCGCCAGGCGGGACTGGTTCGCGGCCATGTCGAGGAAATCCACCGTGCTGCCGGCAAAGGCTGTCGTCATGCGGCCCACAATCGTGTTGCGCAGCTGCCCGTCAAGATCGCTAACCTTGTAAATAGCGCGTGTTCCACTGACATTTTCGTAGAACGCCTTGGGATTTGAGATGCGGTATGAATAGATGCCGAAAGCGCGCATCCGCACCGCTCCGAACTCTTTGTCACGAATCGTGATGGGGTTGGGCGTACCCCACTTCTGGTCAATCTGTAAGCGGCTGGAGAAGAAGTAAACGTCCGATTTGAACGGAGACTTGAATGCCTTATCCCAGTTCATCAGGTAAGTAAGAATGGGAAGCGTGTTCGTGCTCAGGGTGTACAGGCCCGGACCGAACACGTCGGCGATGCGGCCCTCATTTACAAAGACGGCCATCTGTGAATCGCGGACGGTGAGCTTACCGCCATTCTGGATTTCCATGTCTTCCATCGGATAGCGATAAGCCAGCGTGCCATCACCGGTCTCAGTCCACTGAATGACGTCGATGAACTGCTTGGAGAAGAAACTCATACTTGTGGGGTCCCATGAGAAGTATAGGACAGCAATAACTCACTCATGGCAGCCTCGCCTGCAACGCACGTCATTTTGCCAGGAAGTCATCGGGCTCTATATCCGCTTGTTTGAGGATGGCTCGTAGAGTGCCTTCAGGCATATCGCCGGGGTGATTCGGGACTGTCGTGTATCGTTTGCTTAAAGGATTGAACCAGATCTCATGGCTGCCTGCCGCCTGTCGATCGAATTGGAATCCGAAGGCCTTCAGCTTTCGCGTTATTTCACGGTATCGGAAGCCTGCAAGCCGCCCCATTTACGCAGCGACGACGATCGTAAACTCTCTGCGCTCACCCGTCGTAGGAAGCTCAGGGATGCCGCCTCTCTCTCGCCGAGCTTCGAGCAGCTTTCGAGCGACATCGCGCGCGATTTCGAGCGTCTCCGCTACGGTTCGGCCCTGCGCCACAAGGCCGGGGAGTTCGTCAGAAGTAGCCACGTACGGCCCTTCTGGTAATTGCTCCACGTGTATACGGATCGCGAGTTCCATGCTTTTCAATGCTATCAGCCAGAAAGCAACCTCTGATTCGGTAGACTGGAAGTTACCTTTTCAGGAGTTTCATGGCCAACGAACAGCAGAACCCGGTCCACGTACCGCACGCGGCGTCACCCAAGGTGAAGCAAAAGGAAAACATCTATCAAGCCGAATACCTCGGGAGCGGTACGTTTAAGATCGTAAAGCCCAAGCGCAAGGATCGGAAACGCCGGCAATCGGCATTGAAGGGTACCACCCGCGGCGCTCGCAAGTAATTTCTTACGCTACAGGTTCTGGGTGACTTTGCTCAGTGTTCTCGGCCGGTCGGGATCGAGTCCTTTCACTTCAGCCAGGCTCGCGGCGAACAGTTGCGCGGGAATCACGTAGGGAATCGGAGTATAAAGTTCCTCGGCGGGCGTTCCCTTTTTCGCCAGCGACGCGGGAATCGTGAGCGGTTCCTGGGTTAATCCCTTCAGTGCCGCGGCTTCTTTATTGCTCGTGTCAGTGATCAGCAGCATTTCGGCTTGTATTGAACGCAATTTCCCGATCAACTCACACATCGGTTTCCAGGTTACTCCGGGCGGGCAGAAGAGAAACGCCGGGAAAGAGGCTTCGAGCATCGCGATGGGACCATGCAGCAGGTCCGCCGGCGAGAATCGCTCCGCGACGACATAGCACGTCTCCATCAATTTCAGCGCGAATTCGAATGAGTTTGAATAGTTCAGCCCGCGCCCCACGCAGACCGCCTGTCGCATGAAGCAATAACGTTCCGCGCGTTCGCGAATAACCGGTTCGAGTTTCAGAGCGGAAGCGGTCCACCCGGGTACACGCTGCAAATCCTCTAATTCAAGCCGCGCCCCCAGAGCATAGGCAAGCAGGTACATGCACATGAGCTGGCCTGTATAGGTTTTGGTTGCCGCCACGCTTCGCTCTTTGCCGGCGCGCACCAGAAAGGTGTCATCGGCTATATGCGCCAGCGCGCTTTCACTCTCATTCGTAATGCCGATGGTGAATGCGCCCGCTGCCTTGGCTCGTTCCAAAACCAGATTGGTATCGGTCGATTCGCCGGATTGCGAAATAGCGACAACGGCCGCGCCTTTCAAGTCCAGATCGGCGCGGTATAGCGTGAATACCGAGGGCGCAGCAAGAGAGACAGGAATGCCTGTGGAGATCTCCAGGAGGTATCTGCCGAATTGCGCGGCGTTGTCCGAGGTTCCGCGCGCGGCGAGCACGATCAGGCGAACCGGATTCTGTTCGAAGTGCTTGCGAAGCTTCCCCGCGCGACGCCATTCCGCTTTCAATGTGCGTTCAATCGCGGCGGGCTGCTGGCAAATCTCATCGCGCATGGTGGACATGCTAGAGAAGATAGCATCGAGGGCGACTCAGCGCCATTGCGATTCGATCTCTTCCAATGTCCGGCCCTTTGTCTCGGGCACGTTTTTCGAAATGAAGACATACGCGAATATCGAGATGAACGCATACAGAAAAAACGTTCCGGATACGCCGAGCGTATTCACAAGAGACAGGAACGTAGCCGTAACGAGCAGACACGCCAACCACAGGCAGAGAGTGGCCAGGGATAGCGCTCTGCTTCGCACGCGCGTAGGGAAAATTTCGGCCATAACGATCCAGACCACGGGGCCCATTCCGGTCGCGAAACTGGCAACGTAAAGCAAGATGAAGATGAGTAGAAGTATCCCTGCGGCATGAAAATGAGACGCTGTTGCGAGCGCCAGCAGCGAAAGCGCCATGCCCGCGGATGTCCAGAGCAGCAACGATTTGCGACCAAACCGATCGACGGCAAACATCGCCACAATCGTAAAAATCAGGTTTGTAAGGCCGATAATCACATTTGCAAGTAAAGCCGATGCGTCCGACTGCCGTGGAATGTGTTCGGCAAATAGTAACGACCCGTAATACAAAATTGTGTTGATTCCAGTGATCTGTTGAAGGATGGCCAGCCCCAGAGCGATGAGCCACGGCTTCGTGAGACGGCGGTCGAACATCGATCCGCTCTCCTCCGCGACGGCAGCTTGGATGTTCTGAACTTCCAAAAGCGCCTGCTCCTGGCCGGAAATTGTCTTGAGAACCTGGGCCGCATTTTGAATACGGCCTTTTTGCACCAGCCAGCGCGGGCTTTCGGGAACAAACGCTACGGCAAGCATGAAGCACAATGATGGAATTCCTGCGACGCCAAACATCCACCGCCAACCGTTTGATCCGAGTGCCGACAGATAATAATCGACGATAAAGGCCACCAGAATCCCGATCACAATCGCGAGCTGGTTCAGTGTAACCAGCCTGCCCCGGATCGCAGCCGGCGAAATTTCGGCGATGTACAGCGGGGCCAGCATGGAGGCGATGCCGATGGCGATGCCTCCGAAAAAGCGGGCCGTCACGAATTGGAGCAGCGAGTGCGGAAGAGCAGCGCCGATTGAAGAAAGTACGAAGAGTGCGGCGCATGAAAACAGCAGCCACTTGCGTCCAAAACGGTCGCTCAGAAATCCTGCGACGCCAGCGCCCAAAGCGCAGCCGATCAAGAGACTGCTGGCCGCGAACTCCGCTCCCGCGGTGCTGAGAGCCAACTGCCGCTTCAGGAAAACGAGTGCTCCGTTAATTACCGCGGTGTCGTAACCGAAGAGCAAGCCTCCGAGGGCCGCAACGGCGGCCGCCAAATAGACGACCCAGCTATTCGGAGAAGATCGGGTCCCGGCGGCGTTTTGGGCTACGGAATGAAAGCTTTCCATCGATTACCCATCAGGCCCGGTTTCGAAACCCACTGAAACCGGTTGAAGTCTTTCTGCATTTGCGAATAAAGCGGTACACCGGGAGCAACACCAAACTCAGAGTAGTCGTGCGGACCACGAATCTCAAGAGCACGATACTGGTAATTTGCGTTTGGCTGCCAGCGGAGTTCTCCGTCAGGCGCAATAACCGCATACCACGCGAGACCCTGACGGCGGCGCACTTCATCGTAGAGGAACGCGTACTCCCGATCGCAAATTGCGCCAAAAACCAGCGGCTGTCTCGGATCAGCGCTGATGGTGGCATGAGCCCAACCAGGCGGAACGATCACGCAATCGCCCGGCTTTGCACGAATGGCAAAGCACCGGCCCGGATCATCTCCGGCAACTTCTTGCATAAGGACGAAGCCCTCGCCGGACCAGATTTCATATAACTCGGGCGGTGGCCATCCGCTATGGGAAGACTTGGCGTGAACGTGTCCCTGACTTCGGACCGGCTCATCACCAAGCTGACCGGCCGCATAGGCGACCGCGCCCACCAGCAGCATACGTTGCTCGAGTTCCGGTCGGTCCCGCACATTGCCCACATCCATGGCAATCGCATAAACAGGATCAGGGCCGGAGCATCCGGGATCACGAAGGCTGGGACGGATTGCATCGAGGGACCGTAGCTCAGGCTCGGGTCCGAAGGTATCGGGCCCATACACGAACCCGATAGGATCTGTGGTTACCTCGATTCGAAAACCAGGATAGAACGTCACGCTAGTGCCTTACCGAAGCCTGAATCGTCGCGCAGCGGCTCACGCCGGCGTGCGGACGAATGCGATACTCGCCCACTCGCGCAGGAATGATAAACGTTTCCGCATAGTGAACGACGTAGGGCTCGAATGCGTCGCTGGGGCTATCGACCACGGCAGCCTCGCCTTCGACCAGGTTGAGCACGTGTACTCCGCCGCGCGTGTGATGCACAACCGGCGCTTCGAACCAATGCCGGCGCGTTTCGATGAATTCGCGTTCGTGCAATCCTGTTCGCTCTTCGATCCAACCTGGCCCCTCCGCGAGCCGCTCAATTCGATTGACCAGGTTCTTCCGCACCCAATCTGTATCCCGATCCCACTGCAGATTAGCGATTCCGTGATCAAGATGGATGGGCCGAGGCCTGCCATCGAGCCCAAGGCGGCCCCAGTCCCACAGCTTGAACGTAAAGATGTAAGGCGTCGCGCTGATTTCCAGCACCATGCTGTTCTTGCCCGAGCAGTGAATCGTCCCAGCCGGAATCAGAAAGTGATCGTGCTTCGCTGCCGGCCACTTGTTCACATATCTTTCGGCATCGAATGCCGCACCGCCGGCCTGCGCCTCCCGAAGGTCGCGAATCATTTGGCGCGCATCGGCATTCTCTTTCAATCCTAAATAAACGGTCGCATCCGGAGCCGCATCCAGCAGGTAATAGCTCTCATCCTGCGTGTAGTGCATTCCGAATCGGTCCTGAATGTACTCGGTCAGAGGATGCACCTGGAGCGAAAGATTGCCGCCGCCCATTGTGTCGAGGAAATCGAAGCGGATGGGAAACTCAGTGCCGAAGCGGGCGTGAACCGCATCGCCTAGCAGCTCTCGCGGATGTTGGAAAACGAGATCAATCGCGGGAATTTCAACGCAGACATCTCCGTACTCCAGGACCAGGCTGTTTTCTTCGGGCACGCAGTCGAAACACCAGGCGAAATTCGGTTTCTCGCGATCCAGGCCGCAAACCTCGCGCATCCATTGGCCACCCCAAGGACCCGGATCGAAGAATGGTACGAGCCGGAAAGGCCTGCCGACCGCAGTACGCAGCCCGGTGCGAAAAGCCTCGCCGGTGATCATCTTCGGACTGGCATCATCCGTTGTGTCAAGCAAGAAATCCAGCCGGCCCAGCAGCGGTTTCTTGATTCGATCGGCTACCCGCCAGTCGAGAAAAAAGCCGCGCTTGTACTTCAGCGCCGGACGTTCGCACAAGTTATCGGCTGCCAGATTGCCGATTAGACCCGCTCGCTGCCTTTGCTGAATTTCCCAGCGCGGCAGGTCAGCGTAAACGAGCAGGTCCGGCTCAGGACAGGTCGCGAACGCTCCGGTCCCCACAACCAGAACAGGTCGCGATGACGAGCGAATTTCCGCGCCCAATGTTTCCAGACGGTGTGAATCCAGAAAATCGTCGATGCTCAAGCCGTTCATCCGGCCAAAAACCGGATCTTCAGTGAGGTCGCGCTTGACCATCCGTTCGATTTCCGCCGGGGACTTCCAGGCGCACTGCGCCCGAATCATTAAGCAATCCGGAAGTGCCTGCCCAAGTTCGCTCTCGATGTGGTCCGTGAGGACGCCTGGGTAACACTCGATAGCGATTCGCCTTGCCCGCTGCTGGACACTGCCGCGCAGCCGATCGATAATAGCGGCCCACCCTTGCCAGGCACATTGTTCGCCTACCCGTACTGGAAGCCCCGGGTGCTTATCGTAGCTGCTGCCGGCAATGCTCACCGTGAAGCTCTTTCGAATAACGGGATCGCGCCGATCAGAGACGCGGTATCGGACAGTTCAGCCGGACGCACTTTTACTTTGCCCCAGGGAGTCCAGGCATGCTTTTCGATGTGTGCCTGCACCCGCGGCAGGATCTGGTCCGCTGATTTCATCAGGCCGCCCCCGACAATCAAAATTTCCGGATCGTACGCGTGAATCATAGTCACGCAGCCCGCGGCCCAGGTATCGATGCATTCGTCGCGAATATTGATCGCACACTGGTCTCCTTTCGCGGCGAGCCGGAAGAGACCTTCGAATGTGATCTTGGGCAAGGCCGCCAGAGCGCTCGTTGGGAACGCCGAATGCTCGCGGCAGATCAGCGGCAGTGACCAGCCAGAAGCCTCCGCCTCAATGCAGCCAACGTTGCCGCACGTGCAGGCGCGGCCATGGCGGTTCGCGACGAAATGGCCACCCAGGCATCCAGCTTGAAAATGCTTACCATGAAGAAGTTCTCCGCCGATCATCGCCGCGCCGCCCACGCCAGTTCCCAGAGTAATCATCACGGCATCGCTGAACCCGCGTGCTGCGCCGGCAAAGCATTCTCCCAGAAGCGCCAGCCTGGCATCGTTTTCCAACCGGAGCGGCAAACCCAGACTGCGAAGCGCCCAGGCGTTCAGATCGATATCGCAGGCATCATCATACTTCGCATTAGTCGATAGAACGCGCGATTGAACGGGATCCACCAGGCCGCAGAAGCCGAATCCGATTCCGCGGCAGTCTACATTTTGGAGCAGTTTGTGAAGCGATGCCTCGATCTTCGGAAGAACGGTTCTGAGGCCCTCGCGATCGCCTATCGGCATCGACTCGCATTTCAAGACTCGAGTATCCGCAACCAGGGCACAACTTACGTGACTGCCGCCGAGATCGACGGCCAAAACGGTCATGCTTCCTCAACCAGCTCCGGTTTTCCGTTCACGCGTCGCAGCCTCGCACTGAATCCGCGTTCTGCAATGGTCCGGTAATCGTGGCCCGCATCGCTGGGCCAGCAGGCGAGAAACGAGAGAGTCGTGTCTCCGATGTTCGCCACACGGTGTGCCGTATGTCCGGGAATGTAGTGAGCGCTGCCCGGCCTCATGAACTGCACTCGGGTTACACGATCTTCCGTCATAAGAATCAGCGCGCCGCTCCCTGCCGCTGTCACGTAGTACTCGCCGCGGTTCCGCTTCGCGTGAAAATGGCCCTTCGTCATGAAGTACTCGTCGCCGACGCAACCCGGTTCTATGAATGTCGTCCCCCAGAACAGGCCGCCTTCCAGTCCCTCTGGCACCGGCAGGAAGGCCTGAATCCGGTAGACCACTTTCGATTGATTCATGGCGCGGTAAGCTGCTGTATCGCGAAAGATGCCTCCCAAGTCGCCCAATGTGCGAGCGCTCTCCAGAATATTCGCGCCGCTCAGAATGCCGCTGCCGAAGTTTACTGAGATAACATCGCTCGTTTCCATTTACTTCGTCTTCTCCGAGTTCTGCACGAGTTCCACCCAGCGGCGGCTAACGGTTGCCTCGTGCTCGGGGCCTGAAGAGGGCTGCGCGATTGCTTTTAAAATGCATTTCCCTGAGCCTTTGGGCACATCGAAATCGATCGCATATGTCATCTGCCCCTGCGCCGCAACCTCGAACTGCATCGCTTTTCGCGCCAGGATCTTTCCATCCCCGTCCTCCAGGTCTAGCATCAACTGACCGGATGCAGCTTCAGGGTCATCGTTCAGGAGCATGACTTCGAATTCGTGTTTCGCTCCAGCGGTCAACTTGGGATGCCAGAAATTGATGTACACGCCCAGAGGTGCGAAGGCGTTCGAGACATAGTCCTGGAAAAGCGGATTCAGCTTCAGGCTTCGAACATCTTGAAAGTTATCGCATGTAAAGCCCTGCGGATCGCAGCCGGTTAAGTAAACGAAATGATCCACGCCCGCATAGTGGCGATAGGCGCGCCAAAATTCCGTCAGCCCGGCCAGCAAATACGCGTTCCACTTCAATCGTTGCTGCGCAGTTGCGTTGGGCCCCAGCAGCTTCGCATATACATCGCCGGTAAGTTTCGTCGGACTACCATCGCGATTCAGCCAGAGCCACCCGTATTCGTTAACGATTTCCGCGTGCCCGGTGGGGACAGACGCGCGAAAAGGCGCATCGTCCCAGCCTTCCAACTGAGTCATTTCGAATGGATGATTATTCTTTCCGTGCAGCGATTGGAAAAAATAGGGATGATATTCCGCCGGATCATTTGCGCCCGCCGGCGGATTATAGCTGTTCTCCCACGGCCGGTTGGAAAGATCCAGTGACCGTACGGCAGGAATGATCTTCGTCGTGAAATCCAGGTTTGCTGTTTCGTTATTGGCGTCCCAGATGACCAGGCTCGGATGGTTCCAGTTGTCGCGCATCCATTCTTCGTATTCGCCGATCAGCTCGTCATTATCGAAGGTCTTCTGATAGTCCTTGCCGAACCACCCGCCGCCGGTCCACACAAAGTACTCGTTCTGGATCAGGAGGCCGGCCTCATCCGCGATGGCGAGCCACTTGTCTGGTACTGGACCAATGCAGAAACGAAAGGCATTCCAGTGCATCTGCTTGGGAATTGTTACAAGCGCTTTCCGAACCCAGGCTTCATTCCAGGGCAGGGTTCCTGACAGGGGATCTTCAAAAAACCGATGGAGCGTGATGTTCGAGCCGCGCATGAAATACAGCCGGCCATTCAAATAAGCTCGCCGTGTGGCCGTATCGAAACGGAAGGTTCGGACTCCAAAGCGTGTGGATGAGCTGTCGCCGCCGGTGCTGGCATCCAGTACATATAGATTCGGTTCCTCCGGTGACCAAAGTCTGGCATCCGGAAGATCAATCCTCCGGGTGAGTGTCTGTTCTTCGCCCGCGCCGAGCGAGACAGGCATAGACTCTTCAGCCATTACGCCGGATTCTTTCCAGGGATGCACGCTATATTTCAAATCGAAAGATGCTGCTGCGCCAAAGTTTTTCAGCTTCGTCTGGACGGTGATTCCCGGCGCCGGCGAAATATACGGGGCGACTTGAACGGTTTCGATTACGGGATTATCGCTGAGCAGCAGAGAGACATCGTCGTAAATGCCGGGCGTCCAGCGGACTTTCTCGAAATCGGTGCCGGCCGATACCGATGCCGGCAAGACTCCAGGATGCGCGCCGACGCGAATGACCAGCTCATTCGAGCCTGACCATCGAATTGCATCGGTAATGTTTATGTACGCCGCGGAAAAGCACGGCAGATGTTCGCCCACCATCTTCCCGTTCACCCATACGGCCGTGCCGAACTGCGCCTTATTGATCTTGAGAATGGCTGCGGCCTTCTTCGAGCGCGGAGTAAACGTGGTCCGGTACCAAAAGTAATTTCGCTTCTGGTGCGAAACGCCCGCGTTGGTAACGAGCGCGGACTTCGGGAGTTCGCCATTGTGTACGAGGTTGACGATATGCTCCCGGCTGTTGAACTCATCTACGTTCGGAAATGCGGGAGTCGAAGAGTGCGCCAGGCCCGGAACCGGAGCCGTATGATCGAACGTTTTCGGCATGTCCGTAGCGGAAACAGAATCGGTAATCTGCCAGATGCCATCGAGAGAAATCGTAATACGTTGCGCGGCGCAGAGCCCGGCAAAGCAGCAGAAACAGATGGCGATGCGAGCGGGACGAAGCATCTCATTCAAGTATGAACGGACGCCTCGGCAGGAGCTATAACAGCACTCGCTCGCCGTGCTGCTGTCCCAGCAGAAATTGGGGGCTGATATCGGCGGACATGGGGAGCCGGGTAATCGTAGGCTTAATCAGCAGGAGAGTGTTGCTGGTCTGGGTGTTGCGCGTGTTCTCACTCAAAATCTGATTGAGCCAGGGGATCTGGCTCAGCCCGATGAGTCCGCTCCGCGTAACGTTTCGCGTGGTCTCATCCATGCCCGCCAGGACGGCCCACTGGCCTTCACCAACGACTATCGATCCTTTGAACTGCCGCTCCGATATGGCCGGCACGGTGTTGAACGTTTGCGTTCCCAAGGTCTTGTAGTCCGCTTCGATATCGAGCGAAATATCGCCATCACCATTCACTCGCGGCGTCATCTTAAGAACCAATCCCAGATCCTCAAGCGTGAACTCTCCAATTGGATTGTAAATGGAAGGAGTGCTCTGCTGAAAACCCGTGTAAAGCGATTGCGGGATCGGATATTTATCTCCCACATGCAGGCTAGCGGTGCCGCCGTCAGAAACAACTACGGTTGCGTCGAACAGATTCCGCGTGAACGACTTCGAGTACTGAGCGAAAAGCGTGGCATCGGTAAGTCCAACCCCGAAAAGCGTTGCGCCACCACCGAAAGCCAAAAACCGGCTGGCGTTGGCCATCGTGGGTAGAAGGGATTGAAACCCGCCCAAGTGACCGAAATTGATGAGCTGATACGTGGTTTGCAGGGCCGCTCCGTAATGATAGGTGCGGTTGGAATCGAGGGTTACGATTTGCACGTCAAAAGACACTTGCGCCCGCGGGAGCAGTACGGCTTCAAGGAGCGCCCTGCCAATACGCGCTTTGGTGACCCGGTCGCGAATCATGACCACGCGGTTGGCGCTGTCCCATCCCACGGTTCGCAATCCCAGCACCGCGCGGACGGCGTTAGCAGCTTCAATAAGGTCCTTTTCGCCCAGAGCGTTGGGCAGAGGAAACGTCAGCAGGATATTCGGCTCGTATTCGCTTCGCTTCGTTTCCGTGTCGGTTGCAAAGAAGACAAGTTTCGAGGAGACAGGGAAAACGAAGGTGTGCGTGGCAACCGTAAGAGCTTCCATTGCCGTGCGAAAGCCGGCGTGCGTGATCTGGAAACGGATACTCGGGTGGGACTCAATCTGAGGATCCCAAATCGCTTGCACGCCGTATGCGGACGTAACCTGCTGAAGAAGTGTCTTCTCATTCCCGCGGATATCAAAGTCGTGGCGGGAGGAGTTCGCCTCCACCTGCGGGATGGGCTGCAGCTTCGCTTCCCGTTCCCATTCGTCTTTAGAGGCGAGTTCAACTGGCGCACTGACGCCCGGGTGTTCCTTTTCGGCAGCCGCGATCTCGGCGGAAATATCGAGGGGCTGCACCTGAGCTTTCGTAAGGAGTTTGGCAAGCGGCGCAATGGCATCCCGCTCGGCTCGATACGTAGCATTCTGCGGATCGCGCGCGGCAGCTTCTGCGTACAGCATATACGCGCGCACCAGGTGTCCGGCATCGCGGGCCTTTTCTGCCTGTTTGGCCAGACGTGCAGCCGCAGGGTCGCTGGCGGCCCAGCAACTGAAGACACAAAACAGAACCAGAATTGTGCGGAGCTTCAAACCTTGTAGGACGTTCAGCAGAGTACTGCCGTGCAGATCATCTCATCATTCCAGCCGGAAACGTCACTAATCCATTTGGCGCGGCAGGTCCGGACCTGCTGCTCCCGACTCTCCTGGTGGTTCTTAAATTATGAGGATAGCCTAGGCGAGGCCCGGCACAGTTGCCACTTCCGCCGGCTGTGCGGTCTCGCTTGTTCCGGCGCGCTGCTGGCATTCTGCTTCCAGGAACACGGATAGCCGCAGAGGAACAGCGGCCCCCTGTGCGAACTGCTGCTGCACTGCTCTCAAATAACGCCGGAGGACCTCGGACCGCGATGATTTCCGGATTCGAGACATCTGCAGGTCGAGTAGTAACTCCAGCTCCCACTGCGTGAATGTATGGCGACGGATGGCACCGCCAATCAGCTCATGAAGCAGCTGGTTGAACGACGTCCAATCGCTGCGTTCCAATCGTGAGTCGGTCAAGTAATCGAGTGGCGGCAGAGCCGGAAAAATCTAAGAATCTTCTGCGATTCATGTATCCGTGCCGCCACTTTTACAGCGGAGGATAGTGCGTTATTGCTAGCTGGCGCATTTGTTCCGGACGGCACGCCGGAAATCGTTATCACTTTTACCGCTTACTGGCCCTGGATCGCCGGGTCGCTGGCGATCATCCTCCTCGTCAGCGGCCTGGACGACCTGGTTCCCGTTCTGATCTGTGCATGGAAGCGTATTGGAAATAAAGGCGCAGGCGAAAACGCCTGCTCCACCGTCACTGACGAGCGCAGAATCGCGATCTTCATTCCGTGATGGAAGGAGTCGGACGTCATTGAAAAAATGGTTCGGCACAACCTGTCGGCCATCCGGTACCGGAACTTCGACGTGTTTGTCGGCGCATATCCGAACGACCAGGCGACTGTAGCGGCCACTCGTAAGCTAGCTGGGGTGTTCCGGAACGTGCACGTCGCCGAGTGCCCCCACCCCGGCCCCACATCAAAGGCCGATTGCCTCAACTGGATTTATCAGCGGATGCTGCTGCATGAAGATCATAACGCGGTTCGGTTCGATACCGTGGTGCTGCACGACGCCGAAGACCTGATCCATCCAGACTCGCTTGCAACCATTAACCGGGAGCGCTCCCGTTACGCGATGGTACAAATTCCTGTGCTTCCGCTGGAAACTCGAATCCACGAAGTAACCCATGGAGTCTACTGTGACGAATTCGCTGAGTTTCAAACCATCGATATGCCCGCCCGGCAGCTCAGCGGATCGTTCATTCCCTCGAACGGAGTTGGAACTGGTTTCGCGCGCGAAATTCTTGAAGACCTGGCGGCCGAGCGGCACAATGTGGTTTTCGATGCGCGCAGTCTGACGGAAGATTACGAAATCGGAGTCTGCATTCATCGCGCCGGATATCCGCAGACGTTCGTCCCTCTGTGTCGCGGTGAGCGCGGGCTTGTCGTCACCCGGGAATACTTTCCCCGCACGGCGAGTTCGGCCATTCGCCAGCGAACCCGATGGGTAACGGGCATCGTCCTGCAGTGCTGGGAGCGCAACGGGTGGAACGGGCCTTGCTGGACCCGCTATTGGTTCTGGCGCGATCGCAAAGGCTTACTTGCCAATCCACTGAGCTTTCTGGTCAACATATTGTTTGGCATCGGTATGGTGGATCTGCTTGCCAGCACGGCCGCGCACCGGCGCTGGCTGTTTGCAATCGAAAATCCCTGGGTGGCCGCTCTGTGCTCGCTTACCTTGCTTCTGCAGTGTATTCGGCTCGCGATCCGCATGCACTGTGTCGGAAAGCTGTATGGATGGGCATTTGCCGCGGGTGTGCCGCTGCGGTGTTTCCACGGAAATTTCGTGAATGGCTGCGCTTCCATTGCCGCCATGTGGGTTTACGCACGAGCAAGGCTTGCGCGGAAGCCGTTGGTCTGGCTCAAAACCGAGCACGCGTACCCAAGCAGGGAGGCACTGCTTCTGCAGCGGCGCGAACTCGACGATGTGCTGGTGAGTTGCGGGTACATTACTCACGAGCAACTGCTTCAGGCAAAAGACAAGATGCCCCCCGGCATCGATCTCGCCGAGTATCTGCTTGCGCAGGGGACCCTCTCCGATGAAGAACTGTGCAGCGCCCTCAGCCTGCAGTCGGGCGTGCCGTCCGCGCGGGTGGACCATCGCCGGGTGAAACCGCGCGTGGCCCGCAGTCTTCCCGCGCATCTGGAGAAGCGGTTCGGCGTGGTGCCTTTTAATGTCGAGTCCGGCCGACTAATGGTTGCGAGCCCCCGTGTTCCCTCTGCCGCCGAGCTTGATGAAATGAAAAGTTACACGCGTCTGCAGATCGAACCGCAACTCGTGACCCGCCAGAACTACGAAGAGCTGCGAAGCCTGCTCTATTCGTGATCGGTTTACTTAGCGCGCCTGGCGGCTGGGTTGAAGAATTCGATCGGTTCGAGACTCACAATCTTCCACTTGCCCTTCAACCGGTTCAGTTTGACATCTATATCGGCGGCACGATTCTGGGTATAGTTCGCCTGCCGGTCGCTAAGCGTAAGTGCCCAATGAACGCTTAGCTCCATCTGCTGCTTGTCACGCTGCTCGCCGGTAATCTCGATCTCGCTCACAACCTGAAACGCGCTCGTAAGCCCAGCGAAATAGCTGCGTAGCTTATCGTAGTTCGGGTATGATTTGTCGAATGGCGTCATTGCATCGGCCGTATTGCCCGTGGTAAGCGCCGCGGCAACATAGCTGATTGCTTCACGCGCGTCCTCTTTGTCATCAGCCTGGAGCAGAGGCAAAACAAGGATCAGAACGCTCCAGAATAAGCCCGTAAGCAGGCGAGATTTACGTCCGATAACTGCCATTGATCTGGATGTATCCCTCGGTCAGGTCACAAGTGAAGAAGCGAGCTTCACCTTTGCCTTTGCCACTGAGTACAAAGCGAATGTGAACTTCGGAGCCGTCGAGCTTCTGTTTCAAATCAGGCTCATCGAAATCCGCGCCGACGCCCCTGCGGCAAACCGGCACGCCCTGCAGAAAGATATCGGCCTCGGCCGGATCAAAACGGACGCCAGAGTATCCGGCTGCAGCCAGAATTCGACCCCAGTTCGGGTCGCTCCCCGCTATGGCAGTCTTAACCAGAGGTGAATTTGCAATCGCCCGTGCCACCTTGCGTGCTCCATCCGCATTGCGGAAGCCCGAAGTCCGCACGACGATCAGTTTTCGTGCGCCTTCTCCATCCGCCGCAATCTGTTTGGCCAAACTCTCCATCACCCCGCCGATCGCTTCGCCTAAAAGATTGCATTCCTTCCCCTTAGGTCTCAGCTTAGCCGCGCCGTTCGCCAGCAGCGCGACCATATCGTTGGTGGACATGTCGCCATCGACGCTCAGCAAGTTGTATGAGCGATCCGTTCCATCAACCAGAATGCGGTGCAAATCGCTCGCGGGCACCTCCGCATCCGTGAGAACGAATCCAAGCGTCGTGGCCATGTTGGGGTGAATCATGCCCGACCCCTTGGTCATCCCGGCAACCGCAACAACGCCGCGGTGGAACCGTACCTCATCAAAGGCAACCTTTGCCCGGGTGTCCGTGGTCAGAATGGCCTCAGCAACGGATTCAAAGTTGGAAGAAAGTCCTGACACCAGCCTCGGCACTGCATCTGCGATCAGCTTCGGGTCTAATTCGACTCCAATCACTCCCGTTGATGCTGGAAGAACATATCGCGTTTTCGTTTTGAGCGCTTTGGCGACAACTTTGCACGATGCAAGCGCGACGTGAGCGCCCGTTCGAGTAGCGCAATTCGCGTTACCCGCGTTCACGAGGACAGCCGAAACTTTGCCCTTGCCCGACTTCAAATGCCTGCGCGAGAGTTGGACCGGAGCGGCCTGCACTACATTACGAGTGAACACGGCGGCCGCTTCGGCGGGCCTGTCGGAGACAATCAGTGCGAGGTCATCTTTCTCCTGCTTGCGGATGCCGGCGTATGTGGCGGCATATCGATAGCCTAATGGAAGGTTCAAGTCTGATCTCCAAGCTTTTCGCCTTCGCCTGGTCTATACCCGTTGAGAAAGGCCTCTGCTGACATGGCCTTTTTGCCGGCGAGCTGTACTTCCAACAATTCCAGTGCTGTGTTAGCGCCGCATCCGGCAAAGATACGCCGCTTGTCCGTTTTCAGCACAGTGGGGTTCAGAGGCATATGTTCGAGCGGAAGAGCAGCAATAAGCGACATCTGCTGACCGCGAAAACTCGTGTATGCACCGGGCCACGGCGTGAACCCGCGCAGGCGATCGTAGATCTCGCGCGCCGGCCGCGACCAGTCAATCAGACCATCTTCCTTCTTCAGTATGGGCGCGATGCTAGCCTTCGTTTCGTCTTGCTTCTGCCAATGCGCTGTGCCCGCCGAGATGTTGCGTATGGCCTCAAGCAGGAGTCCAGCGCCCAGCGGAGCAAGCCGCGCGCTCAATTGTGGGGCTGTTTCGGCAGGCCCGATCGCGGTGGCGGCCTTAAGCAACATATCGCCGGTATCGAGCCCCGCATTGATCTGCATAACTGTCACGCCAGTTTCCCTTTCGCCGTTCGCAATGGCCCACTGAATGGGCGCGGCTCCTCGATATTTGGGAAGCAATGACGCATGAACGTTGAGGATACCGCGCTGCGGCAAGTCGATCATGTTTTGCGGAATGATCTGCCCGTAGCCAACTACCACCATGATCTCCGGCCCGAGATTTCGGAGCAGTTCGACAGAATCCGGGCGGCGGATGCGCTCTGGCTGATGGACCGGAATTCCCAGCGCCAAAGCAGCCGTCTTC
>DATIMA010000071.1:0-39369 GCA_035475915.1 Bryobacteraceae bacterium
TCGAGCGCTTCGGAATTGTTCTCGATAGCGAAATAACGAAGCAGGTAACTGAGGACCGCCGGCCGCGGGAACTTCGGGGCGGTTCCAAAGCCGCCCCAGCGGGCATCAAAGCTCCCTCGGAATTGCCAGTACGCGGAGCCAAACAGGTCCAGATCGGGCGCTGCGCCAGTTTTCGCGGAAGCTGTAATCGACCGAAGCTGCTCTGCCACACTTTCGCTGGAAGATTCGACTCGCTCGCGCTCTTGTTTCCAGGCGCGCGCAAGATGCTCCAGAACATCGCGGAATCCGGGCCGCCCGTAACGGGAATCGGGCGGGAAGTACGTCCCGCCAAAGAATGGTTTCAGATCGGGCGTAAGCCAGACGGACATTGGCCAGCCGCCGCTTCCGCTCGAAGCCTGAACGAACAGCATGTAAATGCGATCCACATCGGGCCGCTCCTCCCGATCCACCTTTATCGGGACGAAATCGCGATTCAGAACTTCGGCGGTCGCCGGGTCCTCGAACGATTCGTGCGCCATGACATGGCACCAATGGCACGTGGAATAGCCGATGGAAAGAAAGATGGGTTTGTCCTCCCGCCGTGCTTTTTCAAACGCGACATCGCCCCACGGCAGCCATTCGACCGGATTGTGCGCATGCTGGCGGAGATACGGGCTCTTTTCGTCAATCAGTGCGTTGGTATGCATGCGCCTTCAGTCTAGCGTCAGGCATGGAATCCCAGCGGCGAGACGGGCGTTCCCAAAATCGGATGCTCGAAAACGCAGATTGAGCTGTTTTCAGCGACTTTATGCGCAGGCAAGTGGCATCTTAGCTGCTGATCACGAAGCGCAAAGGGGAATTCTTGTGATACAGCGCAGCCGCGATTTGATCAGCGGGCAAGTAACCTTAGAATACTTTGTGCGGAAGACAGCGGAAGGCTGGAGTTTGCGCGCGATCGAGTGGGTGCGGGAGATTCCGGACCAGCTGGAAAACGCCGAGCCGTTCCAGGTGGCCCTTGAAGGAGAAGAGCTTCCCTACGGATTGCAGTTCGCGACGGACGGCCTGCAGCTGAAACAGAATCCATTGGAGACAACCGTTCTGCTGCTGATTTTGGAAAAGATCGTCAAAGAGAGGCGGATCACCGAGATCGCCGAAGACCTGAATGTGGCGGGGCTGAAGACCCGGCTAGGGGCTCCATGGACACCGGCTGCGGTTTTCGATCTTCTGCCGCGCCTGATCGAAATGGGCCCGAAGCTTCTCAACAGCCAGGAATGGCAGGAGCGCAGGGCCAGAACCGTGCAGCCGAGTTGATTAATCAGAACCGCGACTGTGAAGTGAGCGTCTATGACGAACTTCCATTAGCTCACTTGGCCTGAGCCGCGGGCATCGGTTTGCGCGGCACAAATTCGTCGCGATTGGCAATGTCATATACCAGCGTGGCGATAACAGCGGATGCCTGCATCAAATCTTCCGGAACCGCGTGCGTGTACGTATCCATGTCCGAGTGGTGCGTGACTGTCCCGTAATCGAGCGGGTCCTGAATGAACTGAAAGCCCGGCAGGCCGACATCGTCGAACGATAAATGATCTGTGCCGCCGGTGTGTTTCAAGGTTGTTGTCGTGACGCCCATGTCGTGAAAAGGGTGCAAGAGCTGCTCGAATAACGGGCGGGCGGCATCGTTCCCCTCCAGGTAAATTCCCCGAACCTTTCCGCTGCCGTTATCCAGGTTCAGATAGGCATCGAATTTGGCGTATTCGGGTTTGGGTTGCATGGTTTTTGGATCGGCGAAATGCGCTTTGACGTACGCCTTTGAGCCATACAATCCCTGCTCCTCCCCGCTCCACAGGCCGATGCGCACGGTGCGATCCATTTTGAGGTTAAGCGTCTTCAGGATACGCATCACTTCCATCATGACGGCACTCCCCGCGCCATTGTCGGTAGCTCCGGTCGCGCTATGCCAGGAGTCAAAATGCGCCCCGATCATAACGATCTCATCCGGCTTGGTTTGCCCGGGAATTTCGCCGACGAGGTTCATGCCGTCCACATCGTGATCGGAAGCTTTCACTTCCAGGTCCAGTCGCACCGATACGGGCTGCTTCTTCTCAAGGAGCCGGACCATGCGCGAGTACTGCTCTTCGGTAACGACAAAGGTGGCAGGGGCCATCGGGTCCTTGCTTTCGTGCGATCCCGCAGCCTCCACGAAAAGCAGGCCACTGTGAGCGCGAGCATCCGCCCGAATGATGGCCAAAACACCTTCATCACGGAAAAACTT
The DNA here is from genome assembly GCA_035475915.1 of Bryobacteraceae bacterium. Lineage (GTDB taxonomy): Bacteria > Acidobacteriota > Terriglobia > Bryobacterales > Bryobacteraceae > Bog-105. The sequence continues at coordinate 2,252 of DATIMA010000071.1, forward strand.
TGCCTCGTCGGTAAGCAGTCCGGTACGCGCATCGAAAAACTGATCGATGAGCGCGTTAGGTAAGCTCTGGAAGTATTTACGCGCGTCCTCTTCGGCGCGTGGAATCTTCAACTCATCAATGGAAGTAATGGCAAGCTTCTGAGTAGGCTCGGGCGCTTGCGCAATCTGTGCCAATTCCGCTTCGGTATAGCGGCGGAAGAGGGGTGTGGTAGTGGGCTTCGGCGTATCCGCTTCGGAAATCAGCACGATCTTCCCCTTGAGTTTCCCTTTCCACTCCGCTTCATATTCCTGCAAGGCCTGCCTGGCGGCTTTCAGGTCGAACCGATTTGGGGCGGGGATGATGGGGGCGAAAAGCAAATCGCCCGTCAGCGGCCCAGCGGTCGGCGCGCTCCAGGCCAAGGGAGCACCAACCAGATGCGAGTACCGGGGCGCCACCATCTCCAAGGTGTAGGACTGGAGCGACCAGCTTCTTCCAAACGGCCCCCATTTTTCCGAGTGGACGTTTGAGATGCCCTCTTGCTTCAGCCGGGACATGGCCCAATCGGCTGCTTGCTGGAACTCGGGAGAAGCAGTCAGGCGTGGGCCGTAGAGGTCTGTCAGAAAAGCAAGCTGCTCCATGACTTTCGAATGGTCGAAAGCCTCGGTCTTGATTCTATGAACGACTTCGAGATTGGCTTCCGCCGGCGATGCGGCCTGCAGGCCGAGCGCCATAGAGAGGGACAGCAGAATGGCGAGACGCATGGCCCCGTTTTATCACGCGACGCTGGGAAGGCCGCGACCAGCGGTCAGCCGGTTTTTAGACTATTAGCGTGCTGTCCGGTGCGCCGTGCGCGAAACACGCTTGCCGGTTGAGTTATCCAGGGCCAGCAACTCCTCGATATGCTGGCGAATCGCGCTATCGTTCATGAGTTTCTCCCATTCGTCAGTAGCATCCGAGGCGGGTGTCTGGTAATGGATGTAGCCTTTGCGGTCAATCAGAACCAGTTGGGGAACCACCATCCGCTCGGCGAGACTGAACCCCATAAAAGACATCATCTGGTCACGGGGTATGAAGCCAACCGGAAAGCCGACCTGAAACTGCTGGGTAAATGCCTGGACGATCTGACCCGCCTGCGCCTCGGTGCGGCCTTCGTCCAGGGCGTTGATTGCGAGATCGAGAGCCTGAAAACCGCGCGGCCCGTACTCCTGCTGGAACTGGGTCATAACGTGCGAAGCAGCCTGGCAATGGGGACAGGTTGTGAGAATGAATTCAAGCGCAACCACCTTGCCGCGATACTGGCTGAGTAGTTTCTGGCCTTGCCCCGGGATAGTGAAAGCAAGTTCCGGCGCTTTACGAAGGCTTCCCGCATCGCCTGCGAGCAAACAAAAAGAAGCAGTAGCGAGCGCCGCGATAGAGATCAGAGTCGTTTTCAAAGTCTATACTCCAAGAATCAGTGTACTGATAAGGAGTCAATCGCGGAGTGGTCCCGGAAAAGCAATGGATCGTGAGCGCCGGCATCAGCAAGACCAGCTACCAGGAGATCATCGCTTTGTGCACGCGCTGGGCTGCCGAGCGCGAGCAAGGCGCCACCCGGTCTGCGCGCTATATCTGCGTTACGTCGGTGCACGGAATCATGACCGCTCACGATGACCCTGAGATCGCGAAAATCCTGAATGAAGCGGATATCGCGACCCCAGACGGTATGCCGGTCGTATGGGCACTTCGCTCCTTCGGCGCTAAGAACCAGCGGCGGGTGTATGGCCCGACCTTAATGCTTGCAATCTGCGCGAGCGCGGCACAATCCGGCTTACGAATTTTTCTGTATGGCGGCCATGAAGAAGGGCTGCCGATCCTGGAGTCGCGCCTGCGTACACGATTCCCCGGTTTGTCAATTGCGGGATCGTACTCCCCGCCGTTCCGGCCATTGACGCCGGCTGAGGAAGAGCAGGTTACAGAAATGATTCGCGCATCGCGCGCCGACGTGGTTTTCGTCGGAATAGGCACGCCTAAGCAGGAGCGATGGATGTATGAGCACCGCGAGTGCTTCCCGGGCATTACCATGATTGGTGTCGGCGCGGCCTTCGACTTTCACACCGGACGCACCAGGCAAGCACCCGGTTGGATGCAGCGCTGTGGCCTGGAGTGGCTATTCCGCCTCCTCATGGAACCCCGGCGTTTGTGGAGGCGATACTTGCTGGTTACGCCGCGCTTTTTGCCGCTGTGGGCGTTACAGAAACTGACCCGCCGCTAAGGGCCGGGTAGAACCTGAGTTATTCGCCCGAGTTCATTCACCAGGTTTGGTGGCCTGGGGAGCAGTGGGAGCTGGCGGCAAAGCCCTCACCAAGGCCTGAATGCGATGAAATTCCGGAGAATCGGTTTTGTAATCTCGCTTCGGCATATAGCTGACTTCTTCTTGCACAGCCTTTACGCGATTGCCCGGCGTGGGGTGGTCAGAAAGAAACTGTGCGATGCGGCCCTCGCTGCCCTTGGTTTCGAGTAACTGGAAAAAGCGCGCCATTTCAACCGGATCGTATCCGGTTTCTGCCATGATTTCTGCGCCGTTGTAATCGGCCTGGCTTTCCGCATCACGCGAGTAGTGCAGCAGGACGGAATTGGCGCCGAGATTAATGCCCGCGCGGGCGAGTGAACCCAGCATGCTCTGCCCCGCGGTTGCGCCTGCCAATCCGGCAATCAGTTCCACGGCGCGGCTTTTGCTGGCTTCGTGGGTGCCGTGCCGCAAAGCGACGTGTGACATCTCATGGGCGAGAACGCCAGCCAGTTGCGCCTCATTCTGTGCCGCGGTGATGGTAGCTGTGTTGATGAACACAGGACCGCCGGGCAGCGCGAACGCATTGATGCTCTTGTCGTTGATGACCTGAAAGGTAAACGGGAAGCTGCCGGCCCGGGGCGAAGCTGCGAGGTGTTTCCCGAGTCCGGCAATATAGGCGTCGATCCTGGAATCGTGGACAATCGGCTTCGTTTTGTCCACCTCCGCTTTGGCTTCCTGGCCGAGTTGCACGTCCTGCTGCGGGCTGAAAAGATTCCATCCCGGCTTTAACGTCTTGAGCTGAGCGACCGCCGCGGCGGATGCAGCGAAAACCGTCAGGGCTATGAATACACGGAACTCCCGCATAAGCCTATTATTTCAGGTAAAACCAGGAGCTTGGATTCCGGGCTGCTCGAAATAGAACTGCACGCGAAGCGTCCAACTGAGTGCGGATGCATTCAGGGGAGCATTATAAGCCAGTATTGGAGGCACAGGGCAGTGAGTTGAAAACGCCTGCCGGAGGGGCACGGTGGTATCGCAAGCCACTGAAACGGATTCGCTGGCGAGACATCAAGTCGCTGCTGGGCGAGAGCTTCGATCAGTGGAACAAACACAACGCTACGCGACTGGGAGCCTCGCTCGCCTTTTACGCGCTTCTCTCTCTAGCGCCCTTATTGCTGGTGCTGATATCGATTGTGGGGCTGGTGTTTGGCCACTCGATGGCCCGACGCACGACAGTGGAGCAGGTTCGGGCACTGGTCGGGCCGACGGCGGGCGACGCGCTGGCGGCGTTTATCGCGGGTTCGCGTAATACCACTCATGGCGTAATTGCGACTGCTTTCGGAATAGCGACTCTGCTATTCAGCGCCTCTGGCGTGGTTACTGAGCTTCGGTCCGCATTGAATACGATTTGGGATGTGCCGGAAAGCGACACAAGCGGCATACAGATGGTAAAAGGCTTCATCAAACGACGCCTCTTTTCATTCGCGATTGTGATGGGGGTTGGATTCCTGCTGATCGTGTCTCTGGCCGTCAGCACCTGGATTAATGCTCTCGGGAAGTTCGTCCCCTCGTTTCCGGGCCTTGAGACAGCGTTGCTGGATACCGGGAGTTCGATCTTCTCGTTTCTGGTGATCGCGGGCCTTTTCGCCGCCATTTACAAGGTGATGCCCGATATCCACATTGAATGGCGCGACGTGCTCCTTGGAGGGGCAGTCACTTCACTGCTCTTTACAATCGGAAAGCAGCTGTTGAGCCTTTATCTTGGAAGGGCCAGTTACACGTCCACTTATGGGGCTGCCGCCTCCGTCGTGGTGCTGATTGCCTGGGTCTACTATTCGGCCCAGATCTTTTTTCTGGGCGCCGAATTCACCAGAACCTTCGCATGCCGGTATGGGTCCCATCGGGACAAAAGCCCACGTAAAATGGTTCGCCTCGCGTCTGATGCAACGGGGCCTTCCGATGCGGAAATCGTTACGCCTGCGGCTAGCGAGCGAGTAGAAAAAGCCAGTTCGACAGCCAAGGGCGCAGCCGGCTCAGGTTAGCTTTTCCAACTCGCTTTTGAACAGATCGTTGGATGGGAACTCGCGCGCGAGTTCTACAAGCAACTGCTTCGCTTCCTGTTTGTTTCCGTCCCGCAAGTCGGCAATCGCCAGCAGCACTTTTGCGTACGCCCGGAAATAGCGCCCTTTTTCCGCCACAGTCCGGAGTTTCTGTATACCAACTTGCCTGTCGGCTTGCGCACCAGTCAGCGTCAGAAACCAGCGTACGGGGGCAGACTTCTGGCTCAACAGATAGTTCTCCACACCGATGGCCAGATCCGCATCGTAGCAATCGGAACAAATCGCGAGCAGTTTATCGGCTTCGCGCTGCGCCTCTTTGATCTCTTTCAATGCCTGGATATTCTGCTTCTCGATCAACGCTGCGAAATCGGCGTGCAGGGCGATACGCGTCACGGTTGCGAGTAGGGCGTTTGTGTCATTAGGCGACTTCTGGAGAATTGATTCTGCTAATTCTTTACTGCGGCTCAAATCTGCTTCAAAATCGTGTTTTACGTTCGGATCCAGCTTCAATTCCTTCTTCTCGCTGAAATTGCCGTTCTTGGTAAAGAAATCCGAGCGAAGAATTTTCAAGCGATCAAACGCGAAGAAGAGGTATGCCGCCGCGTCGGAAGCCGGACCCATCGGGTCTTTCGGGTGCTGCTGCTCATAGCGGTGAAAAATCTGGTGCGCGGCCTCGAACCGCAAATTATACATATCGCGGTAGCCCTCTTCGAGAAGCGGGTTCTGCTTTGGCGCGGATGGCAGCGCGGCGGCTGCGAAAAGAACAAGCGTACTGAAAATCACAATTGTCAAATGGTTGGCCGGCAATTGCCCGCGCTTCTTATATCATGAGCTTGATTCGACAAGCAGTTGCTTACGCAGTGTAAACATATGAACACATTCTGGTCGTGGACTCGCTTTTGGGCCGCGCTTGCCACCGCTGCCTGTGCCCCTTCTTTCGCCGCGCCCCCTTTACAGGTCGGAGTCGTGGGATTGGTACACGGGCATGTAGCCGGCTTTTTCAACTCCGCCCTCAAACGATCGGATGTTCAGATCGCCGGCATTGCGGAGCCGGACCGAAAACTTTTCGATAAGTACGCCGCGCGCTATCATCTGGATCCGGCCCTATACTTCCCTTCCTTGTCCGCCATGCTTTCGAAAGCGCACCCGCCTGCCGTGGTGGTATACACTAACACGTTCGACCATCGAAAGATAGTGGAAGAGTGCGCGCTTCATGGCGTGCACGTCATGATGGAAAAGCCGCTCGCCCTTAGTTACAGGGACGCGCTAGCGATGGAAGATGCCGCCCGCGCCGGCAAGATTCACGTCCTTGTGAACTATGAAACCACCTGGTATTCAAGCAACCGAGCGGCATACGATCTCCTCAATAAGGGCGCGCTGGGAGACCTCCGAAGGGTTGTTATTCATGACGGACACAGCGGGCCAAAGGAAATCGGGGTCCAGCCAGAATTTTTCCGCTGGTTGACGGACCCAAAGCTGAACGGCGCAGGGGCGCTGTTCGACTTCGGCTGCTACGGAGCCGACTTAGCAACCTGGCTGGCAAACGGGCAATCTCCCCAGACCGTAACGGCTGTTACCCAGCAGATCAAGCCAGAGATTTATCCCCGCGTGGATGATGAAGCGACGGTGATTCTTACCTATCCAAAGGCGGTTGCCATTCTGCAGGCTTCGTGGAACTGGCCATTCGATCGGAAGGATATGGAGGTCTACGGCAGGACTGGATACGCGAAAACAATCCGGCGCGACAAGATTGATGTTCGGCGGGAGCATGAAACGCAATCGCGGGTGAGCTCGCCTGATCCGCTTCCTCCCCCATATGATGATTCGTTGCATTACTTCGCCGCTCTCATAGGCGGTCAAATCAAAGACGACCATACCCTCTCATCGCTTGATACAAATGTGCTGGTAACAGAGATTCTGGATGCGGCGCGGCGCTCCGCCAAGGAAGGCAGGACCATTCGGTTGCCGCTTAATGATTAACCGCCCTGCGGCGGAAAGCGCAGCCATTGGATGCTCAGTGTGCCTGGTCGTACCCTGCTTTAACGAAGGCGCTCGGTTGGATATTGAGGCATTCCGCGGATTTGCCATAGGCAATCCTTGGATCCGCATAGTTTTTGTGGATGACGGCAGCAGCGATAACACTCTGGAGGTTCTCCATCAACTGCAGCGTGGTTATGAAGATCGGATGACGATTCTACCGAGCAAGCCGAATCACGGAAAGGCAGAAGCGGTCCGGCTGGGTGTTCTCCTCGCGCTGGATCAATTTCATCCGAGCATCGTTGGGTTCTGGGATGCGGATCTTGCTACGCCTCTCGATGCCATTCCGCGGTTTATGCAGGTTTTCGACGCTCGCGCAGGTATTGAGATGGTGTTTGGCTCGCGGGTGAAGCTTCTGGGCCGCGACGTACGACGCCGGGCGCTTCGCCATTATCTCGGCCGCATCTTCGCCACTGTTGTATCGACAATGCTACAACTGCCCATCTATGACACCCAATGCGGCGCCAAGCTTTTCCGAGTGGAACCCGAAACCAGGGCCATCTTCGCAGACCCATTCCTCTCACGTTGGGTATTCGATGTCGAAATCATCGCTCGCTATCTTAAATTCCACAATTGCGATACCGAACGAATGGCGAAAATTATTTACGAGTATCCGCTCGAGACCTGGGTCGATATCGCTGGTTCTAAAGTTCGCCCGCGAGACTTTCTGACTGCATTAGCGGATATCATAAGAATCCGACGAAAATACTTATCCTGAGTTAATTAGTCAGGTTATGCCGAGTGCCGGACCATTTTTATGGTAGTAACCGCTTGCCCGAGATGGCGCTGCGTGTGCTCGGCCAGGTGAACGATCAAGCCGAGAACGGTACTTGGCAATTCGCGCCGGCCTACGGAACGGTACTCGTAAAGAGAATCGGGATTGAGTTGGCGGAGTTGTTCTTCCGCCGCATCGAGCGACTCGTCGACCCCGCGCAGCAACTCTTCCAGTCCCGGGCCGGATTCCGATTCCCGGTGCAGCGAATCGAGTTGCGCCTGGCTCAGTTGATGTCCAACCAGGTAAGTCGTAAGGCGGTCAACGCTTCCGGCGAGGTGCTTCAAATGGAATCCGACAGGAGCGGCAGCATTCGCCGGCTTCGTCCAGAGCTGTTCTTCGGTAAGGTCGGCGGTGTGCCTCGCCAGATCTTCACGCACCTGCGTAAACGTAAAGAAAACCGGCATCACTGCCGGGTGGATGCCTGCGATCGGTCCACGGAGCCAGGGTTCGGGTAGGCCTTGGGTCATGATAATGCTGCGGAATAGGCTACTTCTACAAATAGCAACTCAGCGGCTGGCTGCCAAAATCATGATTCGCGGAGCGTCGAAGCTTCTGGCCTATATAACTCGGTCGCCTCAGGTTTCGTGAAACCGCCTTGAGGCGACTCGGGCAGTAAGGGATAGAGCAGTTGACCGCCCAACGAATCAGGCAGCTTCGCCTGAATTCCATAGCTCGACGGCCATTGTTTCGGCAAATAGTAGGTACCGAAGATCCAATCCATCCAGGGCAGCATGGATGCGTAGTTGCGATCTACCGGCTCGCGGAGCGTGTGATGCCAGTGGTGGAACGCCGGGCTCGCGATTAGCCATTCGAGTGGACCCAGACGCCAGCGCAAATTCGAATGGATGAAAAAGCCCCAGCTCGTAGCAATTAACACAATGAGCACCGGGACCAAGCTCCCTGTCGGAGTTATGGGACTCGCCACGCCCAGAATGTAAGCCGGGGTCAAGCCGCACAACCGGGTGAACACGTTATCAACCGGATGAGCGCGTGAGCTGATCAAAAAGTAGAGCTGCTCGGCGCTGTGGTGGACTGAATGATAGCGCCAGAGAAAAGGGATTTCGTGAGTCCAGCGATGGCCCCAGTAGAAGCCAATCTCGCCGACTATGAGTCCGACGAGGAGGCGCAGCCAAAGCGGCCAGGCCGCGACTGCGGCTTGCATGCCGTACGGGACCATCGCGTGGGCGGCCCATGCGACGATCGAGAGCGGAAAAGCGAGGAGCAGACCCGGCACCAGGCCGCTGATGAAGTAGTAGCCAAGATCCTGAACAAGCGCCTTCCGAAAGAACTTCTGCGGATGCAGGGCGAACAGCCGCTCAAGCGGAAGAAAGATCAGCGCGAGAAGCAACAGCCACGCGCAAAGCCTTCCCACGTTTATCAGGAACGCCAAAAAATGCTGCAGATCCAGAAAAGCGGGCAAAGCTTATGGTACCGAGGGTGATCAGACGCTTTCCACACTGCGGCGCCGAATGGCCGCGCGCCGGCGCCACATGGCTACGCCAAGGCCCAGCAGCACAATAATGGCGAACAGCGATGCGCTTCCTGGCTCGGGTGTCGTCACATTCACTGAATTAACCCCGGAAAGAAACACGATCGGCGGAAGATTAATCGTGCTGCCGTTGTCGCCCCAGGCCAAAAAGCTCAGCAGATCGGTCGTAGAGTCGGCAGTAAGGTCGACAGAGACATACTGCCATGGAGTTACGCCTCCGGAAGGCGTGGTCATCAGCTGAGAAGTCGCAATCGATGCGGTTGGATCTGTGCTGTAATAAACGTCCGTCGGACCGTAGGTGGGATCCACCGGGCCGCCGCCTTTCAAACTCAACCCGGCGGTGCCGAGCGACACAACCCACTTCTCCGTGGTGGCCAATCCAGTTCCAAATCCTAGTTGCTGTCCTGCCGCCTGGTAAAAGCTCAGTGTGTAGGTCTTTCCTACCGTGAGCCCTGTAATCGTTTGGTTAAATCCACTCTCAAAACTCGGATTGCCATCCGCCTCGACAAAGTTCCCACCTACCGGGCTGTTTTTGGGGAATGGGCTGTAGACCGAAAGGTAACTCCCGTCATCGGCTGTTCCAGGAGCATCGATGAAAATCAGCCCCGAACCGCCGGTCCATCCCACCGGATTAACGCTCGTGAAGTAATTCTTGGGTGCAGTTCCGGTATAGGAAAGGAAGTTGAGGTTCTGTACTCCCGGAAGGAACGGGTCAGCTTGCGCTGGAGGGGTCAAGAGTGACAAGCCGACTGCAAAAATACCAATACCTAACGAATTACTCCATAGCTTACTCATGGTATATCTCCCGCTGAATTGTATGGGATCGAGTACAGGGTGTCAATAATGAAATGGGAAGAAGCATTGCTTCTCTGAGTACCTTTGGTACTTTTTATTTGACTCAAAGAGATAGCTGCCAGTACTGGTATCCGACTTAGGAGCCGCTATCGTTTCTTTGGGTGCGCCCGCACACATTCAAATTACGCATTCACGAAGACCGGATCGCACTCCTCCGCTTCTTCTTCCAATGCCGGCTCCGGAAGCCTGTCCGCCCAGTTCGCCCATCCCCAAAAAATCGCGGTCGAAGAACTGAGTAATCCGGAAGCGGCCCCGATCGCGCGAATCGTGAAGTATTGGGAAGCGCTTCCGGCTGCCAGCATCGATAGCATCATGGTCGACCAGTTCATCGTTTCAATGGTGGAAAATACCCGGCCGCGAAAGCGGTCTTCCACATGTTTTAGCAGGTGCGACCAATTCAGAACAGAGCTGACTGCCACGGTCGCTCGTGACAAGCCCATAAAGAATAGCGCCCATCCCCAGTGGCGCATTTGACTGAAGATCACATACGAGCCGCCGTGCAGCAGATAACAACAGAAAACCGTCTTCTTATAAGCATCGAAATGAATTCGTTTGCCCAGGTAATTCCCCACTATGCCGCCGATCAGAAGCCCAATTCCGGCCGTCCCCCACAATTGGCCGAGGCCTTCTGCGCCGCGCTTGAATACGAGTTCACTAAAAAGCGTGAAAAGGACCTGTGCAGCGCCTCCCCCGCTGGCCCAGCCAACCGCAATTAAAGCAATCCCCAGAACCAGCGGAGTCCTAGTGATGTATGACAGGCCTTCGTAGTATTCGCGCCACGGGCGAGCATCTTTCGTCTCGTTCGGCCGGCGGGCTTCTACCTGAAAATGTCCGTTCGCGGAGCGCAGCTTGCCGATGCAGAACGCGGAAAAGAAAAAAGAGACCGAATTCAGGAGAAAGGCGAACGCATAGCCGAACTTTCCAACCGCAACGCCAGCGATAAATGCCCCAATCGCCAGTGTCATCCAGCCGGTAGTCTGGGTCAGCGAATTCGCCGTGTGCAATTCGTCGTCGCTCGCAATGACGGGCAGAATTGCGGAGCGGCCGCTCGTAAAGAAAGGCGATGCCAGCATCAAGAGCGCACTGAGCACGTACAGAGGCCAAGTCTGTCTCGAGCCCAGCGCGAGGATGAACCCGAGCGCGACGACACCGCGAATAAGATCGCTGGCTATCATGATCCGCCGTCGATCGAAACGGTCGAGCAAAACGCCGGCTAGCGGTCCCGCCACAACGGCTGGAACGGCTCGCGACAGCATCAGCGCAGCGACTACCGCTCCGCTATGTGTCTTCTCAATCGCGAGGCTAAGAACCGCAACATTATTGAAATGATCGCCGGCCTCGCTTACAATCTGGCCCATCCAGGTGTGGCGATAATTGCGGTTCCGGCGCAGGAGCCGGACGAAATCGGACATGTGTAATAGCGATCAGCGGTCAGCGGTAAGGCGCTTACCGCATATTTCCGGTATGGCCCAGCGAATATCTTCCAGGTTGAGGCCAAACGCACAGCCCGTGTGGATCCCTGCCCACGCGAATGCGGGCGCGGAGGTGGCCGTTGGAGGTATCGAACACGTACACCTCGTTGTTGTATCGCCCCGACAGCCAGAGCGATTTTCCATCGATGGAAACGCCACCCATATCAGGGCTCCCGCCGCCCGGAATAACCCACTTCGTCGCCTCTTTGCGGGTTGCCAGGTCAATCAGCGACACTGTGCCTTCACCGCGATTCGAGACGTACATGTACTTCGCGTCGCGGCTGAAGTATTCACCGTGCGCGCCCTTGCCGGTAGGAATGAATTCAAGCTGCTTAAAAGCATTCCCGTCAACGACGTGTACTCCGTTGGCGTCCATGTTCGCAATGTAGAAGACCTTGCCATCCGGCGAGAGGCGGCAATCCTGGGGCATGCCTCTGGGCTCGAGTTTAAGATGGCCGATCACTTTCTGTTGAGCGACATCGACCTTGATGATCTCGCTCGAAAATTCACAGGTCGCTATCATGTACGTGCCGTCCGGTGAGAAGTCGGCGTGATTGACGCCTTCGCAGGCGACCGGAACGCGATTGACGATTTTCATTGTCTGCGCATCGCGAAAGTCGAGGCGCTTTTCGCGCTCGGCCATCACAACCGCATACTTGCCGTCGGGTGTGTAGTACATGTTGTAGGGATCGTCGACATGAATGGTTTCGCCCTCCTTGCCGGTAGCGGGATCGATCAGGGTCAACTGGTCGCCGAGATCCTGCGCGACCCAGAGTTTCTTGAGATCCCACGAAGGGACAACGTGCTGCGGCTCAAGCAGGTGCTTTGAGTGTTTGGGCAAGGCAAAATGTCCGATGATTTTATAGGTGCCCGGATCGATAATATCGACTGTGTCGCTCTTCGAGTTGGGGACGTAGACCCGGTAAGGGACGCCATTGACGGCCGGCGAGAGCATGCCGGGTCGATCAGCGGAGTAGACATTGTTTGGATCCAGAAGGGGCGGCATCCCGGGCAGCAGGCTGTAGCCGGCGGGTGGTGGCGCCGCCGCAAATAGGATTCCAGGGGCGCGGGCGGCGTCAACTGCATGCAACGGCAGCCAGGCAGCCGGCAAGGCAAACAACCCCGCCGCCACCATCAATCGGTACGAAGAGCGCATAGCTTCTCTGATAGAGTAACCTGTCGACGATTATTTTCAGTCCGAAAAAACTTCAGTACAATTTTAAGTACAAATGTTGCGGAGTAGTGAAAGCGAAACCGAGATTTTGCTTGGCAACAAGCAGCTCCTAGGTATTTTTTTTCTGGTCGCGGTCCTGATCGGCGTCGCGTTTGGCGGCGGGTACATGTTGGGACGCGGCGCAGGCGATAAAGGCGAGAAGAAGCTGGAAACTGCAACCGTTCCGGCGAAAGACCCGGCGACTGGCGGAACGGCAAACCCACCCGGCGGCGAAACGCGCACGGTTTCGCCATCAGACAGCGCCATAACGGATGCAAATGCGGCGACCGGCGATCAAATGGATCAGCCGCTTGGCTCGCCGAAGCACAAACCCGCGCAGGCGGGTCAGGCGGAAGAGGCTGCGCCTACGGCAACTCCCGTAAGCTTTACTCCTCAAAGCGGGCAAGAGTTCCTGCAGGTAGCGGCGGTTCCACGCGGCGAAGCATCCGGCATCTCGGAGGTCCTCCGCAAAAAGGGTTTCCCGGCACACACTGTTCCGGTCCCCGGCAACACCAAGCTCTACCGGGTGATTGTCGGACCGATTCGTGACGTTGGCGACCTTTCATCTACCCGCGAACAGCTAAGAAAGACAGGCTTCGGCAAGGTTATCGTGCAGAAGTACTAGATGCCGCCTCGGACCACTGCGCTGGCTCGCCTTTCTGCAGTGTCCAAACCTGTACATCCTGGCCTTGAAGCGCGGCGGTCAGCTTTTCCGGAGTGCCGGTAAGCGCGGGAAACGTCCCCCAGTGCATCGGGATGATCCGCTTTACTTTAAGCAGACGGGCCGCAAGCGCGGCCTGCTCCGGCCCCATGGTGAAATGATCTCCGATCGGCAGAAATGCCAGTTCCGGCTGGTAAAGATCGGCAATAAGCGCCATGTCGGAGAAGACGGCGGTATCGCCCGCGAAGTAAGCCTTTCGTCCGTCCTTCAAAGTCAAGACGTAGCCGGCGGCTTCTCCCCCATAGATGAGCTGGTCGCCATCTTTTATTGAGCAACTGTGAAGCGCGTGAGTCATTGTCAGCTTCACGAAACCGAGATCGACCGTGCCGCCCTTATTGATTCCAACCGTGTTCTTGACCCCTTTCTTTTCGAGCCAGGAAGCGGTTTCGAAGATCGCCACGACCTTCGGCTGGAATTGACTCGCGAGCGGGATCACATCGTTGGCGTGATCGAAATGGGCGTGAGAGAGGGAGATCGCGTCCACCCGTTTCAGCTTGTAGCCCTTCGGATAAGCAGGATTGCCCTCAATCCAGGGATCTGTTACGAGAACTTCGCCAGATTCGAAGCGTAGCTCGAAAGTGGCGTGTCCAAGCCAGGTGATCTGTGTCATTGCGTTTCGTTAGATGCCCGATCGCGTTTTGCTGGTACATCGAGACCTTCGCCAATTTTTGCGATGCCCGGAATGGAAACAGGCAATTTGCCTGATATGGAAATCTCTCCCAGGATGGCCTGCGCGGCAGCAAGTTCCGAACTGGACGCGCTACTGAAGGTGGCGGCATAAGAAGAGACCTGGGGAAAATCGCGTAAAAGATAGGGACTCCCGAGCGAAATTAACGCCACCGGCGCAGGACCTTGGACCAGAGTATTCATGAAGTCGTTTAGCGCCCCTTCCAGAGCGACGCTTCCGCGGTTGGCCGCGACCGTCACAAAAGCCGCAACATAATTTTCCTGACAATGAGCCGCGTCGGCGGCAAATAGATTCAAGAGACCGGGCGTCATCCTGGAGTTCACCTGGTAAACCTGCAGCCCGGGCAGACGGCGCTGGAGGGCATCCGCCAGAATTTCGCCTCGAGCGGAGAAATCGCCGTCGGTCATTACAGTCAGGCATGCGGCTTCGGGACTCGGGATAGGAAACAAGTGCTTCTCATCTTTCACCAGGGTAAAAGCGCGTCTGGCGACCTGCTGGGCGAGTTCGTCCAGCTTCGCGGCCTCCAGATCGTCGGTGATGGAATCGAGCTTGACGAAACGGCTACGGAATAGGCCCGTTCTTCGCTTCGCAGCCAAAATTTTAGCTGCGCTCTCATCGATGCGACGCCGCGAGATGCGACCGCTTTTGACAGCAGCTTCGATTCCCCGAATGCACGCCTCTGGATTCGTTGGCATCAGCAGCACGTCCGCTCCGGCCTCGACCGCCCGGACGGCCGCCTCGCCCGGCGAATAGAGTGATGTGACGGCCTGCATGTCCATGGCGTCGGTCACGACCAGACCTTTGAAACCGAGTTCGTTGCGCAATAGCCCGGTGAGAACGTTGTGCGACACAGTTGCCGGAATGGGTTGCGGCTCGAAAGCAGGGACGGCCATATGCGCGGTCATGATGGAATCCACTCCGTGCTGAATGGCCGCCCGAAAGGGCACAAGCTCCACGGTTTCGATGCGATCCCGAGGTTGGTCGAGCCGCGGGAGCTGCAGATGGCTGTCGACGGCCGTATCGCCGTGCCCAGGAAAATGTTTGGCAGTGACCAGCACGTAATTGCCAGGATCGGCATGCGCTCCGTCAATGAAGGCGGACACTTCGGCAGCAACTGCCTGTGGATCTTCGCCGAACGAGCGAGTGTTGATGATGGGATTATCGGGGTTGTTGTTCACGTCGGCATCGGGTGCGAACACCCAAGTGATGCCGAGCGCGTGGGCTTCACGAGCCGTTGCTTTGCCTAGCTCGCGCGTGGCTGCCAGGTCATGAGCGGCCCCGAAGGCCATCATGTAGGGAAATTTTGCTGTCTCAGCGACGCGCATCGAGGCTCCCCGTTCGAAATCGGAGCCCACCAGCAGCGGCGTTCTGGCCAAACGCTGCATGCGGTTGATAAAGGTCACCATTTCGAACGGTTGGGCGGGAATCACGTTGCCGTTTCGAATGCGCCCGGCGACAATAAAGCCGCCCACGTGAAGATCGCGAATCCAGTGTGCGAACCTTTCATACTCGGCGTTCGTGCTGGGCGGGTAATCGCCATATCCGCGAACCACGATCATTTGGGCAATGCGATCGCGCAGCGACAGATTGTGCAGCGGTGATGACGCAGAGCCGGCGGCAAGCGCGACGGCACAGCACGCGAGCATTCCTCCGAAGGCGATGAACGCCTTTACAGCAAGCATGTGATCAGTATGAAATATCAACCACCGGCAGAACCGCACGCCAGCAAGCGGCACTGGCGGAACCGCGCGCGTCAGCAAGCGGCAATGACAGGACCCCTTGGCTCAGCCGGCCCCACGCGCCTTACGCTTAGGGGGCAAATGCGAACCAGCCGGTTTCCGAAGCGGGCCCAACAACCGCTTCGCATGCCGAACCAGGTTGGCAATCTCATTAGCATTCTTCTGAAGCACTACATCCGCGCCGGTTGTCTCCGGGCGAAGTCCAAGGCTATCAGCGAATCCGCTAAGCAAAATAATGGGACTCCCAAAACTTCGCTCACGCAACTTTTTGATGAGTTCCAAACCCCCCATTGGAGACATTTTGTAGTCGGTGATGACTAGATCGAAGTTGTGCTCTTCGATCACCCTTAGGGCGTCCGAGCCAGAACCGGCTGGAACGACTTTGTAGCCCAACTCCTCCAACACGGAGCGGCGTGCAATCAAACCATCACGATTATCGTCGACGAGGAGGATGACTGCCGGAATTTGAGTGCGACTTGAACACGCAGATCGCATCGAGACTCAGCGACAATAACAGACTGCGAACGAAACTGTCAATGGATCGCTATCGAGATGAAACAGCAATAGATTGAGTGCTTGACAGGAGAGCGCAACTAGATTTGGGAAACTGCTGCTGCTTCGCAGTCACTATTCGACCGCGCGCGGAGCCTTGTACCCCGCTCGTGCGATGATCTGATACTTGATCGGCTTATCTTTCTGGTTGACAATCCGGAGCGGCTCATTCGTGGCGGGATTGATCAGCTCCACTTTGATGTGACGAAACTTTCCATCGCGCGCGGTATTGGTGGGATGATACGCCAGCGTGTACTGCTCGCGGAGCGCCGTTTCAATTTGATTAAACACGCTGGGATACTCGGCAATGAACCTCGGGAAAAAGCTCAACCCGCCGGTCTCTTTTGAGAACGTTCGCATTTCATTATCCGCCTGCAGAAAATCCATCTCCGCGATGGGGCTCATGCCATAGGATTCGGCCATAATACGGGAGATCTGAAGCGTACTAATGGTGTAAATGGGCACGCCGGATTCCTGCAGCGATCTGCGCGCCTTATCAAACGTGAGCTTGCTAAACGTATCGATGCCGCTTCCGATATAAAGAATCGCTTTTCGACCCTCAATATTCGACATGCGATCGGCCATATCGGTTAGAGCATCGAAGACATTCGACTCGCTGAAACCGGGAATCCTGAGTCTTCCCAGAGCCTCTTGCGCTTTGTTTTTATCCGGTGAGAAATCGGAAAGGATTGTGGTGTGAAGATCGAATGCGACCACCGCAACATTGTCATCGGGCTTTAGCGTGCTTAGAAAGCCATACGAGGCCTGCAGCGTTTCGTACCAACCGTAGGTCCAGAAGGCCTGAAACCGTCCGCTGAACTCAATGACCATGCAGATGGTCATGGGAGCGTCGCTTTGGCCGAATTGAGTCACCTGCTGGGGAACGCCGTCTTCCAGAACTCTGAAGTTGCCAGTCGGGATACGCGGGATGAAGTGGTTGTGATCATCCAGAACGCTGACGTTTACGGTTACGGTGGTGGCGTTCTCCCGAAATGTCGGCGTATCAGCCGGAACTTCCTTGGGTTTCTTAAACTCCGAGGGAATCGACGGACGGTCCGTCGTATCGGTGGTGTCGCCAGCCGGTTTTTTGGGCTTTGCAACGGAATCGCCGCTCTGTGGCTGCGGGCCTTCCTGCGCGTTAAGCTCAAGAGGAACCAGAGTAAAGATACTGAGGCTGAGAGCGGCAATGCCAGCTAAAAGAAAACCATACTTCATGTTTCTACCTTGCCGGATGAAGGGCTATACGAACCAGTCTAGTGAATCCATCGGTCACGATCGGAATTCCGCTTGCGGAGGTAGACCTCGAATTTGCGTTTTGCACGGCGGAGCTTCCAATCCTTATAGGACGTAACAACCGGGTAAGCAAGTTGCATCCTTAGGCGCTTGCCGCGTAGAAGCAGGTATCCGCCAACCAAGCCGCCCAAGTGAGCCATCACAGCGATACCGGATCCACGGCCGCCCGATATGGCCATGTACGACTGCAGAAAAATCACGCCCCCGATAATCATCACGAAGTACTTCGATTTCATCGGGATCAGGAACCCGAATAAAACCGTCTGGTCCGGAAAAACGACCGCGTAGGCCACCAGGATTCCGTAAACAGCGCCCGATGAGCCCACGGTACTTAAATTCACGCCGCCAAAGATATAGGCCGCCGCGATGACTGTGAGCCCCGCGATAATCCCGCAAGCAAAGTAGAAGCGCAAAAAGCGCCGGGTTCCCCACGTACGTTCAAGCTCGATGCCAAAGAGCCATAGGGCAAGCATGTTCCAGAGCACGTGACCGATGCCGGCGTGCAGGAACATGTAGGTGACGATTTGCCATATGGCAAAAGTCTGAACGACCTGAGCCGGCACTAGCGCAAGGTTCTGAAGCAACAGGTCAGCGTGGCTGGCCTGGAGAACGAAATCGAGAACAGAGACCCCGATGTTGGCGATCAGGAGCCATTTCAGGCCAGGCGGAAAGCGGTTCGACGGAATGTAGCGATTCACGTAGGAACGCGAACTGAAAGGCATCTACTGCGGGAATCCTCATTCGAGGATAACAGACGGTATCCAATTGCAACGCCTGAATAGACGAAAAATATGTGTCGATAAGGCAGATTAACTATCGGCTTCCGTGTGACGTCTGAGAACGCTTGCCGCAAGATTAATGAGGATTGCGATCCCGAGCCATACTAGCCAATTGGATAACGGACCACTGGCGAAGAGAAAGGTATCGGTCCAACCCAGGTTCGCGGCCAAACTCCAGAACGCGAATGCGTAGGCGGAAAAGACCGCCGGACCCATTAATACGGATAGAAGCGCTCCAAATTCCTGGGCCGTATCACCCGCCCAAGCCGCTGTTCGCGATAGGACAGTAGTGGTAGATTGCAATACGGTTGCGCTGCGCTCCGGTTCAGCGGGTATTGCGATGGCGGATGTTCTTGTTTCAGGCATGCTGCCCTTCTCTGCGTTTTAAGATGCACGTCGAATACCGAAAGTTCCGGATGCTAGGAACAAACGATTTCGGATGTATTTACGTGATTGAGCAAGAGCCTTCGTTTCCCGAAGCTGGTAAAAAATCGGGAGGGAAAACGCGGAAATTACTTACAGGAAACAGATTCGAATTCCAGTATTCACTTATGAAAAGCAAGAATCTATTTCGTATAATCCTCTTCGCTGCCGGCATACCGGTTCAACAGCCAGGCCACGAGGAGCAGGAGCGCGGCGGTGAACAGCCAGACCTGCCAATGGGAAAATAGCCCGCGCGAAATGAAGAAATCGGCGGTCCAGCGCAGATGAGCCGCAAGATTCCAAACGCTGATGGTGAACGCCATCAGCGCTGAGGGCGCCAGCAGTGAGGCAACGGCCAGAGCCAGACTCTGAAACCGGGGTATGTCCTCAGTACGATGATTATTCCAGCGGATACGAACCAGCATGCCAAGCGAGACCTTACCTATAGACTAATGCGCGCGGCTCCGTTTTCATCACCACGTGGCGCATTTTTTTCTGGTTCGCTTCTTGTGAATCCACCATGCAATTGCGCCCAATACCGCGCACACTGCGCAGCCAATGAGCAGGTAACGGTGCACTACCGCGGTCGCATGCTCCCACCCCTCACCCACAAAATATCCAAGCGTGAGAAAGGTGGCCACCCAGATTGCCGCTCCGCCATATGCAAACCCTGCGAACTTCCAATACTTCAGGTGCGTGATGCCAGCCACCAGGGCGGTGAAATGGCGCGCTCCCGGAACGAAATAGCCGATGGTAAGAACCCAAGCGCCAATGCGGTGAAACCAGCCCGTCACACGATGGAGACGCTCCGGGGTGAGGTGGACATATTTGCCATAGCGATGGATTGCTTTTCGTCCGAATTTGCGTCCGATGAGGTAGCTCAGCGAAATTCCGCAGCAGCTTCCGAGAAAACCGGACAGGAAAGTCAGATCCGGATGCAGCCGTCCCTTCCAGATGAGATAGCCGCAGAAGACAAGTAGCGTCTCATCCGGCACGGGCAAACCCACTATGCCGAACATCAGCAGGATGAACAATCCAGGATACCCGTATTGCGCGAGCCAGGGGAATACCGAATCCATTGCGGCAGTCGAAGGATAGCGCAGGCCAATTTCTGCTTTCCTCTGCGCTACGATTCCGATATGGCGTCCTCTAGCTCCCTGTTCGAAGTGAAATGTCCTTGTTGCGGCGCAACGCTCCAGATCGATGCCGAACTGCAAGTCGTCATCCACCATCATGAAGCCGAAAGGAAGCCACTTATTGAAGATCTTCAGATCGCTGCGCAACAACTGAAGGGGGAAGCCGATCGCCGCAACGATGCGTTCGAGAAGAGCTTCGCTTCCCACCTGACCAGTGGAAAGTTGCGCGAGAAGAAGTTCGAAGAACTACTCCGTCAGGCCAAGGAAGATAAATCGGGCGCTCCCCCGAAGCGGCCCTTCGATTTGGATTGAGAAGCCGAACAGCCGTCAGCTGAGGCGGCACAATCAGATCAGTCCACAGTTTCACATATACTGTGTTCATGAAGAACATTACACTCAGCATCGATGAAAGAGTGCTTGCAGTCGTCCGAAGGCACGCCGCTGAGCAAAATTCCAGCGTCAATGCCTTGGTCCGTGATTATTTGACCAATCTCGCAGCGCAAAATGACCGGGCTAATCGTGCCCGTTCGCGATTACGGGAATTGAGCGCTCGATCACAAGGCCGGCTTGGCAAAAAGACGTGGAAACGCGACGACCTGCATGACCGCCAAAGTCTTTCTTGATACGAATGTTCTAGTTTATGCCGCGGTCGGGACAGGTAATGATGACCGTAAACGCCGGCGCGCTCTTTCTTTGATTCAGTCGGAGGACTTTGGAACTTCGGCGCAAGTTTTGCAGGAATTTTTCGTTACCGTAGTGAAGAAAGCAGTTCGGCCGCTTTCCGCCGAGCAAGCTCTGGAGTGGATCGAGCAGCTAACCTCATTCCCCTGTCACCCTATCGACCATCGGTTAGTCCGTATCGCCATTGAGCATTCAGCACGCTACGCGATCTCATATTGGGACGCAGCCATTCTCTCGGCGGCACAAGCGTTGGGGTCTCACACGCTTTACTCCGAGGATCTCAACGATGGACAGCAGTATGCCGGTGTTCGCGTTGTGAACCCTTTCACATTGATAGTTCCTTGATGGCGCGATCTTGCAGGTTCGCTACGAATGCAGCGGATGGCTGGCGCTTCGCTCCGCTTCTCGGATTTCTCGCTCTCATTTTTGCCGGCATCGCTTCCCTATATCTCCGGCGCTACGCGTTGACCCTCGGCTCCGCCTCGGGAATTTACTGCTGCTTCATGCTTCTGCTCGCGTTTGTAATTGCTCCAGGCATCCGTGGCAGTCGTGCGTTGGTGCGGCGCTGGCTGGATAGGCGTTACAGCAGCCTTGGTCTGGTTGTTCTCTGGTGCGTGCCTTACCTGATCTACGCTGCGGGCACGGGCGATTTTCGCTGGATCGCTATTCTTCGTTTGCTCGTTCTAGCGATACCGATGGCCGCGACGTACCGTTTGTTTCCGGTTCGAGATATATCTCGATTCTGCTGGCAGGATGCGGGTATAGCGATTCTGTTGATCGCTTCCGTTCTATTCCATCGGTTGAGAGGCGTCTGGAATGTGCCCGTGAATCTCGATTTCATGGCTCGCCTGTATCTCATCGGCATCGCCTCATGGAGTTGGGTTTCCCTTCGCACCCTCCCCGGCCTTGGCTACCATTTCTCCGTCTCGACCAAAGTCTTTAGAGCAGCGGCGCTCAATTTCGTCTATTTTGCAATGATTGCCATCCCGCTTGGTCTCGCCATGCACTTCACGGCCTGGAATCCTCGCTGGCGCAATTTCCCTTCATTCGGGCTCGACTACCTGGAAATCTTCTTGTTTATCGCTTTGCTTGAAGAACTCTTCTTCCGCGGCTTTCTGCAGAATCTGATCTCCGGCTCACTGCAATCCTGGTGGAAGGGACAGCTCATCGTTTCCTGTCTGTTCGGCCTGTTCCATATTCTTCATGCGCCGTTCCCGAACTGGCGCTACGTGGCGCTGGCGTCCATCGCGGGATGGTTCTACGGGTCGGCTTTCAGGCAAGGCGGCAATCTAATGGCCCCGGCGCTCACGCACGCGATGGTGGATACCGTGTGGAGGACGTGGTTTTCGAGAATTTGACTAGACGCTGTATTTGCCGCGGGCCGGAGGATCGACGTAGGCGTTTAGCTTGTCGGAATTGGTAATCTTCATCTTCGCGGTGTCCCATTCGATCAGCTGTCCGGGGAATCGTTGCGCAATGCAGCCAAGCAAAAAGGCTTCCGTGACAGGGGCCTCCGCTTGAAAGTTTGCAAGCGGCGGCTGGCCGCCTTTACACGCGGCCAGCCATTGATCAATGGCCGGATCGCTGCGGCGATTCCCCCGCTTTACTTCCGGCGTTTTGTACTTAGGCGATTCCGGATAGACACGCGGACGGTTCCCGTTGAAGCCGGCGAGCAGAAATCCCTTGTCGCCGACATACATAATGCCTTCGTTCTCTTCGCCCATTTCGAAGAAGTGTTGATCCTCAGCGCGCAAACCCTTGGGGCGTGCGGGCCGCAGCCCGCCATCGTACCAGTGCATAGCGATCTCGCCACGGTGACCGCTTGCCGGAAAATTCAGGTGCACCATGGATGCTTTCGGAAATGTTTCGGGGTACGGATCGCTCGAACTCGCTTCCACCGTAATGGGAGGCGTCAGTTTCAAAATGCTGAACACGCCGGCGAAGCTGTAGCATCCCATATCACCGAAAGAGCCATCGCCGAAATCGTACCAGCCGCGCCACACGAACGGCTGATAAGCGCGATTGAAAGGACGCTCGGGCGCCGGACCGAGCCACATATCCCAATCGAGACCTTCCGGTACCGGGTCTGCCGCCGCCGGTCGTTCAACGCCCTGCGGCCAGAATGGGCGGCTGGACCAGTTATGAACCTCGCGTACGCGCCCGATTGCGCCGTCATCAAGCCAATGGGTAATCAGATGCGTGGCATCGGATGAAGGGTTATTTACAGTTATCGCGGCCGCAACGTTCATTTCTTTTGCGATCTGAGCCACCCGGCGCGAGTCGCCAATGGTGTGCGTCATCGGCTTTTGACACAGCACGTGCTTTCGCTTGCGCATCGCCGCCATGGAAATCGCGGCGTGCCAGTGATCGGGGGTCGCGATGTAAACGGCATCCAAATCGTGTTCCTTGTCGAGCAACTCACGGAAGTCGCCATAGGCATGGCATCCGCTGTAAGCACCGGCCGCTGAACCTTTTCGGGAGCCGTAATATGCCTCAACCACACGCCGCGCGGGATCGCGTCCGCCCATGCCCAAGCTGCTGGAAACTTCGGGAGTCAATTGAATATCACCCGGAGAAGCGAGATCCGCGCCCCAATTCTCGTAGCCCGGCCCAAGCAGCTTTCGCGCCGTATTCAGCAGATCATTTTTGCCGTATTCGATATAGTTTTTGCTCCCCTTATTGCAATCACAAACTGCGATTACCTGCACATCGGGCCGGGCTAGCAGTTCCATCGTGACGGCTTGGCCCTGCCGCCCGAGGCCGATGGATGCAAGGGTAACTTTGTCACTGGGCGGCACGTATCCTGCACCTCCTAACACGTGGCGGGGAACAATCATGAACGAACCGGCGAGGGCCGCCATATCGGCAATCATTCTCCGCCGGGATGGGCTTTCACCCGAAGCATTGGTCAACTCTGTAGATTGAGGCATGTCAAAAAACTCCGTGATCTCGTTCAACGTATCACTTTTGTAATCGCAGCGAGAAATCGCCGCGGGCCAGCCGTCTGACGAAATCCAAGTCGCCTTCCAGGAAATCAATCGCTGGAAGTGAATGCAAGTCCGCCCAGCAGATTTGTTCAAAGACGCACGCCGTTGGCTCGCCTTCAAATTCACGCACTGCGAAGAATAGGAGATGCACCCTGCTCCCGCCGGGGTAATCATGCTCGTAGCGGGCAAGTTCGCTGCCTATGGTCGCCTCGATTTGCAATTCCTCGCGCAGTTCCCGGATCAGCGCTGCCTGCGGCGATTCGCCATGCTCAACCTTGCCGCCCGGGAATTCCCATTTATATGGGTGACGATCTCCCTTCCGCCGTTGACCAACCAGAATCTGCCCGTCGCGATGGATAACACCTGCTGCTACGAGCAGAGGTGGGCGATTTTTCATTGTGTCTATAGGAGGTGAGCGGATCGGATCGGGCGATCAGGCGGCCGTAGATGCTGACGCAATCAATTGCCGTAGGACATACGGCAGAATACCGCCGTTGCGGTAATATTCGGCTTCTTGCGGGGTGTCGATGCGTGCCTTCAGTTGGAATGCAGTCTGCTTGCCAGACGGAGATGTGGCCGTTACGTGCACTGGATTCCTCGCAGACGCGACCGCGGCCGGAACACCGGTCAGATCGAAAGATTCTTCGCCCGTCAAACCCAGAGACTCCGCACTCTCAGCATCTTCGAATTGGAGAGGCAGAACGCCCATTTGCAACAGATTTGACCGGTGAATGCGCTCGAAACTGCAAGCAATCACCGCTCGTACTCCCAACAGAAGAGTTCCCTTAGCGGCCCAATCGCGCGATGAACCGGAGCCGTACTCCTTGCCGGCAATCACCAGCAGAGGCACGCCTTCTGTCTTGTACTTCATCGCTGCATCGTAGATGAACATCTTTTCGCCATCCGGCATATGGCGCGTCCAACCGCCCTCTGTACCAGGCGCCATCTGGTTCCTTAAACGGATGTTCGCGAATGTGCCTCGCACCATAACTTCGTGATTGCCCCGGCGCGAGCCGTAGCTGTTAAAGTCACCGCGCTTCACACCCAGGCTGATGAGATATTTCCCTGCCGGGCTATCCACCGGAATCGAACCGGCGGGTGAAATATGATCCGTCGTGATTGAATCGCCCAGCAGCGCAAGGGCGCGCAAACCGGACATATCTTTTGCGTAATGCGCCGGATCCACCAATTCGTCGAAATACGGCGGCTGCTTAATGTAAGTGGAATCCGGGCTCCAGTCGTAAATACTGCCCGTGGGAATCTTCAGCGAGTTCCAACTGCTATCGCCGGTAAACACCTCAGAGTACTCTTTCTCGAAAAATTCTGTGCGCGCCGAGTGCGCAACCACGGCCTCGACTTCCTGCGGCGACGGCCAGATATCTTTCAGGTGAACATCATTGCCATGAGCGTCTTTACCGAGTGGCTCCGCGGTGATGTCGATATCGACCCTGCCGGCGATTGCGTAGGCGACTACCAGCGGTGGTGAGGCGAGATAATTGGAGCGCACCAGCGCATTTACGCGCCCTTCGAAGTTTCGATTGCCGCTGAGTACGGCCGCGACATTCAGATCGCCTTCCGAAACCGCCGCGGCGACATTATCCGGCAAGGGCCCGCTATTTCCAATGCAGGTGGTGCAGCCGTAACCGACCAGGTGGAAATTAAGCTTTTCCAAATAGGGCATGAGGCCCGCGTCATTCAGGTACGCAAACACTACTTTCGATCCTGGGGCGAGCGAAGTCTTCACCCAAGGCTTAGTTGTGAGTCCCTTCTCAACTGCTTTCTTCGCCAGCAAACCGGCCGCCACCATGACCGACGGATTCGAAGTGTTCGTGCAGCTTGTAATTGCGGCAATCACCACCGCACCGTCATGAATCTTCTCTTTATGGCTGTTTACCGACAGCTCGGCCGTCTTCTGGCTGCCGCCCAACGCCGAAAGAAAATTATTCTTCACATCCGGTAGATCGATCCGATCCTGTGGCCGCTTTGGCCCCGCCATCGATGGAACCACCTTCGAAAGGTCCAGCGACAAAGAATCCGAATACACCGGGTCAACCGAGTGTGGTGTCAGAAATAGCCCCTGCTCTTTGGCGTACGCTTCCACCAGTTTGATTTGGTGAGGGCTCCGGTTAGTGAGTCGAAGGTATTCGAGAGTAACAGAATCGATGGGGAAAAAGCCAATGGTCGCCCCGTACTCGGGAGACATATTGCTGATCGTCGCGCGATCCGCAACCGACAGCGCGCTTACACCCGGACCATGAAACTCCACAAACTTGCCCACCACGCCCTTCTTCCGCAGCATCTGGGTTACAGTTAAGACTAAGTCAGTTGCCGTGGCTCCCTCCGGAAGGCGGCCGCTGAGCTTGAAACCCACTACCTGCGGAAGCAGCATGGAAATCGGCTGGCCAAGCATGCAGGCTTCGGCCTCAATGCCGCCAACTCCCCAGCCAACCACGCCGACGCCGTTGATCATGGTGGTGTGCGAATCGGTTCCCATCAAAGTATCTGGGTAGGCTTGCAGCACACCCTTGTTCGTGGCGTTGAAGACAACGCTCGCTAGATATTCAAGGTTGACCTGGTGCACGATCCCGGTATCGGGTGGCACAACGCGAAAGTTTCCGAAGGCTGTCTGGCCCCAGCGTAGAAACGCGTACCGTTCCTGGTTGCGCGAGAACTCAAGTACCGCATTCTCCTGAAAAGCACGCGCAGAGCCAAAGGAATCCACTTGAACCGAATGATCAATCACCAGATCGGCTGGAATCAGAGGATTCGCCAGTTCAGGGTTTGCTCCCATCTTTTTCAGCGCATCGCGCATGGCCGCAAGGTCCACGACGCACGGCACGCCGGTGAAATCCTGCAACAGAATGCGCGCGGGGCGGAACTGGATCTCCTGCGGCTGCGTGGCGCGATCCCATTTGGCAACGTATTCAATGTCGCTGGCCTTCACCGTTCGGCCATCTTCAAATCGCAAGAGATTTTCGAGCAGAACTTTGATCGAGTAAGGAATGCGCGAAAGCTTCGCTCGGGTAGGATGCTTCTCCAGCCCATCCAGACGAAAAATCTGATACTCGTTGTCATCGACGCGCAGCGTAGCCGCCGTCGCAAACGTGTTCTTGCTGGCCATTTATCTTTAGTTTATAGCGATGTATACCCGGCGGGCGAATTGAAGTGGGAGTCTGGGGAACGTTTGGCCGACAATAAGAGAAAGGAAACGATTGCTGTGTCAAGTGCAATAACCGTGCCAGTGAGCGAATACCTGGACACCAGCTATCGACCGGACTGCGAGTACCTGGATGGTGAACTCCTGGAGAGAAACGTAGGCGAATGGGACCATAGCCGGTTACAGATGCTACTGAGCCGGTTTCTATCGAATCGCGAGAAAGAATGGGGAATTCTCGTGGTGCCGGAGCAGCGCGTACAGGTGAGGCCGGGCCGCTTCCGGGTGCCGGACATTGCTGTCCTCACGGGCGGGGCCCCCAGCGGACCCATCGTTCAACAGCCGCCGTTTCTGTGCATCGAGATTCTTTCCCGCAGAGACCGGGTGGAAGAAATGCAAGAGCGGATTGATGATTACCTGGATTTTGGCGTGCGCTACGTCTGGCTCATTCACCCGCGCACGCGTAGAGCATTTATCTATACGAAAGACTCCGTGCGAGAAGTTAAGGACGGAACGTTGGTTACGAACGATCCCGACATTCGCGTATCGCTTGGCGAACTTGAGTGATCCAGCGTCGATTCGAAGAAAGCGGCTCACATATACGCGGGCTGCGAAATGCCAAGCACGTCCAGCGTGCCGAGCAGTTTGGTTCGAACGTACTGCGTAAGCCACAGGAGAACATTTCTGCGCTCTCTGTCAGGCTCGGTGATCACCGGATATTCGTGGTAGAAATTGTTGAAGCTTTGCGCGAGTTGAAACGCGTACTTCGCAACATGCGCAGGTTCTCCGGAGGCGAGCGCTCGCTCCACGATGCTGTCTGATTTCGATGCGAGTAGTACTAATTGCCACAGCCCATCCGTTTCGAAGCAGCGCCGCAAAATATCGGGATTCAAGACACTGCTGAACTGCGGAAGTTGTTCACCCCGCTGCTCGTACTTGCGCAAAATGTTGCCTGCGCGGACCGCTGCATACTGCACGTACGGGCCGGTCTCGCCCTCGAAGCTTAATGCCTCATGGAAATCGAAAGCAATCACTGAATTCCGGGTGAATTTCAGCATAAAGTACCGCAGCGCTCCTACCGCGATCTGCTCCGCGACGTGCCGGCGTTCGTTCGCTGGCGCTTCTGGATGCCTTTGCTCTACTTCCTCCAGCGCGGTCTCGATCAACTTGTCTATCAAATCATCGGCTTTAACACCCAGACCTTTGCGCCCGGAGACTTCTACGTAAGCGCGCTTCTTATCCTCATCGGAAAGCGGAATACCCATTTCGACGCACGTCCGGGGCGAGAGCGCCACCATCTCGTACGAGAAATGGACCGACGCGTCCGCCTGCTCATTAAAACCCAGCGCCCGCAACCCCGCTACGACGACATCCTGAAGATAGGACTGGCGTGAGTCGATTACGTTGAACACCTTCGATGCTCGACCAAAGTGCGGCGTGTCCTCTCCAGAAGGTTGATCCGTTGTTACCCAAATTTGGCATCCGTCGGGATAGGTCGACCACGGGCGGTAGAAGAAATCCCTCCCTAAGAGGCCGAACTTCCAAAGCTGATAAGCGATGTCCTTTCCGACATACGTAACTGTGCCATTCGAACGAACAATCACCTTGCTGTCATCTGCTGTTTCGCCGGCATTCGATGTCTGTTGGGCCGCCGGATCGCGAAATGCCGAAGAGGGCATTACCCAGCAGCCCGTGTTCTTTCCGTTGGTTTCAAGGTAGATTGCGGACCGTTGCTTCAACAATTCAAATGCAGCAGCCCAAAACTTCAGGTGAAGAATTTCGCTTTCGCGCGGAAGCAACTGATATTCAATACCTAACCGGTACATGGTCGACAAGTGGAATGTGACGATCGCGTCGGCTATGACATGGGCCAGGTCAGCCAGTTCCCCGTGTCCTTCTTCAATCGCATGCAATGTATCTGCTCGCCATTGCAGCGATTCTGGATGTTCTTTGTAATGTGCGGAGGTACGGGCATATAAATCCCAAGAGAGATAATCGAACCGTGTCTTCGGGTCTTCAACTAACGCCTGAACATCCGCAAGCGTTTGTTTCTCCAGATAGTGGAATCCGGCGACAACGTCCGCTACTTGCACGCCAGTATTGTCAATATAGTTCTGCACCTCAACCACTCGGCCGCGCCGGCGCAGCATTCGCACGAACGTGTCGCCCAGAATGGCATTGCGAAGGTGGCCGATATGCGCCGCCTTATTGGGATTGATGTTGGTGTGTTCAACAATGATCTTTCCGGCCGAGCCTGTTCCACCCTGGCGTGTTTCGCGAACCAGAAAATCGGCAAATGCGCCCCGATCGAGCCGGACATTTATGTAGCCATTTCCCGCGATCTCAAGCGAAGCGACACCGGGAACCGGCGCGATGCCCATGACCAGTTGTTCGGCGATCTCTTTTGGAGCACGTTTCAGTTGGCGTGCGAGCTGAAAGGCGATGGGAATGGCCAACTCGCCAAACGAACTCTGCCGCGGCGGCTCCGCGGTGATTTTTGCGTCGATGCCGAACTTCGCTTTGAGTTGTTCTTGAAAAACTGCTGATAACTTTTCTTCTATTTCCTGAAACACTTGTTTCCAGTATGCCGGAGGGTGTTTCCTTGATTATGCGGCCCGGGCCGGCTTCGGGTTCAGAAAACGGTTCAGCAGGACATCGACGAGATCGCCCGTCAGGTCCGACCGAACCAGGACAATCTGCTGTTTCTGATCCACTTGAATCGAATCGTAAATTCGAAGCAAGTCGGTTTCATTATCTTTTGTCGACAGCCGCCCAAAGCCTATAACTCCGCGCAGCGCATCGTGTACACGCTTTGCCCCCTGCTGGGAGACACAGTCAAGTTCAGCCTGTAAGTGCAGCCCAGCATCCACCTTGATCCCAGCGCTCGAGGCGCTTATGTAATCGACGATGTTCGACAGCGCGGATTCAATATCAGACCGCATCCGCATTTCCACGAAGGGAAGCCCGCCCGTGCTGGCAAGCCAAAGCTGATCGCCTTTCGGAATCTTGTCCATTTCCCGGCTTAGATTCTCTGGAACACCACCATGCCCCTCTTCGAAGCGGTCGATGGCGGGTTCGATCGCTTCCAGCGGTCCTGCAATTGCCAAACCGCTATTCAAGAAAGCAATCGAGTTCTTTATGTCGCCGACCAGCTTGTACTTCCGGTAGGGCGTCTCATGTGCTCCCGCCGCCGTAAGCTTCTGCTCCAACTCAGCGGGTGAAAAATGGCCTTGCACGATGAGCAGGAGTTTCTTTCCATCCCAGGCCATAACTACATTCGCTATGTCGCGGCGCGGATCGAGCCCAAAGCGTTCCGCTGTCGAATCAAGAAAAGGGGTATTCAGACGGGTTCCCTCGCGCTTGTAAAGCTCCGTGTTCTTGAGCGCCGCGACATCGATGCCCGCAATCGCCTTACTATCGGGCGGAATCATGCGGCGAATCCCGCGGTCGATGGAGATGCCTGTACTCTGGCGAGTTCCACACCCCGGCGCGATAAGCAAGATGCTCAGGAGAATGGCTGAAGAAATCTTTCGCAATTAGAAATCCCGCTTCTGGAACGCATACACAGCCGTCCAAAGCACCACCATACCGAACAGAGCGGATGTCCAGATCGGCGTTATCCAGTCCACTTGCCGATCGAACAAGATGAGCTGCTTCATCGCGGACCCCAGGTCGAAGACCTTCGGTATGATCCAGTAAAACGCCATCCAAAGGTCCCGCGACCACTGCGAACTCAGAAGTTTAACGACAATCTGCCGCTGGGCCAGAATGGTGCTTACCAGCATCAATGCCACGGCCACCATGACCGAGAGCGCAGCGGACTCCGAAATAACCCCGATCAGAACCACAACGCAAAGCAGGACGGCGAAGATAAAGATGCTGATGGGAATCGCCAGCAGAAACCGCGGCTCCCAAATGTGTGTTTTGATGCCGATGATGATCCATACGCTGCAGATGAGGTAAATGTGATTGAGGGAAACCACAGCAATATTGCCCAGGTAACGGCCCATTAGCAAACGCGTTCGAGTAAGCGGCTTCGACAGCAATAAGGAAATGCGGCCCGCCTCAAGAACGCTCGGTATCAGGCCAGCGGAAGCGAACACGGCGAGGAATGTACCCCAGATATACAGCACGATCGATACCCAGGAATAAGAGCTGTTTACGAATCTTTCGATGTCGCCCACCGGTCTGCTGGTCGATTGGATGCCCATAAACGTGACTGCGCCCTGGACCAGATCAATCTTCAGAACGAACAGGAAGATCGCGATCAATAGACTGGACAGCGCGAACAGGCCCCAGAACAGCCAGCGAGCCCGGGCCTCCTGAAAGGTGTCGGAGATCAGCGCGCGTAACGCACTTGTCTTTTTCAAATCAGGCCGCCTTCCCAGTCTGAAGCGTGCGAATGAACACGTCCTCCAGACTGCTGCTGGAAGCGGCAACACTGTCTATCATTCCGCCCGCCGCGCGAATCCTATCAATCGCAAGATTCGCCTGTTCTCGCGTCACGGCTTGAATCTCCACACCGTCGGGCGCAGGCAGAACGGCGGCGCCAAGAACCTTAATTTCCGCGAGCGCCTCTTCCGGTACACCCGACGCGCAGACGCGAAATCCACGTCCGGCAATCAGCGAACTCACCTTGCCTTCCAGCGCCAGTTCGCCCTTGCGCAAGATGGCAACGTACTCACAGAATGCCTCCACCTCGCTCAATAAGTGCGAATTGATAAAAACGGTAACGCCCGTTCCGGTAAGCCCGTTCAAAATATCGCGTATCTCGCGGCGTCCTACCGGGTCCACGCCGTCCGTCGGCTCGTCCAATACCAGCAGTCTCGGACTGTGAATCAGGGCCTGCGCCAGCCCCAACCGCTGCAGCATGCCTTTCGAGTACTTCTTCAGGCGCACGTCGCCCCACGTACTCAGCCCTACAAGGTCCAGTAACTCCGGAATCCGCTTCTTACGCGCGGAGGGTTGCATTCCTGAAAGTGCCGCATAGAAATCCAGCATCCCGCTTCCAGTCAGATAAGTTGGGAAGCGATGGTTCTCGGGCAAATAGCCGACCGGCCTACGTGCTTCCGGGTCGCGCGCATCTTTCCCGAACAGCACCGCCCGGCCCGTTGTGGGGTTAACGGCCGAAAGCAGCATTTTCACGAAGGTGGTCTTCCCCGCCCCGTTGGGCCCAAGCAAACCGAATTTCACACCGACAGGCACGCGCAGGGTAAGGTTTGATACGGCCCGGATTTCGCGGCCGCGGAAGCGTGATCGATAGACCTTCTCCAGGCCGGACGTTTCGATCGCGTACTCGGTCGTCATGTACCTTAGAATACGAGCCCGTGTGAATCGAAGTTCCCGTTTCGACGCGTTACGGGAGTTCAAAACATCATAGCCCGCGATGCCGCAAACCCCGATTATCATCATCGGCGTCCTCACAGCCTGCTGCGCACTTGCGCAACAGCCACAGACCCCGCCCGCAACTTCGGCCGAAACGCCCGCGCTGAAAACGACCATCACCGTTAATGCCTCGCTTGCGAGCGAAGCCCCGGCCGCAATCACCGTGCTCGGACAGCAGGAACTCCAGACCATACCCGGGATCGAGTTGGACGATCGCTTGCGCCAGGTGCCTGGCTTCAGCCTGTTTCGGCGCTCTTCCAGCGTGGTCGCGAATCCAACCACCCAGGGCGTCTCTCTTCGCGGCACGGGATCGTCGGGCGCCAGTCGCACGCTGATCCTCTGGGATGGCATCCCGCTCAACGATCCCTTCGGCGGCTGGGTCTATTGGGATCGCATCGATCCGTCTTATATCAGCCGCGTCGAAATCGATCGCGGCGCATCGACGAGCCTGTTCGGCGATCGGGCGATGGGCGGCACGATTTCCATTTTTTCTCCGTCCGAAGAGCATGAACATCTTTTTTTTAATTACCTCGGCGGCAACGAAAACACTCAAGATGTCTCGGGCGCGTACTCAAATTTCTGGGGTCTGTGGGGCCTCTCTGTCCATTCACGCGGCTTCACGACGGATGGTTACTACGTCACGCCCGGCTATGCCCGCGGCACAGTGGACCGGCCCGCGAATCTGCGGTTCGCGACGGGCGACGTGCACGTCGATTATCTCGGGATAAAGGACCGGCTATCGATTCGCTTTGACATTCTCGCGGAAGAGCGTGTGAACGGCACCGCGCTCACCCACAACTCCACCGGACTGGGAACCCTGGGCACAACCTACACCCACTCCTGGACCAATGATGAAGTTTCGGTGTTGGGCTTCCATACGCAAGAGCAATTTCACAGCACGTTTTCGAGCGTCTCAGCGAGCCGGAATTTCGAAAGGCTCACATCGCGCCAAACCGTTCCCATCCAGGACACCGGCGGCGCGGCCTACTGGCAGCATCACGCCAAGCGCTGGAACACGGTAGTGGGAGCCGATACGGACGATACGCGCGGCATTAGCTATGACTACTCCTACAGCGCACGCACGCTGGCACGCTCGGGCGGCACGCTGCTGGAGCACGGGCTTTTCGCGCAAGGCGATGTGGCATTCGGTCCAGCGCGTTTCTTTGCGGGAATTCGCCATCAATTCACCGGGCAGCATGGTGAAACATTCGTGAGCCCAAACGCGGGCGCCACGCTCGGCTTCCACCAGTTTCGGTTCCGGGCGTCGGGCTACCGCAGCTTCCGGGCTCCGACGCTAAATGAGCTTTATCGCAACTTTCGCGTGGGAAATGCCCTCACACTGGCAAATCCGGCGCTGGTCCCGGAAGGCTTGGTGGGCGTTGAAGCCGGCGTGGATTATTACGCCGAAAGCACCCGAATTTCGTTCACGGTCTTTCACAACGACCTGAATAACCTGGTTGATAACGCCACCTTGAGCGTATCGCCCAGCCTGATTTTACGGCAGAGGACGAATTTCCCGAGCGCCCTGTCGCGCGGGTTTGAGACCGGTATCAATCACCACTGGACACACTGGATCGCCGAAGCCGGCTACCAATACGCGGACTCGCGACTCGCCACAGGCCAGCGCATTCCGGAAGTACCGAAGCAAACGGGTACCGCACAGCTTACGTATTCCGGCAAGTCCACTCTGATCTCCGGAGGGATTCGCGCCTTCAGCCTGGTGTTCGACGATGACCTGAATCAGTTTTTGCTGCCGGGCTACGCGACCGTACAGATTTCGGCACAGCAGCATTTGACGAAGAGCCTTTCCCTGCTGGCCTCTTTCGATAACCTGCTGGACCGCACGTATCTTGTGGCGCTGACGCCGAATCCAAATATCGGAGCGCCGCGATTGTGGCGCGTTGGTCTGCGCTGGAGCGGAGCGATTAAATAGCGGGAACCACCACAGGCCACAGAAATGGTGGCCTGCACCACCTAAGCGAAGATAAGGCGGCCTAATGGGTCCGCCGAAGGCTGTCGCCTGCCCCACAATTAATTCTGCTCAGATCCCAGCCCCTAGGCGGCTTCGCGGTCCTCTTTGAGTTCGGCGGCGTGTATCCGAGCGAACTGTTCGGGGTATTTGCAGCCGATGCGGCGGCCTTCGAAGAGGCCGACACGCTCTTCGATTTCCTCAATTGAAAATTCAAAGCCAAATTCGGCTGGATCGAACTCGTCCTCGTTCTCCTGGAAGCGTTCGTACATGTGCGCGGCGGCGGTCAACCGGGCTTCGCGTTTGGCGAGGCGCTCTTCGGTGAGCATTTCCAGTTCGGCCAGATCTTTTTCGCGATGGCGGCGGAGGCGGGATTCCTGGATGCGGAGATTCGTCAGATCGCGGCGTGAAGTTTGGAAGATATAAGCCTCGAGAAGAGTGGAGTGGACGGCTTCGGGCTGATCGGCGAACTTGTCCGCGTATTGCAAACGCCCGAGCGCATAGATTCCCGATTCGAGCGAAGGGATGCGGAGCAAACGCCATTGGGTGTCCGCGATGGACTGAACGAGCGCCTTTTCGCGATCGGTGTCGGGATTCCATTCGGCGAAGGAACTGGCGACCAGGCGTTCGTAAGCGGCGACATCGTCACTGGGCAGCAGGACGGTAGCTCCGGTGAGTCCGTTTTTGACTGCATTTAAGGACGATTTGGCTTTTCCGGCATCGGAAGTGGGGCCGGTAGAGAGTTGCGAATTCTTTTGATTCGCCGCGATTTGCGCTGGGGTCGACATTTTAAAAGCTCCTGAAAATAGAAAAAGCGCCAACTGCACGGCGGCAGTGGCGCTTCATATTGAGTTCTAAGACCAGTATACAGGACGCTTCCAAGCGATTCCTTGTAAACGTCTGAAAGTAAAGGTGCTTTAGGTTGTGACCGGTCAGGCCTGGGCGGCAGCCTGGGCGCGACTCAAGCCACGCCGATAAATCAGATCCCGCAGAGAGCGTATGTGCGCGTAGGGACTGTCAATGGCATCGATCATGATCGGCTGATCTTTGCCCACGCCTAATCGCAGTATTTCCCCACGCATCAATTCGCGGCAGGAGATTTGCCCCTGCTGCAAAGGCACTGCCAGGTAGACATCCTCATCGCTCAAGATATGTCCCTCGGGCAAATCTGCTTTTGCGTATACGCCGCGAACCAGCGAATCCAGATATTCGACTTCTTTGGCCGGGGGCATCCGTTTCTGAACGCCGGGTGCTCCACACATCTCTTTGGCTTTGTGGAACGCCTTGAACCAGGTGTCAATCTGTTCGGGAAGCGAACAATATTTCGAAACCGGGATGTTATCAGCCTCAATATCGATGTGGCGCTCAAAGGTGCGCGCGCCCTTCGCATAGGAGATCAGCATCGACGAAGTCCAGTCCGTACACTCGTGCGTCGAGAAGCCGATTGTGAGCGCGGGATAGCGCGACTTCAGAAAATCAATCTGGTTCAACTCCAGCTCGCGGTCCTCCGAAGGGTAAATCGAAACGCAGTGATTCAGCGCCAGTGGGATATTACGGTTGGTGAAAAACGTAACCAGATCATCGAGGTCTTTCAACGACGACCCGCCGCTTGAGACAATCACGGGCTTCTTGGTCTTCGCAATCTTCTCAATCAGCAGCCAGTCGTTGAGATCGGAACTGGCGATCTTCAAAATGCTGATACCCAGTTCGCAGCATAGGTCTACCGACCGTTCGTCAAAGGGCGTAGCCATGGGGATACAGGCAGCCGCGCGAATTGCTTTCACAAGTTCCGCGTAATCGTCATCCGACAACCGCGTGTCCATGGTCTTCTTCACATAACGAATGTCCTTGCGGTTACGAAAATCAGCGTGAACAAAGGAATTCACATCGCGGAATTGAAGTTTCAGCGCGGCGCGAACGTTATTGAAACGCACCACCTGGCCGAAAGAATTGATGATTTTCAATCCCCGGCTGAGACGGCCCCAATGGTTACACGCCATCTCCAAGACAAAAAGTTCGTCGAAAATGTCACGATCAATCATGCAATCTCTTTGATTTCGATTCTGTCCAAAAGTTCGGTCAAATGTTTCAGGGTTATGCCATCGGGATATATCGATTCCCGCTTGAGGTTATCAGTGGCATGCCTCACGATCGCTATTTGCATGCCAGCTTCCAAACCGGCCCGGTAATCCTCTTCAGTATCGCCTACATATAGACACTCGGCCGGAGGAAGATTGTACATCCGGATCAAGGCTTGCAACATGTCCCCTTTGGATTCAAA
Organism: Bryobacteraceae bacterium; assembly: GCA_035475915.1. GTDB lineage: Bacteria > Acidobacteriota > Terriglobia > Bryobacterales > Bryobacteraceae > Bog-105. The sequence continues at coordinate 38,190 of DATIMA010000071.1, forward strand.
GGGTGGGGTCCGTCCATCCCGGCAAAGCACGTGCCGAAACAGAGGCTGGATCCCGAGCGCCTCCAGAATCCTGCCGGTGGCAAACGCCGGCTTATTCGTGGCGATAAACAGTTCAACGCCCGCCCGGCTGAGTCCGTTCAGAGTGAAGGCCGCGTGCGGGTGCAATACAGTTTTCTGCCAGCCGGCGGAATCGTAGCAGGTGCGAAATGCAGCTTCCAGACTCAAAAGCTGCCGCTCGTCGGCGTCGACCAACTGCGAAAAGATCTGGCGAATCGGAGGCCCGATCAGCGGAGCAAGCGGCAGTTCGCGAGCCGGAAAATTCAATTCGGCCAGCGCCCGGTCCACCGAAAATTCAATCCCTGGCAAGCCGTCGATCAGCGTCCCATCCAGATCGCAGATGATTGCTTTTAGCGCCATCCCTGACCTCATTGCTGCGGCTTGATAAACAAATTGGAGCGCAGTTCTTCCGGATCGAGAAACGGAAACATATCTTCGAGCGCGGGAGAAACAATAGTGCCGTCCGGCAGTTGACGCGATTTGAGGCGCGGTTCAAACTCCTGTTTCGTATCCAGCATAATTTCACACAACGCCGGGCCGGGAGCGTCCAGCAGATCCCAAAGCCGCGGCATGCAATCGACGCCGGTCACGCACGTGGAAGGAATGCCATACGCTTCCGCCACTCGCGTGAAATCGGGGAACGAAACGCCGCTATCGGGTCCCGCGCCGATCATCTTGCCGAAGAAGTTCGTTTGCGTCTGGCGGATTGAGAGGTATCCGCCGTTATTCAGCACCAGCAGCTTCACCGGTAACTGATGATGAACCAGGGTCTGCAGTTCCTGGATATTGAGCTGCACGCTGCCATCTCCCGCCAGGCAAATCACTCTTTCGGACCCGCGCGCCACCGCCGCTCCGATTGCCGCGGGAAGGTCATACCCCATCGAAGCCGAGCCGGAATTCGAAATCAGCCGCTGCCCTTTCTTCAGCCGCGCAGCCTGGTACGGCACAATGCACGCGGTGGCGTTTCCGCAGACCACCACATCGTCGGCGCGCAATCCGTCGAACAGCAATTCAACAAAATGGTAGGGGTTCAAGGGCGATAACGACCGGCGATGTTTGTTCTGCACCACCGGGTAACGGTCGACACGCTCGCGGCACCAGGCCAGCCACTCCCGATGCGCAG
>DATIMA010000072.1:0-34249 GCA_035475915.1 Bryobacteraceae bacterium
AAGGCAGATTCATGACAAGGTCAACAGGTCTTGGGAACAAGGAATTAGCCTAAGGAACCGGTGTGTAACCGAAGGGGAAAACTCCGACTCGAAGCCTCACTGCGCCGAGGGATTATTTCGGAACCACGCAATCTGTCCATCGGAAAGATTGTTCGTCCCGTTTCGAATATTGCCGCCGCTCATCAGGTTGTTGCCGTCCTGGATATGCGCAGGGCATCCCGTTATCGCATGCCCCAACTCACGCGCCAGCGTCGTGGGATAAGTGCCCGCACCACCTACCGGCGGATTCAGCGTTACAGTCACTATCGGCCTGTTCGGCGCCAGCGTCATATCGTTGGTTCGGTAAGCCCGCCCCTGCACATCGTTTTGCGCGGTTTCATAGTCGTCGAGATAGACGACATCCGCTGTGTTCGCGCCAGCGCCAGACGCGTTCAAGTATTCCACGAGTCTCTGTCCACCCATGCCGCCGTCAGCGAACTTGCCTCGTTGATTCAGCGGCACAGCTGTCACCGCCGGCAGCAAAATCGATCCGCCGCCAGCGGTTTGCCTCGCCACTGTTGCCACTGCGTTCACTCTCTGAAATGTGATCCTGGCTCGCTGATAGCATGCCAATTGATTCGCGTTCATTATGTGCTGATTGATGACTTGGTCTACCGGCCCAACAACTGGGTTCGCTCCGATGGGAGCCAGGTAATACACATTCAAACGTACTGTCCTCTGCACCAGTGGCGTGTTCGCACGCAGCGCTATTAAATCCGTTGTTCGATTGGCTTGAAAAGGCGCTCCGCAAAGCAGATTCAGATCTGCGTTAGCGGAGTTTACGAGGGTTTGTGCGGCCGTGACATACCGCTGATTCACTTGTCCCTGCGCCGCCGCAACGTGCGCGAGTCCCTCTTGTACAATCTGTGCCAGTGCGCCGATCTTTGCCCAGTCGTCCTGCCCGTGCACATTCGCATACGCCTGGACGAATTGGTCGAGCCCTTTTAAATTCTGCGGACCGGGGCCCGCGTTTCCTCTAAACCTGGGATTTAACCCGCCGGGCAAGGAAACATGGTCCACTCGGCGCGTGTTCTCCCATTGGGCCAAAGTAATCATACGTGTCGGTTCTTTCGGAGCGCCTTACAGTATACCCAAAGGTGCTCGTCTGATGCTAACGCTTTCTGAAAAAAAAGAAATGCCGCAGGGCCAATGGTCGATTATCGGGACACGGCCCTGCTCTGGGTTTCTGGTTTCTGCGGTTCCAGAGTGCGAACGTGCCCCTGCCAAATCACGCTGCCAATCGCGGCACCCTTCTTATATCTGTGGACATGGCACCCGCTGGTAATGTGTAACGGCCCAGTATCGAGATTCAGAGCCGGGCCACTGAACCGAGCGGGCCGTATATAATCGAGCGATTTTGCAGCAGGTCGAGGAACCCCGGTTTACGAAAATTTTTACCTTGCAACGCGGTATTGCATCGCAGATTCGATTGGCCATGCATTTGTGCAACGCTGATAAGGGCACGCCACAAGCTTCCCCCGCACCGCATTTCTCGTGGAAGTCCTGCAGCAAGGAAGTGAAGCGGCATCACCCGCTTCAAATACTGAACAGCCAGGAGCCCGTCTGGGGAATGCAGGAGTTGATGCCCGAGTCGAATTGCACTCTCTGCCGGAGACTTCTTGAACGAATCGCCGAAATCGTTCTTGTTCCCCACGGTCATCGGCCCAAACGCTCCGCCGGGTCACCTCTGGCTTGCTTCTCCAGCCGATACATGGCGATTGAACTCGGTCGATTTGTTCCGCGGTATGCTCAGGGACTTCCAGTTTTCGTGCTGAAAATGCTTCGCCAGAAAAATGATCTGCCCGCAATGCGAAGCGTAATGGGCCATCTGGCGGTTGATCGCCTGCATCACCGAATGCGCTTCGCCTCTAATCATCACGGTGCGGCCCAAATCTGCATCGGTCAACGGTTCTAGCGCGCCGAAAACCAGCCCCCAACCGTCCTCCCACATCTTCATCATCTCTGCGCGCGTGGCTGGCGGCTCCACAAACTCGCTGTCTCGATTGCGATCTGGCTTCTCTCCATCGCTCGTCAGGAAGTCGGTCCAGCGGGAACGCATGTTGCCCGCCATATGCTTGGCGATAAGCGCGATTGAGTTCATCTCCGGATCAAGCACGGCCTCCAGTTGTTCGTCTGTCACCTGTGCCATCGCCCTCTCGGCAAGTTGTTTGTATTGGCGGAAGATAGCCAAAGCATCTTCCAGATACGAAGTTGTAAACACAATGGCCATAGAAGTAATCATTGCAGTTTTCACTGAGCTCGCCTGCCTTTTACAACCAATTTACGGCTCGATAACACGCACACGGCTGCTCGCCCTTAACATCGGCCCAGGGGCAGATATTCAACATTTCGAGAGTTGGAATTGATCCCCCGTCACACGTTCAAGAAAGGATACACACTGTGAACGATTCAACGAATCATCTGAAGAGCGGCGCCAACCGGCGCTCTTTTCTCAAGAAGGGATTTGCAACCGGCACTGCAACGCTAGGCGCGGGCTTGCTGGCCCATAGCTTGCCGTCGTTTGGTGAAGATGCCGATGAGGATGATGGCGGCGGCCTCACCAGAGGAGATGCTGCCATTCTTAGATTCCTGGCAGCGCTTGAAATCATAGAAAGCGATCTGTGGGAGCAATACTGGGAACTCGGCGGCACGCAGGATAACGAATTCGCGAAAGCCACGGGGGGCAACCCGCTCTATACCGCGGCCCTTACCATCCTGGATTCCGACATGGCCGAATACATTCACGACAACACCGACGATGAGTTCACGCACGTGGCGTTCCTCAGAGCTTACCTCGCTTCAAAGAACGCCTCGACGGAACAGATCGATCTCCTCAGCGGTAACAGGTTTCGCACCTTAACAGGCAGTATGGCGGAAGGCTCCGCGGGAAAAATGCGGCTCACCAACCTCGCGGAGCTCAGTGTGGACACCAGTTTCTGGACGCGTTATCGCAGCAGCAAAAACAATCCCGATCTCGATCCCGGATTCACCTTTGCGCAGGCCGTCAAGGGATTGAATGTTGGAAGGCATCCCGCCATTCCTCGAACCGATGCCGATACGGCCGGCAGCACGATTTCCACTCCAACGGACCATCTCAAAGCGATTGCCTTCACCGCCGGTTTTCACTTCGCATTTATTGAACAGGGTGGCACAAGCATTTATCCTTCGCTCGCTCAACGCGTCACCAGTCGCCAGGTCTTGCGAGTCTTGCTCAGCATCGGTCCAACCGAGACCATGCACTTTCAGACTTGGCAGGATAAAGCCGGGAATGCGACTCCGTTGACCGACACAGATCCCATCACGAAGGCAACGGTAACGTTTGTGGATCTGACAAAGAACCAGCCCGAGTCATTGCAGGCTAACCTGATCATGCCGGAGCCCTGTCCCTTCCTCAACCGGAAGTTCCCTCCTGTTTCCATCATTCGCCCTACCGCGACGAAAGGAGCCGCTATGGGAGCGCTCAAGGCTCTAACTGCCGACGGACTCTTTATCGGCCAAGATCGGGAGTTCTTTGATCTCCTCCGCGATCTGGCCGAAGATGCCGATGCGGCCCGTCGAGAATCGTAGAGCTACTTACAGGTTTCCCTCCAGCGGTGGACGATGGGTCAGTGCATGCTCTCGTCCGCCGCTTTTTTATTCGAAGCGATACCCAGGCTTAAGATCGCATCGGTAGAGCTTGCTGCTATCCGGATTCACCTTCACGGTGCAATCCGCCCACGAGACAATCAGATCGGGCCCCAGCGGGTAAACGATCTCATGGCCGTTCATCTCCGCCAAAATGCTGGGGCCTTCCGCAGCCGCGGGCAGCGTGAAGTTCATCGTTGGACCGAATTTCGCGGGGTACGATTGCCGGACCACGTCGGTGACTCTAGCCTGCGCTACCTCGGCCTCAAGAAGGTAAGTCGTCGTATCGGACCAGTTGCGGATGGATACTTTCAAATCGCGGCGGTGATCCAGAAACTCCTCGGATTCAATTTTGGTGAACGCACACGGTCCCGCAATGCAGGATAGCCGGACGTTCTGAAACTGGTTTCCGGCTCCGGCATCAACCGCATGCGACGCAATGGTTGCCCGCCAGTTGCCGTCGGGTGAGCACGCCCCCTCGCCTTTACAAGGAATGTTTCCCGTATTCACGACTTCGAACGCCTGGACAACGCTCCCGATGTTCATCGTGGTCGTGGCCTTCTCCGAATACCGCACGCGCACATTTGCAAGCACCGCTTCAGGGCGGCCCAACGCTGCCGGCGGAGGCTGAGGAAGCGGCAACATGCGCGCAATATAAATCTCATCTCCGGCGATCCGCGTCAGATCAAGCGGAAAATATCCTGGATGCCGGAACCGAAACGTGACCACTTGTCCCAGCTGCGCGCCCTTGTCGAGCGTTATCCGAAACAGGCCAGTAGAATCGGTATTCGCGTAAACGGTCACTACGCCATTCGTCGCGGTCACGCTGGCATCCGCGATCGGAGCCTGTTTTCTCGGATCGGCGTTCTGCACCAGAACAGCGCCCGTAAGCGAAAGAGGCTTCGCCGGCGGCGCGCCGCGAAAGATGTACACGGCTAGCGCCGCCACGATGCAGAGCACCAGCACCACGGCCGCCAGGTTTGCCTGCTGTCTCCGAGTCATTGTCCCCTACGGTCAGATTCTCATGACCTTCCGGCATCATCGTCTAAATTGAGGGTGGTGGATGACGAACAGAAGGGCCCCATGCTGGTTTCGCGCCGCGCGCTTTTGCGGTCTGCGCTTGGAACCACCTTCATTCCCCTTGCGGAGGCCGCGGAATTTCCAGCAACCCAGCCGCCCCCAATATCGCCGGAGTTTTCCATGCCGGCGCTGTCTTCGGAAGAGGACTCTCTCCTGGAAGACCTTGAAAAAGCCAGCTTTCAATTCTTCTGGGAACAGGCTGATCCGAAAACCGGTCTGGTGAAGGACCGCTGCAACGTGCGCACCGACGATCACAGCACCGTCGCAAGCATTGCCGCCACCGGCTTCGGCCTCACCGGGATTTGTATCGGACAACAGCGCGGCTACATTCCTTTTGTGGATGCGCGCGATCGTGTCCTTACCGCTTTGCGGTTTCTTTGGACCCAGATGCCCAACCATCGCGGCTTCTATTACCATTTCGCCAACGCCAGCACGGGCGAGCGAATCTGGGACTCCGAGGTTTCTTCCATCGACACCGCCATTCTCCTCTGCGGCATTCTTACCTGCCGCCAACACTTCCGCCACTCCGAACTTACTCGCCTCGCTTACGATATCTTCAATCGCGTCGAATGGACCTGGCTTTCCGAGGACACCACCCTGCTGCCCCACGGGTGGTCGCCCGAGAGCGGGTTTCTACCTTATCGCTGGGATTACTACAGCGAATTGATGATGATGTATCTGCTTGGCCTGGGGTCTCGTTCCCATCCGCTTCCCGATAAAGCCTGGGATGCCTGGAAACGGATGACCTTCGAATATGAAGGTATCCGTTACATAGGCTCGTTCGCTCCTCTTTTCATTCACCAGTACTCACAAGCCTGGTTTGATTTCCGCGGTAAACGCGATCGCTATACCGATTACTTCAAGAATTCCATGACCGCGACTGAGGTTCACCGCCGCTTCTGCATCGAACTGGGGAAGCGGTTTCCCGATTACAGTGAGGACCTCTGGGGCATTACCGCCTCCGATTCCCAATACGGTTATGTGGTGTGGGGAGGGCCGCCTGAAATCGGCCCTATCGACGGATCGGTCGTGCCCAGTGCAGCCGGCGGATCGCTGCCGTTCATGCCGCAAGGCACTCTACGAGTTCTGAAAACCATCAGAAGCAAATATGGCGGCGCTTGGTCTAAATACGGATTCGTAAACGCCTTTAACCCTCTTACCAAGTGGTACGACACGGACGTGGTTGGCATTGACACTGGAATCACCATGCTAATGGCGGAGAATTTGAGAACCAGTTTCGTCTGGAACACTTTCATGAAGAATCCTGAAGCCCGGCGCGGCCTTGAACGAGCCGGATTCTCCGCTTATTGACACCTGTTCCCCTGCCAGCTATCGAAGCTTGAGAATCGCACCGTCCACAATGCACGACTCCATAGGTGCGAAATATTCTACTTCGTATGGGCGGATGCCTGCTCGCTTTCGCCTCTTTTGCTTCCGCTTCCGAGTTCTCGGGCGTTGTTCTCGATGCCGCTACAGCCAAACCGATTTCTGGCGCCATCGTCACTTCCGGGTCGAAGGTCATCCGCACCGGTCCCAAAGGACAATTCCAAATCAATGGAGATGCGTCAACCGTTCAGGCCCGGGCTTACGGTTACACACGATCGGAAATCGAAGCAGATCCGCACAGCCCGAAACCGCTGGAGCTGAAACTTAGACAGTTCATTCCACGCGCCGTCTATCTTTCCTTTTGGGGCGTTGGAACCGCATCCGTCCGGGAACCTGTTCTGAAGTTGGCTCAATCGACGCCGGTCGACGCCGTTGTCATCGATGTAAAAGGCGATTTGGGATACGTCTCCTTCAAGGTGGCCACACCACTTGCCGTGGAAATCGGAGCCCAAAAGATCATCACCGTTCCCGACATGCATTCACTTCTTGACCGGCTGCGCAAGCAGGGCCTCTATACCATCGCCCGCATCGTCACCTTTAAAGACAATATGCTCTGCACTGCCCGGCCCGGTTTGGCGGTCCAACGGAACGGAAAAATCTTCAGAGATCGCGAGGGTTTGGCCTGGTGCGATCCTTTTTTGCCCCAGGTCCGCGTCTATAACGTCGATCTCGCCGTCGAGGCCGCCAAGGCGGGATTCGATGAGATCGAGTTCGACTACGTACGCTTCCCCGATGCGAAAGGTGTGGAATTCTCTCAGGCGAGCACGGACGAATCGCGGCCTAAAGCCATTACAGGCTTTCTGACCGAGGCGCGGCGCAGGCTAGTCCCCTACAACGTGTTTCTCGCCGCTGACGTCTTCGGCTATATCTGCTGGAACAAGGGCGATACCGGAATCGGGCAGCGAATTAACGACGTGGCGGGCGTCCTGGACTACATCTCCCCCATGCTGTACCCGTCAGGATTTAGCTTTGGCATTCCGAACTATCGCAATCCTGTTGAGCACCCTTACGAAATCGTCCGCCTGACGCTGGATCGTGCCGCTCAGCGCGCCCAAATCGATCCGATACGCTTCCGGCCGTGGCTACAGGCATTCGCGGATTACGCATTCGATAAGCGGCGCTTCGGCAGCCGGGAGATTCAGGCGCAAATTGAGGCGGCGCAGAGCTTTGGATCGGACGGGTGGCTACTCTGGAATCCGAAAAACGTATACCAGGCTGACGCGATGAACACGCGTTCGGCGAGCCGGTAAACGCAAACGGACCTTGCCGCTACGCTGCCATGGATGCGGCATTCGCGGAAATTCCAAAACCAGTACACAATCGCTTCACCTTTCTAACCGGAACTAACATATCTACGGCGACAATTCCGATCGGTTCCGAGGGCGAACTCGTTCGAGTGCCTGCGGCAGTATCTGCGGGTCAGTCCGCAAGCTGGCCAACAAAGCCTCGCTCACGCGCTAAGTCTGCAATGAGCCAAGAGTTGAGGCTCTGCTATAATCCTCTAACCGCTGGGTTAGATCCCGGTTAGAAGCAATTTAGACCGGCCGCCTCCCGTTGAAAAGGCATTCGGCTCCAGACTGGAGCAGTGAGTGCCCTCCTGAATTTACACTCACATCAGTTACGGGGAAGAAAACTATTATCGGAAATGGATTTATGAAGCACTGGACGATTACTCTAACTTCTATATTCATCGGCTTATCCGCGTTAGCCGGCCTCGCCGAAGCTCAATCTACCAGCGGGGACCTGGTGGGCAGCATCATGGATGCAACGGGTGCGGTGATTCCGGGCGCGAAGGTCGACGCCGTGGAGGAGGCAACCGGGGTTCGCACTTCTCATCTGAGCGAGTCGAACGGGCAGTATCGCTTCACCAATCTGCCAATTGGCGTCTACGATTTAACTGTCAGCTCTCCGGGTTTCACGACCGCGACCTTGAAGGGCCTTGTCATCGAGCTGAATAAGACCGCAACGCAGAACGTAACTCTTGCAATCGGGCAGGTGAGCCAGACCACGTCCGTTGTTGAGGCGGAACAGCCGATCGATACGTCGACCGCCCAGATTCAAACCAATTTCAATACGAAACTCGCCGCCGATCTGCCGACAGCCGGTTTTGCCGCCGGAGGCGTCCTGAATCTTTCTCTACTTAGCGCCGGTGTCGCTAATGCGGGCGGAGTCGGCATCGGGGAAGGTCCGTCGGTCGGCGGACAGCGGCCGTATAACAACAATTTCACCATTGAAGGCATTGATAATAACGAGAAGTCGACGACCGGCGCATTGGCTTTCGTTCCGAACGACGCGGTTTCGGAGTTCACGCTGCTCCAGAACCAGTTCTCAGCGGAATTCGGGCACTCCTCGGGCGGCCAGTTCAATACCAGCATCAAGAGCGGCACGAACCAGATGCACGGCATGTTGTACGAATACTATTCGAACCGCAACTTCAATGCGGTAGACCAGTCCAGCGCGAATTCGGGAATTTTGACGAATCCTCGCTTCGACCAGAGCCGGCTGGGCGCATCGTTCGGAGGCCCCATTAAAAAGGACAAGCTGTTCTACTACGCTCTTTTTGAGTACAACCCGACAGGGCAGGCCTCCGTGCCGACCTCAGCGCTCCTTGCGCCAACCGCGGCGGGTTATTCGCAGCTTGCCGCCATACCCGGCATCTCCACGACCAACTTAGGCGTGCTCCAGAAGTACGTCCCACCGGCTGCCTCGCCAACCACTACGATCACGGTCGGACCTCCCGGCGGCAGTGCTGTGCAGGTGCCCGTTGGCATTTTCCCGATTGCAGCGCCGAATTACCAGAACGCTTACTATGGCGTGGGCTCCATCGATTACACCATCTCCGATCGCGACCAATTGCGCGGCCGGTTCATATACAACCGGGTTGACACGATCGACACCGCCGGAACGTTGCCGTCGTTCTTCGATCTGCAGCCTAGCCGCGTATACATTGCGACGCTGAGCGAGTTTCATAACTTCAGCCCGAGCCTGATGAACGAGCTGCGGCTCGGTTTTTTGCGATTCAATCAGCAGATTCCGACGCCAAACCTCAGCTTCCCCGGCCTGGATGCATTTCCGAACCTGCAGTTCAGCGATCTGAATCTTCCGATTGGTCCCGATCCGCAAGCGCCGCAATTTACGATTCAGAACACCTATCAGCTCACGGACAACGTGACCTGGACGAAGGGCGCCCACACCTTCACATTTGGCTTCGATGGCAGGAAGTTTATCTCTCCAGCAACGTTTACCCAGCGTAGCCGTGGGGACTACGAGTATACTAACGTTTCATCTTACCTGTTCGATCTGCTGCCGGACCAAGTTGCCCAGCGAAGCTTGGGAAATCCCGTTTACTACGGCGATCAGATTGCGACTTACCTGTACGCCAACGACCAATGGAAGATGAATCCACATCTGACGGTGAATCTGGGCATGCGCTGGGAATTTACCAGCGTCCCTTACTCAGAGAGGCTGCAGCCGCTCAATAGCATTTCCAATGTTCCTGGGTTAATTACTTTCTCTAAGCCGCAGCCGCAGTACAAGAACTTCGGTCCTCGAATCGGCGTGGCATATTCTCCAGGATTTAGCGGCAAGACCTCCATTCGAGCCGGGTTCGGCATGAACTATGACGTGCTCTATGACAACATCGGGATCCTCGATCTGCCGCCGCAGTTGAGCACGACAGTGGATCTGCTCAGCTTTAATCCGACGAACATTCAGAAGAATTTCCTGGCGAAGGGCGGCATTGTTCCCAGCACATCGACGGGCCCGTTGTCCCAAGCGGACGCGCGGGCCGCAACCGCGGCTTTCATTCCCGATCAGAAGCTGCCGTATTCCATTCAATGGAACTTCGGAATTCAACACCAGTTTCTGAATGATTACACTTTTGAGGCCCGCTATCTGGGCACACGCGGCGTTCATCTGGATGTGCAGCAGAGAATCAACGAAGGCTCGCTCGTCACGCCCGCTAACAGCCTGCCCACTTTTTTCACCCAGCCATCCTCAACCCAGTTAGCCGGACTCACGCGGACACTAGGCGACTTCCCGTCCGATTCGCAGCTTCCGGCATTTGCCGCGGCTGGATTCGGATCGCCGATTGTTGAAAATGCTCCGATCGGAAACTCCGTTTATCACGGCCTCGCCTTGCAGTTGAACCGGCGCTTCTCGCACGGACTGCAACTGATCGGCGCATATACATGGAGCCACAACATCGATGACAGCACCGCCGATTTCTTTACCACTGCTTTGACCCCACGGCGAGCTCAGGACTTCCAGGACTTGAGAGCGGACCGCTCCTCGTCGGCTCTGGACCGCAGACACCGCCTCACGCTGACGGCTGTGTACGACATGCCGTTTTATAAGGCCAGCTCAAATTGGTTTCTGAAGAACTTACTCGGAAATTGGGAAGTAGCGCCGATTTACACATACGAGAGCCCCGAGTACGCAACCGTCCAGAGCGCGGTCGATTCAAACCTGAATGGAGACCCTGCGCCCGATCGTGCCATTATCAACCCATCTGGCGTCGGCAACACCGGGTCGGACGTGTCTGCGATTGACGCGACTGGCGCGACCGTTCCTATGGGAGATCCTACAACCGTGGCATACGTCGCCAACAATTCGAGTGCCAAATACGTGGCGGCGGGATATGGCGGGCTGGCGAATGCCGGACGGAATACGCTGCCTCTCCGCCCCATCAATAATCTTGACCTGGGGCTGATCAAGCGATTCTCGATCACCGAACGAGTCAAATTTGAATTTCAGGCGCAATTCAGCAACGCGCTGAATCATCCCCAATTCACGGGCGGATACCTCAACCACGTTGACGGAGGTAATCCTAGCCTGGTGGCCATTCTCCAATCCTCCGGCGTCCGGAACATGCTGACGCCTGGAAACGCGATCTTCGACCGTCCCGATCTTGCGTTCTCTAGCAACCCGCGTAACATGATACTGGTCGCAAAGATTACGTTCTAGCAGGGTGCGGAAGGCAAAGAATCGCTTCCTGAGAAGCCGTGAAAAAATCCGGGACTGACTTAAGTGCCGTCCGCCAAATGCCTGAAAACGCAATCGCTCGACCCGGCGCGGCTGTCTGTCCTGTTGATTTTTTCACGGCCTCTGACGCATGCGGTTCCGCGGCCGAGATCCTTTCCTTACAAACCGCTCCAGCGCACCCAGAAGCTCTCCTGCCACGTTCCACCCGCGGCCACAGTTTCCAACTGGTTGTACTTGCCGTAATGCGCAAGATTCACTCCATTCGTGATGGCGGCCATGGGTTCAAAACAAATGTACGGTTGGTTCGGCGGCGCGTAGATCACCGCTACCTGATATCGAGGCCCGTAGAGCACTTCGATTTTCGAGGCTCCTGCCTCAACGGAAAAAACGGCCCGGCCGTCGCCCTCTCGCGTGAGATCCGTATACCCATCATCAAACGTGTGATCTTTGAGCGAGACCCAATCCGGCAGGTTAGCCGGTTTCAACTCGCCTGTCGCCACCAGGTGCGCATCTGTCTCCACGTGCTCTTTAGCTGGTATGTGGACGCTCGCCTCGGAACGCGGCACGCCGGGGAGCTTGAAGTAGGGATGAAATCCAAGCACCACCGGCATCGGCTTCGCACTTAGATTTCTAACTTTGGTGGTCACCTCCAGCACGCCGTCCGTCAGCCTATAGGTCATCTCGTACTCGTGGGCGAAGGGCCAATTTGCCATCAAGTCGGGATACTTCCAGAACTGCAGTCTGCTGGTCACATGCGAGGAATGCCCGTCCGACCCCAGGTCAATTACTTCCCACAGAGGCGACGAGGTCAACATCCCATGAATGGCGATGTCGTTCGAGTCGAGGCGCACCGTTCCGAGGTCTGGATTAAAACGATACTTCTTGTTGTTTGCCCAAAATCCGCCCTCCGCCATGCGGTTCGCCCACGGCGCGAGAAACGGAATCCCGTTAAGTTGCCGTGCGCCGCTGTCCCGAAATGCCGCGATATCCGGCGGCGGAAAGTAGAGCAGATCCTTGCCATGTACCTTCAACGCGAAAGCTCGGTTGCCAATCGAGGGTGCGATGGACACGCCGACATCATGCACGGCATCCGTCAACCGGATCACGTCGATTCCGTGATCGGTCACCTTCTCGGCGGTGTAACTGCTCGCCGCACGTAGCATCGCGGACAGAATGAACAGGATTAGGCAGCATCTCATCTGATTCAATCTATACCCGCCTCTCTTGGTTTCATCGCGGCTCGGCAGTGGGCTACCAACTCTGATAGGATCTTTTGAGCGATGGTGAGTAAACGAACGTTCCTTCAGGTGTTCTCCTCCGCTATCGCTGCTCCCTTCCTCGGACGGCTCTCAACCGCATTACCCGGGGAGTCTCTCACAAACTGGTCCGGCAACATCACCTACAGCACGGGCCATATATCTGAAGCCTCGAACATCGAAGAGATCCGATCGCATCTCCGTTCTGAGAACAAATTGAGAGTGCTGGGAACCCGGCACTGCTTCAACTCCATCGCCGACAGCCGCTACAACCTGCTGTCGCTGAAACCTATGCAGGAAATGGCGCTGGACCCGGCATCGCGCACCGTTACGGTCGGCGCGGGTGTCACATACGGGCGGCTCGGTCCTTATATCGATGCCAAGGGGTTCGCGCTGGCCAATCTCGCTTCGTTGCCGCATATCTCAGTCGCAGGCGCTTGCAGTACCGCAACGCATGGATCGGGCGAGAAAAACGGCAACCTGGCGAGCGCCGTGTCCGGCTTGGAGTTGGTAACCGCTGCCGGAGAGGTAGTGAAACTCAGCCGCGAATCGAATCCCGCGGAGCTTCAGGCTGCGGTGGTTGGGCTCGGCGCTCTCGGGGTGATTACCCGGGTGACGCTCAACGTTCAACCCACTTACCAAGTGCGGCAGTACGTCTATCAGGATCTTCCACTTCGTCAGATGCAGGATCACTTCGAGGACATCCAGGCGAGCGGCTATAGCGTCAGTCTATTCACCGATTGGCGCGGCAAGAAGGTCAGCGAACTGTGGATCAAGTGCCGCATCGGCGATGGCCGGCCGTTTTCCGCGCCTCAAGAACTATTTGGCGCAAAGCTAGCCCATCGGAATCTGCATCCGATTGCCGGCCTTTCTGCTGAGAACTGCACCGAGGAGATGGGCGTGCCGGGCCCCTGGTATGACCGGTTGCCGCATTTCCGGATGGGTTTCACGCCGAGCGCCGGAAAGGAATTGCAGACCGAATATCTGCTGCCGCGGCAAGATGCCGTCGAGGCGATTCTCGCAGTCGAGCGGCTGCAGGACCAGGTAAGCCCGCATTTGCTGATTTCCGAGATCCGCACCATCGCTGCCGACGACCTCTGGATGAGCACCTGTTACCGGCGGCCCAGCGTTGCAATCCACTTCACCTGGAAACCAGACTGGCCCGCGGTGAGGAACGTCCTTCCGGTTATCGAAAGAGAACTGTCTCCGTTCAAGCCTCGCCCGCATTGGGGAAAGTTGTTCACAATGGTGCCCGCGGAACTCAGGTCACGCTATGAAAAGCTGCAGGACTTTTTGAAATTAGCTGCGAAATACGACCCGAAGGGCAAGTTCCGAAACGATTTTTTGAACACGAATCTATTCGCTTAAGCGAGCGCTGGTGGTTAGTACGCAGGCGGGCGTCCGTCTCCGCAGTACTCTTTTTATAGAGTCTTCACATGCCAGGTGCGCTGCCTGGGGAAGAACGAAGGAGTCAAGATGCCGATCAACCCTCGCGCGGGCCAGCCCGCCGATCCTTCACAGCTAGTCAATGTTCCTCGCCTGATCGCAAGCTATTACACGATCAAGCCGGATCCTGGCGAAACCACCCAGCGCGTCGCCTTCGGAACTTCCGGGCACCGGGGCTCATCCTTCTCCGGCAGCTTCAACGAGAATCACATTCTAGCCATTACCCAGGCCATTTGCGAGTACCGGAAAGAACAGGGCATCACTGGTCCGCTATTCCTCGCCATGGATACGCACGCTCTTTCGGAACCCGCTTTCATGAGCGCTCTGGAAGTTCTCGCCGCCAACGCGATTGCCGTAATGATTGATCAACAGGGCGGCTACACGCCCACTCCGTCGCTCTCGCACGCCATCCTGACTCACAATCGCAGCCGCAACAGCGGCTTGGCCGATGGCATCGTGATCACGCCCTCTCATAATCCACCGGAAGACGGCGGGTTCAAGTACAATCCTCCATCCGGTGGACCGGCGGACACGAATGCGACGAAGTGGATCGAGAACCACGCCAATAATCTGCTGATCGCTGGCCTCAAACGGGTTCAGCGCATTCCGTTCGAGCGCGCGCTGCGGGCCGATACCACGCATCGCTACGACTACGTGTCGAAATATGTGAACGACCTCGGCGCTGTAATTGACTTCCAGCAAATCGCTTCCGCCGGCCTGAATCTCGCTGTCGATCCGCTCGGCGGCGCGGGTGCCGAGTATTGGCCGCGTATTGCAGAGCGCTACAACCTGAAGCTCGCGGTGGTGAACAAGCTGATCGACCCGACATTCCGCTTCATGAGCCTCGATTGGGATGGCAAGATCCGCATGGATTGCTCATCGCCCTACGCCATGGCGGGCCTCATTGCCCTGAAGAACCGCTACGATGTTGCTTTCGCCTGTGATACCGATCATGACCGGCACGGCGTTGTTGCCCCCAGTGCTGGTCTTCTAAATCCCAACCACTACCTGGCTGTCGCGATCGACTATCTGTTCGCTCACCGGCCGCAATGGAAACGCGATGCGGGGATTGGTAAGACGCTCGTCAGCAGCACCATCATCGATCGCGTTGCGGCCAGCTTGGGCCGGCGGCTCGACGAGGTCCCAGTAGGATTCAAGTGGTTCGTCGAAGGCCTGCTCGACGGTTCGCTCGGGTTCGGCGGAGAAGAGAGCGCAGGCGCATCTTTCCTGCGTATAGACGGCGGCCCTTGGAGCACCGATAAGGATGGGCTGATCATGGGGCTGCTTTCCGCCGAAATCACGGCGAAACTCGGCAAAGACCCCGGGGAGCGTTATCGGGAGCTCACGGCGAAATTCGGCGATCCAGTCTATGAGCGGATCGACGCGCCGGCATCACCCGAAGAGAAGACAATTCTCGCCCGGCTTTCTCCCGATCAGGTTTCGGCGAAGGAACTGGCCGGCGAACGCATTGAAGCCATGCTCACCACCGCGCCTTCTAATGGCGCTCCGATCGGCGGCTTGAAAGTCGCGACTAAGAACGGCTGGTTCGCCGCCCGGCCCTCGGGCACGGAAAACGTCTACAAAATATACGCCGAGAGCTTTCTCG
Organism: Bryobacteraceae bacterium; assembly: GCA_035475915.1. GTDB lineage: Bacteria > Acidobacteriota > Terriglobia > Bryobacterales > Bryobacteraceae > Bog-105. Next base: position 15,421 of record DATIMA010000072.1, read on the forward strand.
GACGCGACCATCTGAAGCGCATTCAGGATGAGGCCCGGCAGCTGATCTCGCGGACTTTCGAATCGGCCGGGGCCGCCCGTGTATAGCCTGAATCATCATTGTTAAACTTCAGGTTTGAAGCGCAGTAGCATCACCAGACGGACCGCAATCGGGCTCCTCGGCCTGCCCGTTATTCATGCATTCGGACAAGGAGTCTCTTCGCGCGGGGTGAAGCCGCAGCCGCGCGGCAAGCCTTCAGGATTACCGTTCAATGCCTGTTTTACCGACATTGGCGCGCAGGCCGGATTGCATGCTCCGCTCATCTACGGACCGGCCGATCACAAGACCTACATTATCGAAACGGTTGGCTGCGGTTGTGCATTCTTCGATTACGACAACGACGGCTGGCTGGATATTTTTCTGCTCAACGGAACCCGCGAAGAGGGACCGCCGCCGGGCACAATGAACCGGCTCTATAAGAACAATCGCGACGGCACGTTCACGGATGTCACCGCCAAATCGGGATTGGGCCGGACCGGTTGGGCATCATCGGTCGCAGTTGGCGATTTCAATAACGACGGCTTTGAGGATCTGCTTCTCACGTACTACGGACAGAACGTTCTGTATCGCAACAACGGCGATGGCACGTTTACAGATATAACCAGGGAAGCGGGCCTGCTGCATGAGGGCACTAAGTGGGGTGCCGGCTGCACATTTGTGGATTACGACCGCGACGGGCGTCTCGATTTGCTGATCTCGTACTACTGCATCTTCGACAAGAACCGCGTTCCGAAGCCCGGCGAGAGTTCGTTTTGCAATTGGAAAGGAATCCCGGTAAACTGCGGGCCGCGTGGACTGCCGCCGGGGAGCCTGGCGCTTTATCACAACAACGGAGATGGAACATTCACCGACGTAAGTGTGAAATCCGGTATCGCGAAGGGCACTGGCAGTTACTGCATGACCACCGTGGCCGCCGATTTCGACGACGACGGCTGGCCGGATCTCTACATCGCCTGCGATTCAACGCCCAGCTTTCTGTTCAAGAATAACCATGACGGTACCTTTACCGATATCGGCCTGGAGAGCGGGGTTGCGTTGAATGAAGACGGCATGGAACAGGCCGGCATGGGACTGGGTATCGGGGATTACAACCTGGACGGCAAACTGGACATTTTGAAAACGCACTTCGCGGACGATACAGCAGTGCTCTACCGCAACGATGGTAAGAGCAGCTTCGAAGATGTTACAAACTCGGTCGGGCTCGGCGTTGAAACGCGGTATATCAGTTGGGGCGCCGGCATGTTCGACCTCGACAACGACGGCTATCCGGATTTGTTCTGGGTGACAGGCAGCGTTTATCCGGAGATCGAAAAGGTTTTGCCCAACTACCCGTTCAAGAGTCCCCGGATTCTGTTTCGGAACCTGCGGAACGGGAAATTCGAAGAACTTCTGGATCAGGCCGGTCCGGGCGTTGCCGCCCCGCACGCCAGCCGTGGCGCGGCATTTGGTGATTTCGATAACGATGGCGATCTGGATATCCTTATCATGAATCTGAACGAGCCGCCATCACTGCTGCGAAATGACGTGCGCGGAAACGACCATGCTGTTAAGGTCAAACTAATCGGCACAAAATCGAACCGGAGTGCGATTGGAGCGCGCGTGACAGCGCATTACGGCGGCAAACTGCAGGCGCAGGAAATACTGAGCCAGGCTAGCTTCTATTCGGCTAACGATCCGCGGCTGCACTTCGGTTTGGGTTCTATAGCAAAAGTGGATCTGGATATCCGCTGGCCGAACGGCGGTACGGAGCGCTTCGCCAATGTTGCTGCGGATCATATTGTAACGATCCGCGAAGGCGCTGGAATTGTCAAAGCGGAACCGTTCCTCCCACCTTCCAAGTAATTTTTCGGGCACAATTTCTTTACATTAATACTATTGAGCGGCCCCGCTTCGCGAGTTAACATCCAATTAGCGTTGTTTAGGGGTAGAGACCTTTGTCTCATAAGTTTGCCGTATATCCGGCGGCTTTCGAATCTTAGCCATTGATCCAGCTACCCCTTTGTCAGCACTTAGGGAGGTTGTACTCAATGAGAACGCGAAGTCTCACTTTCGCGGCTTTGCTCGTAATTGCCTTGTTCTCGGCCGGCTTATCCGTCGCTCAGGAAGTAAATGCGACGCTGGTTGGCGCCATCACTGACCCCACTGGCGCGGTTGTGCCAAACGCAACCGTAACCGTCCATAACAACGAAACGAATACAGACGTCAGAACCGTCACCAGCGATGGAAGCGGAAATTTTACCGTTACTAATCTGCCCGCCGGCGCCTATACCGTGACGGTCAAAAGCACTGGCTTCCGAGCCTATACAGCCAACAACGTCGTACTTAACGTGGCGCAAAAGCGTCCGCTCAACGTGCAGTTACAACCCGGGCAGGTGACCGAAAATATCACGGTCACGGAAACTACCACGCCTGTGCAGACCACCACCGCGGCTCAAATGGGAACCCTGACGGGCACGCAGGTTCGGGAGCTGCAACTAAATAACCGCAATTTTGAGCAGCTCGTCACCCTTCAACCGGGCGTCGTAAGTGGCCTTCCCGATGTGGTCGGTTTCGGGCTCGCAAACACTACCAGCCTCTCGGTCAACGGCGCGCGAACCGGTGCGAACAACTGGACAGTTGACGGTGCGGATATCAATGACAGCGGCTCGAACAGCACGCTGCTGAATGTACCCAGCGTGGATGCCATCCAGGAATTCACTCTGGGCAGAAGCAATTACGATGCGCAGTATGGGCGCAGCGGCGGCGGCCAGATCCTGGTGGCTACGAAATCCGGCACAAGCCAGTTTCACGGCGGTGCTTATGAATTCGTCCGCAACGATTACTTCAACGCGAATTCGTTTTTCAGCAATCTGGTCGGCTCAAAGCAGCCTCCGCTGCGCTATAACGATTTTGGGTTCACGATTGGTGGCCCGCTATTCATACCGAAGCTCTACAAGAGGAGCGCGTCGAAGACATTCTTTTTCTGGTCTGAAGAGTGGCGGAAGACAGGCAATCCCAGCACGAATACCGCAACTGTACCCACGGCTGCCCAACTGGCGGGGACCTTCAGCGGCCAATTGAATCCGGCTTCGGCTCCAGCCGGCTGCATCACAAACAATGTCGCGGCGAACACATCCCAGATCAATCCATCCTGCTTCAGCCGGAATGCGAAGGTTTACATCCAGAATGTGTATTCGAAGTTTCCCGGCAATGCGGCAAATGGAACCGAATACATCAGCAATTTCGTTGCGAAGCAAAACTATCGCCAGGATCTTGTACGGCTCGATCAGAACATCACAGAAAAAGTCCATCTGTTTGGGCGCTTCATGCAGGACGTGGTCCCCACTACCGAGCCGGGCGGCTTGTTCGCCGGAAGTCCCCTCCCTGGAATCTCGTCCACCGCCACAAACGCTCCTGGAAAGAATGTCGTCGCAAACATGAGCTGGACGATCTCGCCAACGGTTGTCAATGAGGCCGCATTCAATTATTCCTGGGGCGCCATCAACAGCAACTTGACCGGCATCGTAAACTCGCCTGCTTTTCTCGGCGCACTTAGCGGCGGCTTACCATATAGCGATCCTTACGGACGCATCCCGGGAGTCTCAATCTCGGGTTACTCAGGTGTCGCTATACCCAGCGCTCCCTATTTCGAGCGCAACATCGACAAAAACTTCTATGACAACTTGTCGAAAGTCATTGGGAATCACACCATCCGAACGGGCGTTACCGTTCAGTGGATGACCAAGACCGAGAACGGTCCAAATCCCACGAATGGGAGCTTCACTTTTCGAAATGCGTTCGGAAATCCAGCTTTTGCAAACTTTCTGCTGGGCGATGCATCCTTGTTCAGCCAGTCAAGCCGTGATATTATTCCCCACCTGAATTACGAAAACATAGAAGCATACTTACAAGATGATTGGAAGGTTACTCCGCGTTTTACGTTGAATTTAGGTATCCGGTACAGCTTCTTCCCAGCTCCATCGGACCAGAATGATGTATTGAACAACTTCGATCCATCGCTGTTCAATCCAGCGGCGTCCGCGAAGATCGATCCCGCTACCGGCCTATTTGTAGCCGGTCAGGGCGTTGTCCCGGCGACCTACGTGAACGGAATTATTTTCCCGGCAGGTAGCGCCTGCGCCAATGCTAAGAAGGTTGCCGCAGTCACTTGCTCCCCATACGGTTCAATCGTGAATCCGAACTCGAACAATAATTTCGGCCCGCGGTTCGGCTTCGCGTGGGATGTCAGGGGAAATGGCAAGACCGCCATTCGCGGCGGCTATGGCGTGTACTTCGATCGCACACTGAACGGTATCTGGGAGCAGAATGCTTTCGGCGACCCGCCGCTGGTCCAGCAAGTGCAGATCACGAATCCCAGCTTCGATAATCCGGCCACAGGCAGCGTGGGCACCAGACTTGGCCCTGTAAACGTAACCGCAACGGGTACTCCGGCTTTCAAGGTGCCGTCCTATCAGGACTTCAATTTTTCAGTTGAGCAGCAGGTCGCTTCGAACACCGTGTTTCAGATCGCTTACGTCGGGACACTCGGAAGGCATCTGCTCGGCGATGTAGATATAAATCAGGTGCCGTTGTCCCTTCGCGCCTCGAATCCCGCTTCGGATGCGAACGCCATTCGCCCATACCCGGGATACGCCGAAATTACAACCAGGGCGCCGCTGTTCATTAGCAACTACAATTCCCTTCAGGTTGCCTTGAATCGCAGGGTTTCGAATGGACTGACCCTTGGGATTTCCTACACTTGGTCGAAGAACCTTGCAAACAATCCCGCCGACCGCGGTTCGGGCATTTATAACACGTACGATTATGGGTTGGACTACGGTCCGCCTTCCATCAATACTCCGCACGTTTTTGTAGCCAATTATGTTTATGATCTGCCGTTCTTTAAGGATCAGCGAGGCGTAATCGGCCACGTCCTCGGAGGATGGGAGATCTCCGGCATCACCAGGCTGCAGTCCGGCTCGTCGGTCACCATGACCCAATCAAACGATCCTTTCGCCTCGGACGATTTCCCAGGCAGCCCGGGAACGTTTCCAGGCGGAATCGGAATCGATCCGGCACCCTCGGTAGCGCCGCGGCCAGACACGGTTCCGGGTGTATCGCTCAGCGGTGCGGGAAACCGGCTCCAATGGTTTAATACCTCCGCCTTTACAGACGCCATCGGACATTTCGGAAATGCCGGACGCGGCCTCGTGCTAAGCCCCGGCTTGGAAAACTGGGATCTGGCCGGAATCCGCAACTTCAAATTCGGTGAACGCGTCAATCTTCAGTTTCGGGGTGAGTTCTTCAACGCTTTCAACCACGTGAACTTCAACAATCTTTCAACCAATGTCGATTCATCAAATTTCGGCAAGCTGCTGGGAGCGCACAACCCAAGAACTATTCAGCTCGGCCTGAAGTTGTATTTTTGATACTTGGTCGGGAGATTTCGTTTGTCGGGCACGTTGCGCTGTGCGGCGTGCCTCTTCTCTTTTGTACTTATAGCCGGCGGACAGGATTTACAAACCTGGCTCGTACAGGGGTCACGCGCGCTGCAGGCCGGAAATAACGCCGGCGCGGAAGATGCCTTCCGACACGCGCTGGCAGCCGACCCGAACTCGATCGAAGTTTTGAATGATCTGGCCATCGCACTCGCGCGGCAAGGCAAGCAGGCTGAGGCGATTGTGCTCTATCGGCGCGCCCTGAAAATCGAACCTGCAAACCCGACCACGCGCAAGAACCTGGCGATCGCCTATTTCCGGTCCCAACAATATGCAGACGCATGGCCGCTGCTGAAGAGCCTGAGCGCAGATTTAAGCGATTTTCAAGTTCTCGATCTGGCTGGCTTGACGCTTTTCGCTCTCGATCGCTATCCGGAGTCGGCCAGCTATCTTGAGCGCGCGAACAAGCAAAATCCTTCCGACATGGCGACGCTCGATATGCTCGGTAAAGCGTACATGCGGGCGGGAAATTACAAAGGTGTCACGGACGTATTCGCCAGGATCATGACGGTGAATCCAAATTCGCCTGAAGCCCACGTCATGATGGGCATGGCTTACGACAAGATGTCCCGCGATGACAATGCCCGGCGGGAATTTGAAGCCGCTCGGAACGCAGATCCGAAGTTCCCGGGCGTGCACTCCGGCCTTGGCCAGGTCTATTGGAAGGAGGGGAAGGTTGAACTTGCAGCCAAAGAGTTTCAGGCCGAACTCGCGAGTTATCCGAACGATCCCGTTTCGAATTGCCTCCTGGGCGAGGTTTTGCTGAAGCAGAATGATCCAGCTTCGGCTCTGGCGCATTTCCAGTCGGCTACCGCTGCGAACCCGGGCTATAAAGAAGCCCAGTTTGGGTTGGGCAAGGCCGAACTTGCGTTGAATCGGCCGCGCGCCGCCGTAACAGCGATGCAACGCGCCATCGCGCTTGATCCGGATTACGTGCAAGCGCACTACGCCCTGGGAACGGCGCTCAAAAGGCTGGGCCGGCCGAATGAGGCAAAGCGCGAACTGGCCAGGGCGGAGCAGATCCAGTCGAACCAGCGGGCTGTCTATACGAAAAAACTGAAATCGGACGAGCACCCTTAGCAAGTATGGAAGAATAAGAGTGCCCGGAGAAAGGCTTGCGCGGACTCGCTTCTTTTATTTTTATCGCGGTAATAGCTGGTTGCGCGCAATGCCACGGCGAGCAGATTGTGGGTTCCGGCATCCCGCATCCGAATGAGGCTCAAATCACCGCGGCAACCGGTCAGGTTTCACGCATTCGCGATGAAGAAAAGTGGGCGCTGAGCGCCGGCGAGAGAGTTCCGGTCAGGCAGGTGATCACAACCGGGCCTGACGGGTATGCCCGCTTCATCGTAGCGGGAGGAAGCAGCTTCGAGCTGTTTGGCAATTCTCGGGTTATCTTCCGCCAGAACACGGCGGCTGCGGGCGACCTGCTGGATGTCGTCTCCGGTCGCGTTCGCGTGAATTTACAGCCCGCTCCGGGGCAGTCCCAGCAGCGGGTCTTTACGCCCGTCGCCGTGATCAGTACCCGCCAGCCGGCCACGCTGGCAATTGCCATTGACGAAGATGATACGGTTCGGATCGATGTTATGGAAGGGGAGATCCGGGTTCAGCATACCCGGCTTCCGCGGAACGAACCAACCATCGTGCGAGCTGCGGATGCAATTCTGGTGCGGCCGGATGAGCAGATTTCGAGACAGGTAGACCGCGGCTCGCTCTATCGATACACCGTGAAATCCTTGCACGATATCTGGTCTTCGATTTGGCCCGGTCATACGCCGCCTCGCGATGACGGCCCGATCGAACAGAATAAGCTTTTAGCCGAACGATGATTCGTTTATTTACTTTATTTCTGGTTTCAGCGCCAGCGTGGCTGTGCCTCGCGCAGCAGACGCCCTCACCTCTTAATAGGCAGCAGGCGCAAGCCGAAGCAGGCTTAGAGAATCCATGGGATGTTCGCAGCATAATCGCGGCCATTAATAAAGACGCGGAGAAACTCCGGCCGCTGCTCGCCGGAATGAAGCCACAGCAATGGTATGACTTGAAGGGCGCTCCCAGCACCTACATCTTGCAGCTACAGACCGCCCAGCGGCAGGTTACCGATGTGGATGTGACCACCAAGATGCTTTCGCAAAAGACGGAAGATCTCTCGCTGGCTCTGGACGAATATTTCCGTCTGGAAGCGCTGGATATCAGCGCGCGTTCCTTGGCGGAGGGCGCGCGCAAATACGGGCCTCGCGGGCAGGCAGATCAGCTCGATGCACTAGTCGCCAGCAATTTCACCAACCGGCAACGGTTTCGCGAGTACCTGAAGGACCTGGCAACCAGCACGGAGCAAAATTTCAAGATTGCCGATGAAGAGGCGCAGCGTTGCCGCGGTATCATCAGCAAGGAACCCCCGCCCACCTCAAAGCGGCTCCGGAAATACTAATGGAAGTGGCTACCTTTTGCTGTTCGATTTGCGGCGAACCATCGCATCAAATTTGCGTCTACTGCACCAAGGACGCGTGCAGCAATCACCTGTGTGAGCGTTGCCGCCGCTGTAGCGATTGCTGTGAATGCGACCTGCCTCGGCTAACGCACGAACAGACCGGAGCAGATGAAAATGCGCCGGCCGTGGAATTCACTGACCCGCGCCCATAAGCGCCGGAGGCCTGCCTTTCGATTTCAGCGCCTTCTTCAAAACTTCGGCGCGATCTCCGCTGATCCAGTCTTGCTGAATCGCCTTTTCGTCTAAACCGGCCAATCTCCCAGCCAGGATGAAAGCCGGAAGAGCATGTTCCAGGTCATGCCATCTGGCCATCTCAATGATGGAGGGCAACGCTCGTTCGCGCAGCACAGCCAGCGTATCCGGGTTCCGGTCTTCCGTCAGGTTAACCAGGGCTAGGCTCGCATTTCTCCGGTCGGACCATACCACGGAATTCAACAGCTCGATAAACCATGTCGGCTCGATCCGAATCTGTTGGTCGGGATGAAGCTTTGCGCCTACTGCAACTGCCTTCAGAGCGCGTGCCGCATTGTCGCGCACGTTATCATCCCGGTCGCGAAGCGCCCATTGCAGCGCGTCAACAACCGTCTTTGAGGTTCTTGGCCCCCTGGGACCGTACTGAAGAACATACGCAGCAATCGCTCGTTGTTCAGGATCGGAGGAGTCGCGCACCACATGATCGATCAGCCCCAAATTGTGCTCCACCAGTGGGATGAAGCTCTGCTGAAGCTCACGGCACTCTGGATCTGCCATTAGCGAATAGCCGTTGGTCAGATCTTCGTCGGCATTCCGGCCACGTATGCTGCCGGCGACGGCATCCAGGAACTTCTGGTATTGAGCTACCAGGTCTGCCGGAAGAACGGCATCGCCCGCCGGAGTCGGATGAAATTCAACGTGGGGCGCGTTCCGCTCTTCAATGCCCACGTAGAGAATCGGTTTCCGTTCCTGACAGCATGCGGCTTCGACTCGCGACGCGATCACTCCCGAAATCTTATCGATGCGTTCTTCGGCATCGACTCGAGATGGAAGAAAGTCCCCCGGATTGGCGCCAAGCGCAACCCTGATCTTCTGCAGGGAAACTTTGCGGGCGCCGTAAATTTCAACCGAGCCTACTCGCGGGGTGATATCGCCGCCTGGAACGGCTGCGCTCGCACCTAAATAGGCGGCGAGCGCGAACACACAACTATACTTCAGCACTTCAATATCGGACGTACTCCGTCCGGCTTGCGTTTATGCTTGTTTTTCAGCCAGATCGCCTACGATGGGCAGCTTGACCTTTTTGTTGTTGTAGGCGGAAAACATCATGTAGAGCCACAGCGCGATAACGAGCAGGCTGAACAGCGGAAACAGCAGAAACCCGATACCGTGAGTCATGAAACTGGTCACGGTGTAAAGGATCCAGAGCACGATGATCGCTACATGCATAAAAATGGACTGGAAAGCGTGGAAGCGAACCGTCTTGTTCTGGTTGTAGGGCGCGAGCAACAGGAAGATAATTCCCGTAACCAAGCCAAATAAGTAACAGAGCGCGCTTGCTACGTTTTCGGTGAGACCCGATGCTGAGACCGGGGTTGCGGGCGGCGCGTAAGCCGCACCCGCGCCGGCCGGGGCGGTTCCACCGGCCACCGGCGTTCCACAGTTCTGGCAGAAACCGCCAGCCGTGACCTGAGATCCACAATTCGGACAAAAAGCCATTACAAAAATCTCCTAAAGAGTGTTCTTCTGAGTCTAGTGCAATTCAGATGAAAAACGCTACATGCTTGAAAAATTCTAGACCGCCGGAACCGGAACGGGACGGTGCAGGACGGGCCGCAGTACCAAGTTGACCAGTACCATAATCACCGCGAATGTAGGGATCAGCATCAGACCGCGCCGGTAGTTGCCGCCCTCGGCCAGCGCCCCTATAATCGGCGAACTGACAGCCAGGCCAATCCATCCGAACGTGATTACAATGCCCATCGCAGTCGCGGTGCCGCGCTGGAAGGTATCGCCGGTGATGGCAAGCGTAGTCGGGAATACCGGCGCCATGCTCAGACCCGCGCAAAACACAGCGATCATAATGGCTACCGGTGAGGATAGCTGGAGCATTACGAACGTAGTAATTGCGATGCAAATGGACGCGATCAATGTCACTTTGAGTGCGGGAGTCTTGATCAAAATCTTGGAAACGATTACTCGCCCGACCAGGATTCCGAAGGCAAACCCGTAGCTGACGACATGCCCGGCCGTCCTCTCGTCAAAATGAACCCCGACCAGGTACACCTTCAGCCAGTTCCAAACGCCGACTTCACACGAAACATAGAGAAACAGGAAAAAGCAGAGCAACAGCAGAGCGGGTCTCGATATCAGTGCCGGTACCTCGTTCATACGGAAGCTCGATTCGCCGGAAGGTCCCGGCATCCGCGTGGACGCGTTTGCCAAAAAAGCCAGGGCCGTCAGGCCCGCTATGCCATAGCAGACAGTAGCCGGATTGAGGCCTTCGGACGCGACATAAGTGGTGACGATTCCGCCCAGCCCAAAAAACAGATTCAAAAAGTTCAGCGCCGATCCGCGCCGGGTAGGTTCTATCGCGCCCACCAGCGCGTTTGCGCCGGTTACAACGACTCCGCCCCCCAGTCCTAGGACTAGGTAGACGCCGCATAATCCCCCGTATCCACCTGCATTCGGAGCCGCTACCAGCGAAGCAATGATCAAAATCAAACCGACAAGCAGCGCCAGTTTGTTGCCCTTGAGATCGATTACCGGACCTGCCGAGAGCGACGCGATAATCAGGCCGATCGCATACAGCATCGCCAGCATACCCTGCTGTCCGGCGGTTAGTCCGTAGGTGGGAAGAAGCGCACCAAGAATGGGCGCAATCAATCCGTAGACAAAAATGGCCAAGGTGGCCGCGAGAATGAGCACCGAAGAATGGTATCACGGCACTCTGGCCACGAATCATCCGTAGATGATCCGTTTCCACTCGACCCTGGGTTTTTGAAAGTTGATCAGAAGGGCCAATCTCAGCTCAGAAGCCTTGAGATAATTAATGCATTGCGCCACATGCTCATTCGAGAAGCACTCCACACATTTCAATTCGACCAGGAGCTGATTTTGAACAACCATGTCGGCCACATACTCACCCACACACTGCCCTTTATATGTAATCGCGTAGTGAACCTGGCACTTGAGATCCAACCCACGCAAAACTAATTCCCACGTTAGAGCTCTCTCGTACACCTTTTCCAGAAACCCGGCTCCAAGGGTGTTCGAGACCTCGTATGCCGCCCCGATCACCGCTTCCGCAACTTTATCCTCCGGTTTGCATTCGTGTGTATTCGTGTTCATTTGTGGCCCCGGACTCTTGTCGCCCGAAGCCCTTCGAACTCTCACGAATCGCCTCCACCGCCCGTTCGCAGTCTGCTCGCGCAACATTCAGGTGCGTAACCATCCGCATTTGAGTCGGGCCGATGCCGTTCGCCAGCACTCCCCGCGCCTTCAGTCGCTCGCTAAATTCCGCGGTGCTCACGCCTAATGCAGAGATATCGAAGATGACAATGTTCGTCACCACTGCGCCGGGGTCAATCCGAATGCCCGGCAATTCCGCAAGACGTTCGGCCAGAAAGCGCGCGTTGCGATGATCCTCATGAAGACCTGCCGGCGAGTCCTCAAGTGCTACCAGACCCGCGGCCGCAAGCACCCCAGCCTGCCGCATACCGCCGCCCAGCCGCTTTCGATACAGCCGGGCTTCCGCAATCTGTTCGGCGGGGCCTGCCAGCATAGAACCAACGGGCGCGCCCAGACCCTTCGACAGACAGAACATGACCGTATCCACATCGCGCACAATTCTTGAAACCGCCGTGTCCGAAGCCACCGCAGCATTGAACGCTCGCGCTCCGTCCATGTGAACTCTCAGGCCGCGCGCGTGCGCTTCGCTGCAGATCTCATCTATATTCTGCTGCGCATAAACTGTCCCGCCGCCCATGTTATGCGTGTCTTCCAGCGATATCAGCGTGGTCGGAGCGTTCTGCGGGCCTTTCCGCCGTAGCACAGGCTCAATCTCGTCCCAGGTCAGAATGCCGTTTCGCGTTTGAATCGGACGTGCCAGGCAGCCCGAAAACCACGCCATCATCGCCAATTCCCAATCCATCACGTGCGAACGCGAGTCGCAGATAACTTCTTCGCCATGTTTCGTGTGCAGTTTCACGGCAATGGAGTTGCCCATGGTGCCTGTCGGCACGAACAGCGCCGCGGGTTTTCCGCACACCTCGGCCGCCATCTCTTCCAGACGGTTAACGGTTGGGTCTTCGCCGTAGACATCATCGCCTACTTCGGCTTCGGCCATAGCGGCGCGCATCTTATCACTCGGCTTGGTAACAGTGTCGCTGCGAAGATCGATCATAAGAAGTCCTGGAAAATCTCGTTCGAGATCAGTACCGCCCGGGGAGAAAGCCGCAGGCGTGAATCATCCTTCTGCAGCATCCCCGCGCGCACCCATTTCTGTATTGGCTGCTCAAACCGCGTCCATTCATCCGCAGTGGGCTCAATCCCCTCCATCAGCCGCAAACCGACGAAAAAGTGTTCTTCGCCTCGATCGCTCGCCGTACACTCGATCTGCCGCTCGCCAACATATGCATCCAGCCTGTCCGGGTTGCTCCATCTGTGCGCGCCATCAAAGGAATGAGCATCCAGGCCGAAGCCTGCATAAGGCTCCAGCTTCCAATATTTAAGGTTATGCAGCGATTCCCATCCTGTTCGCGCGAAGTTCGAAATTTCATAACGCTCAATGCCAAAATTGTTCAGCCGCGCGACGGCTCGCTCATAGAGTTCGGCCACTAACCCATCGTCGGGAACGCGGTTTGCCCCATAGCGCTCGCCTCCGAGTATGATTTCATTTCCCAGCCGGCTCTCTTCGTCAATTTCAAAGATGTACACGGACACATGCGGCGGCGCAAAGCGCTCAATCCAATCGAGCGACTGTCCCCAGGATTTCTGGGTCTGACCCGGAAGGCCAGCGATCAGGTCGATATTTACGTTGAGAAGGCCGGACTCACGCAGCAGTTGAAGGTCGGCTTCAACCGTTGCCGCCGTGTGCCGCCGCCCGGTCTGGCGTAGCTCTTCTGTCACAAACGACTGAACGCCCAGACTGACGCGATCCACACCGCAAGCCAGCCAGTCGCGAATCGAATCGCGGCTCAGAGTGCCGGGAGCGCATTCCAGGGTCACCTCTCGGAGACAGCCGCCCGGAATGGCCGCCATCAGCTTGCGAAGAAAATCGGGAGGCATCAAACTAGGGGTGCCGCCGCCGAAATACACGGTTTCGGGCTGCCAAAGCCATTGGTGACCGCTGAGTTCGTCGAGTAGAGCCGTCTCATACCGCTCCCGAATGTCCCACGAATGCACGTCCGACGCGAAATTGCAGAAGGTGCACTTCTGCGTGCAGAACGGATATGAAATGTAAACGCCAGCCACAGAAAACTACCGACCCCGCTCTTCGCTCACAACCTATTGTCTACTTTGCAGCCGGGTAAATTTGGTAACTTTGGCTGACGCGTGCTCATCTGCTAACTGCGCAACGCTTTATGGAGTCTTCGTGTGTCCGCCAAAACCTCATTCCCGGCACGAGCAACCTCTTCCTTGACTTTCTCTATCATTTCGATCGAGTAAGTAGATTTTATCCACACTGCTTTTCCGACCCCAGCGCTCTGGACGAGTTCGTTCGGCAAATTGACTATCCGGACTCGCGGAGGAGCAAATTGGTCGCTGCGCTGCGCGAGCAGAATGGCGACTCCGGCTCTCTGGCGCTGCTCGCTCGACCCCGTACGGTAGCAGTAGTTACGGGCCAGCAAGTGGGACTTTTTTCCGGTCCGGCGTACACCATTTTCAAAGCACTAACGGCCGTCAGGATGGCCCAGGAGCTAACCGGGCGCGGAATTCCCGCGGTCCCGGTGTTTTGGCTCGCGACGGAAGACCACGATCTCGCCGAAGTGGATCACGCCTGGGTGTTCAATCAGGACGCAACACCAAGCCGGGTCGCAGTGACCAGCAGCGTGGTTAACGGCGGACCCGTGGGCGATGTGAAGTTGAACCAGTTGCCATGGGCTGAGCTGCGCGCGGGTTTAGGCGATCTGCCGTTTGCTGCAGACGTAATCGCACGATTGCAGTCAGCCTATCAGCCAGGCGAGACATTCGGATCGGCATTCGGTCGCTTCCTGCAGAACATCCTGGGCGGCTATGGGCTGCTGTACTTGGACCCGCTCGCGCCAGCCATTCGCGAGCTAGCAGCACCGTTCCTGAGTGATACTGTAACTCTCGTACCAGAACTGCTCGGCGCACTGCGACGCCGAAATTCCGAGCTGCTAGCCGCCGGATATCATGCACAGGTACAGGTTGAGGACAACAGCTCGCTTTTGTTCCTGTTGAGCGATGGGAAGCGAACCGCGATTCGCTGGAACGAGGGCCGTTTTGCAGCGCGCGACCGCTCCTATTCTGCGGCGGAATTACAAGCAATGGCCGATCGGCTTTCACCAAACGCCCTGCTGCGCCCTGTCATGCAGGATTTTCTCTTGCCGACGATCAGCTATATCGGCGGACCTTCGGAAGTGGCCTACATGGCGCAGGCGCAAGTGCTCTACGACCAGCTTCTCGGCCGCATGCCGGTGATCTTTCCCAGGAACAGCTTCACTCTGCTGGATACGCGAGCGACCAAACTGCTGGATCGCTACGGACTGCACTTACCCGACGTTCTCGACCACGAAGCAGGCGTCAAGAGCCGGATTGCCAAACGGTTGGTGCCTGATGGTCTTGCCGAGCAGTTTCATTCTTTGCAGTCGGCAACTGAACGCAGCCTGGACAACCTGCGGAATCAGCTCAGCCGGTTTGATCCGACTCTGGAATTCGCATCGAAAAAGAGCTCGGCCAAGATTCTTTATCAACTGGAGCGGCTCTCCCAGAAGACCGCCCGTGAGGCGCTGCGCCGCGACGAAAAGGCAACCCGCGATGCAAGCTATCTGATCGATCTCCTTTATCCGCATCGCCACCTTCAAGAGCGCTTCTACTCCATCGTTCCTTTCCTTGCTAAACATGGTTTGGATCTGCCCGAGCGCGTGTTCGGCTTAACCCAGACAGTGTGTCCCGACCATATGGTACGGACGATTTAACGCGGACAGACTGTGTTATTCCTGCCGCAAAGCCTTCACAGGATCGACCCTGCTGGCGCGGCGAGCTGGAACGAAGCTGGCGAACAGCGCAGCTAACGTTAAAAGTGGAATCATAATCGCGAAGGTTGCTCCATTTACTGGCTGCATTCCTTCAACGAGATGCTGCAACGCCTGCGCTGCTCCAATTGCCGCGACAAGACCAATGCTGACGCCGGCAATCGTCATTTTCAAGCCGTGCCATAACACCAGCCGCATGATGTCGCGAACGTTTGCTCCCATCGCCATGCGTACGCCGATTTCAGATGTTCGCTGCCCGGTCAGGTAGGCCAGTACTCCGTAAACCCCGATGCTCGCCAGCACTAGGGCCAGTCCCGCGAATATTCCGAACAGAAGCGAGAGGAAGCGCTGGCGCGCAAGAGATGCACCTACAAGCTGCTCCATAGTGCGGACTTCGTAAAGAGTCTGATCGCCGGATGCACCGCGCAGTTGGTCTTGCAATGCCTTGACAATCGTCAGGGGCGAGCTTCGCGTTCGAACGGTGATTGACATGACCGACGAAAAGAAATGCAACAGCTGCGGAGGCACTTGCGCGAATGGATAATACATTTGGTCGCGCACAGGAGACTGATCGTCGCCCGCTAAACCCCAGTGGCGCACATGCCCAACCACGCCCACGATCTCGATCGGCGCGCCGCCCATCGCTGAAACCCAGATATGTTGACCGGCAACATTCGTCCGACCAAAGACATGCCGAGCGAGATTCTCGTCGACGACGACGACCGGTTTGCTTTCCTCTCGATCATGGTCATCGAAGAAGCGCCCTTCCAGCAGCGGGACGCCCATGACTTTGAGATAGTCAGGAGTTACGGTCGAGCCCAGCGCGGTTGGCTCCTGGTTTGGAGGCAGCGGATTAGGCGTGGTCCGGTACGGCATAACGTTCTCGCCTTCGCGCATAGGAATGATGTCTGCAAGAGCGACAAATTTAACGTCGGGCAGACGCCGGGCGCGATCGAGTACGTCCCGCCAGGCTGACCGTATCTGAGATGGATTGCCGAGCACCTTGGGGGAAAGTGCGAACCTTGCGGCCAGCACATTATGTGCATTGAAGCCGGGATTCAGAGAAGACAGTGCTAGAAGAGTGCGGCCGAGCATTCCCGCCGAGACCAGCAACACGAAGGCAAGCGCAATCTCCGATACGACGAACGGACTGTGCAGACGGCGCGAGCTGCCGGTAACACTCCGTCCGCCGGCGCGGAGTGCTTCTTCGAGCCGATGCATAGGAACGCGCAAGGCCGGCGTCAACCCGAAAAGGAGACCGCACAAGAGCGAAATGCCCACTCCAAAACAGAGCACGCGCCAATCGATGTGGATCGCTTCCGCGCGCGGCAAGTTACCTGGCCACAGCGCTACAAACGGATGCACGCTCACCGCTGCTCCGGCGATTCCGAGCAAGCCGCCGCAAAGCCCGAGAACGGCGCTCTCGGTGATGCATTGGCGCACGAGACGGCTGCGGCTTGCGCCGAGAGCCGCACGCATGGCAAGTTCCCGCTCGCGAGAAATAGCGCGCGTCAGAAATAGACTCGCGATGTTCACGCAGGCAAGCAACAGTACCAGCCCAATTGCAGCCACCAGCAGCCAGAGCGTGCCACGCACATCGCTTACCAATTCCTGCAAAAGGGGATGGATACGCATGCCGAGGCCGGCGTCCGATTTGGGATATTGTTCGGCCAAACGACGGCTGATGAGCGTGAGCTCGGCTTGAGCCTGGTTCAGACTTACGCCCGCAGCGAGGCGCGCTATGACTTGAATGAAACGCCCTTCGCGATTCTGCATTCGCGGATCCAGGCTTTGACCGAGCGGCGTGTAAACTTCCGCTTCTCCCGACAATTGAAACCCTGGCGGAGCTACGCCGACGACCTCGAACGTTCTGTCATCGAAGATAAGTTTCTTGCCGGCTACGGCCCGATCCGGCGCAAACCGGCGCTGCCAAAGGTCGTAGCTAATGATGGCGACCGGCACTGCACCCGGCCGGTCCTCATCCAGCCGAAAGCCGCGCCCGCATGAGGGGACGACTCCCAGAATCGGAAAGAGTCCCGCGGAGATCTGACGCCCCTCCACGTGCTCAGGCGCTCCCGGAGCGCTGATCGTGCCGCTGCTGTATGTCCAGCCCGCGATCTTGAGAGAGCGGCTCTTACTCTTGACGTCCGTGAAATCGGGATATGAGAAGCCCCAGAACTCGCCAAAATCTTTTATAAACCCGTGCAGGGTTACCAGCCGGTTTGGCTCCGGGAATGGAAGGGGCCGGAGCAGAACGCTATTAGCAACGGCAAACATCACGGTCGTCGCGCCGATTCCCAGCGCCAAAATCAGCAGAGTGACGGCGACGAAACCGGGCTTCTGACGGAACGTGCGGAGTGCGTAACTAGTGTCCTGCAGCAACTCCTCGGCCCAACGGGTGCCGCGAGCATCGCGGCATTTCTCCTTCACTTGCTCTGGGCCACCAAGCGCAACCCGGGCTTCGCGCCGCGCTTGGGCGGGAGAGTAGCCGCGCGCGATGAGGTCGCTTTCGCGTTGGTCCAGATGGAAGCGCAACTCCTTTTCGAGCTGCTCTTCCATTCGGCCTCGACGCCTTAAACGAGACCACCAGCTCATTGTGCGCCCCCATCGGCCATGCCGAGAATCAGGCCAACCGCTTCGATCAATCGTTGCCAGCTGGCGGCTTCCGTTTCAAGCTGCTTTCGGCCTTTGCGTGTCAGCTTATAAAACTTCGCTTCGCGCCCGGTCTCGGTTTTTTTCCAGTCGGCAGCCAGGAAGCCCCGGTTTTCAAGCCGATGCAGCGCAGGGTAGAGCGAACCTTCCGGGACTTGGACGACGCCGCGCGATACCTGTTCGAGTCGCTGAGCGATAGCGTATCCGTGGACAGGCTCAACAGCAACGGCCTTCAAAATTAGCAGATCTAGAGTGCCTTGAGGAAGATCCGATTTCAGCGCCGCCATGAATACCTCCGGGTTCTATGGATATTCTACGGAAAGTATACATAGAAGTGCAAGGTCTGTCCTTAGACATGCTCCGATAGAAAGTGCGGAACATTTCTCCCGCATTTTCGTATTATCCCGGCAGCACGCCGAAAGGACCGCATTGATGAAAATCTCCACCTTCAGTCTTGTCTCATTCGCCTTGGCCGCCGGCCTCGTGGCCTCTGCCGAAGAACAAGGATCTTTCGATAAATCACTTACTGTCTCGGGTCCGGTTGATCTGGACGTAAAAACCGATTCCGGAGGAATCATGGTCACCTCCGGTTCCTCCGGAACCGTGCGGGTCCACGCGATTCTCAAAGGGCAGCGTGGCTGGTTTGATTCAGGAGACGTGGATGCGCGCATCCGCGAACTGGAGCGCAATCCGCCCGTGGAACAGACCGGCAATCACATCCGAATCGGGTATGTGCATAATCGCGACTTGCTCAAAGGTGTTTCCATGCGCCTGGAAATTGAAACGCCTTCCAATAGCCAGCTACGTGCTCGTGCGGATTCCGGCGGCATCCACGTGGACGGCATTCATGGTCCGGCCGATTGCCGCACGGATTCAGGAGGAATCGAGATTCACAATGTTGGATCGGAAGTGCGCGCTGCCGCCGATTCCGGGGGCATCCACCTCAGCAATATCAACGGTCCGGTATCCGTCCACGTCGA
>DATIMA010000073.1:0-2987 GCA_035475915.1 Bryobacteraceae bacterium
GCTAGTCTCCAGCGCATCGTAGAAGGTCTTGTCGGCGGTATGCGAAATATCCACCATCATGCCGAGGCGGTTCATTTCACGCACAACATCTTTGCCGAACGGCGTGAGGCCATTATGGTGCGCGACATCGGGGTTCTTCATGTCACCGGACGAATCGGCCCAGTCATTCGTGTTCCAGTGGGTCAGGGTCATGTAACGAACGCCAAGCCGGTAGTAATCGCGCAGCAGGCGCGGGCTGTCTTCAATTGCATGGCCACCCTCGATGCCCAGGAGTGCGGCGATCTTGTGCTTCTTGTGCGCTCGTTCGATATCGTTGGCCGTGAGCGCAAGCTGGAACGTGTCCGGATAGCGGTTAATAATGTCGTGATACACCGTGTCGATCATCTGCAGCGTCCGGTTTGCGGAATGATTGCCGACCACGTAGGTAGCAGCTACGTACACCGATAAAAATACCGCGCCGACTCCGCCCTCTTTCAGACGCGGGATATCGGTCTGGTTCTTGGGTGCGTTGCCGATATCGATGCCGTCAATTGTGAAGCTCGGGATGTCGTTATGCGTATCAATCAGAATTGCCGACTTGGTGATTTTCTTCACTTCAGAGTCGATTTTTTTGGAGCTAGGAGGAGCGGCGGTTGCCATTGTGCAGACGAGGAGTGTGGCGGCTATGTAACGCATGCGGGACAAAGTTCAGCATACAATTAGAGAAACGATGCAAGAAGCGATAGCGCCAAGCGCTCCCGGGAGTTTTTCGCAGGAAGCGGGACGCCCGCTGCGGACCATCGCAGCCACCGCGGCAATCATCCTCGGGATCATTTTTCTCGTTTCGGGCGGTTGGAAGGTGTTGAGCCCATTCAAAACGGGCGAATTGCTGGAGCAAGCGCAAGTGCCGGCGGGCTGGGGCTCGCTGGGCGCCGCCGGGCTGGGCACAATCGAACTGCTCGCGGCGGTGCTGCTGTTCACTCCAAAATTCAGACGCCTAGGGGGCTGGATCGGCTCCGGGCTGATGATCTTTTTCATCTGCTGGATCGGTTATTACTACAACGTGCTAGTTGGACACGAGTGCAGTTGTTTTCCCATTATTAAGCGAAGCGTTGGACCGGGATTCTTCATCAGCGATGCGATCATGCTGCTGTTCGGCGTGACGGCGGTTACGTGGTCGCGGCGAATGACAAGTTATCGCGGACCGGCAATTATCTTATTGCTGCTAGCGCTTTTCGCCGCAGGAAGTTACGGGGTGAATCGAGCAGAACGCAAGAATGCACAGGTGCCTGTCCCGGTAATTGTGGACGGTAAGCCGCAGGATCTGAGCAACGGAAAGGTTTTCCTGTTCTTCTACGATCCATCGTGCATGCATTGCGATGCGGCAGCGAAGTTTATGTCGAAGCTGAATTGGGGCAATACGCGCGTGGTGGCGATCCCAACCGTTAACCCGCAATGGGCCGCTAGTTTTCTGCACGACACGCACCTGAAGGCTTCAACCAGCCTGGAACTGGACAAACTGAAAAAGGCATTTCCGTTTGTGGACCCGCCGTTCGGTGTCGCACTCAACGACGGACGCGTAAAGCAAACGTTCAATCAGGCTCAGTTCAATGTGCCGCTGCCGGAGCCGGATCTGAAGAAGCTAGGGTTCGTGAAATAGCGCGTCACTGCGCGTCGATCCCAAGCTGGGCTAAGATGCGCTGGGTGTCGGCCGCCGGAATCAGCGTGAGTTGAACTTGTTGGTTGCCATTTTCTTTCAGGTCGACTTCGACGCCTTTGGATTCGAGCTGCTTTAAGAAATCGGGGTTGTCCATCTGGTCGCGCTTCACCTCTTCGAACGCATACGCGCGATAGCGGCCGGGCGGAACGTTTTTGATGGAGAATGTGCCTGTCTGAGTCGTGTTGCCGTATTCGAAGCCTGAGCCGTCGGGCCGCAGTTCCTCTGGCACCAGGACGATGGAAGCAGCGGTAGCCGGCTTCGCCTGGGAAGGATCAGAACTGCCTTCCTGCTGCGGTATTTGCACCGTGCCGCCCGCTTCGGCAACACCGTATGACAAGGCGATCAAGAGTTCGCCTGAGACGCCTTGTGAGAAATCGAGTTCCTTGCCCAGCATTTCCTGCTGGCCCAGCTGCACGGATTTGATGTAGGTCCCTTCCAGAGTTGGAAAGAGGCGAAGATTATATTTCTGCGGGTTGAGGTCCTCCAAGCTGAAGCTTCCGTCTGCCTTTGCGTAAGCGGACCCCCAGCCGAATACACCTTCATCCGTCGGCTGAAGTTCAATCTGGACGGAACCCAGATTCGCGGCTTCACTTGCGCCGCTCTCGACCTGAATGCGGCCGCGCAAGGTTCCGGCGGGGACAACGTTGATCACTATATCGTTCAGATCTGACCCGCCCACCTCGACCGGCGTGCTACCAACC
Source organism: Bryobacteraceae bacterium (assembly GCA_035475915.1). Classification (GTDB taxonomy): domain Bacteria; phylum Acidobacteriota; class Terriglobia; order Bryobacterales; family Bryobacteraceae; genus Bog-105. The sequence goes on from DATIMA010000073.1 coordinate 2,401, forward strand.
ATGTGAAAACTTCCGGATTGGGTGTATAAGTTCAGAGAATAGGCGCCCGAGGGCACGCCTCCTAGGTCGAATGTGCCTTTTTTCGTGATGTTTGAGCCGTCGAAGAAGAAATTGAGTCCGAAATCTCGCGGCGAAATACTGACCCCAAGGCTTTGAAATCCGATCTGCGCGACAGCGCCCGCCACGGAACCGCGAACGTGATAAGTGGGAAGCGTTCGCAAGCGGATATCCATACCCGTCAGATTCTGGCCCACTTGCACCCGGATGGGCGCGGCGTTCTCGATGCTTGGTGCGTCCGGGAAAAACGTGCGGACTGGGCGGACATCCGCCTTGCCCGGAATTGCAGGAAGTTCGCTCATGCCCGTACGAAACCCGGATTGAGCGGAGATGTAGTATTTTCCGGGCGACAGTTCGGAGCAACGGTACTCGCCGAGATCGTTGGACATACTCCCGCCTCTCGGTCGCACATGCTGCTTGCCATGTTTCCATGTCAGAGCGAAAACCTGGACTCGCGCCTGAACAGGATCGCCATCTTCATCAACAATCCGTCCGCTGATGACGGCCTGCGGAAACAGCGCGATGTTCAA
>DATIMA010000074.1:0-5641 GCA_035475915.1 Bryobacteraceae bacterium
TGTTCAAACAGTTCCACCTTTTTGCTCCAATCCAACGAGCTCCTCCGACTGGGGCTCTTGCCCGATCCAGAGTAATCGTTTGTTCAGAGGGTGGGCCAAATTAAACTGCCGAAGTGGGCCACTTCAAAATACCGAAATCAGAGGCTGCCACGATCTACCTCGGCGCCCGGTGGCAGTCCGATATCCCCGATCAACATGCCGTAGCCGCGGAACGAAGTTCGCCTGATGCTGACGTCACACTCGCTGAGTTGATTGATCTCAAGCGCCGCCGGCGTGCAAGTCGCGCCGAACTGTAATGTCTTAGCATTTTCCGGCTTGCTCCACGGCTCGTACCACGACGCCGCCGTTTGTACTTGTATTTCAGTTTCATCTGCAAATGAAACGCGGTTTACGGCTCCGGCGTGGACAAATCGTGAGATGTCTACGGTTATTGGTGAGTGTGCAGAACCGGCCGCGTCAAACGCGAAATGCTGTGGCGGTCCGTTGTTGACCGACAACGTCATAGGTATGCGTTCACGGCGATCAATGCCTTGCCACAAGCTCAGCAACGCGTTTAATGCCTGGACAGTTGACTGACTCGTCAACCATGCTCCGTCCGGACCTGCATTGCGGAATAGAAACAGCACTCCCCGACCGATTAAAGCAGTCAATTCCGGGTCGCTAGCGTTTGTTTCGCGCCACTTGGCGAGTGCCGCAACCACCAGAGCTGTGGTTTCTATTCGCCCTGCACGGCCCCATCCGTGAAATGGCGTGTTGGTTTGAAGATCCCAATACGCTGTGCCTTGCTCATTTCTTGCGCACTTCTGCAGATCGGCGACAGCATGCCGAGCCAAATCCGTTTTGCCCGCATTCATCGCTGCCATTGCAAACTCGGCTACCGCATACGGGTCGTTTGATTGTGCCGCTTGGCGCGCCATTTTCCCCAACTGTTCATCCAGATCCGGCACGCTCCCGGATTGCAGTAGCGAACGAAGGCGTAGCGACTGCAAAGAAGCATCTTCGCTCGGGTGACCTTCTAGCCACGTGCGCCCGTTCGATCCGTTCCGGATCTACGGAAATGACGGTCTTCGCATCTTGCAGAAATTGGAGCGCATAAGCGGTTAGTGCAACGTCAGGACGGTCCTGACGTCCCCAATAGGAAAATGCGCCATCGGCATTCTGATAGCAGAGCAGCCGCTCGTAGCCGTCACGCAGATTCTTCTCCGCGCGAATTGCCAGGTCACGGCCATCGAGTTTCGCCTGCCGTAACGCGCGTAAGAACAGCAGATTGGGATAACTGGCTGAGAGGGTCTGTTCTGCGCAACCGTACGGCCTTGTTAGCGCCGCACGGATTGATGCAAGAATGCGACTCAGCAGCGAAGGAAAGATCGTCACTTGCGCGTGCACGCTATCCGGAATGGCAGCCGCGGGAATCGCTAACAGCAAAGGCTGCTTTGAGGAAGCGACTCCGTTCACGACCTCTTCGCGCCGCTGGCCGTCCGGGTGAATGTCAAGCATTCTCTTGATTGCATCTGAAGCACCCCGTCCAACGACACTGACCTGCACGGAGGCGCGGTCCGCGCTCGATGTCGCATGCAAAGAAAGAACAGCTGCCGTCGAGGACGAGGCGGGCACTCTGAGGCGCTCCGGCGCATTTTGACCAGTGCCCAACGATGGAGCGAGCTGACTCGAAACAACCACCTGCTGCACCTGCCCTGTGTAGTTGCGGATGGGAACGGGAATTGAGATCGCGTCACCTGCCGTCAAAATTTGCGGCACATCCAATTCGGCCAGCAACGGTTGGAAGGCTCTTATTTCCGCCCCTGTCTCGGCAATCTGGCCATCTATCGTAGAAGCGATCACTGCGATGTGCCAGGTCGTGACGGAGTCTGCGAGTTTCACCTGGACAGATCTCGCGCCATCTCTGCCGGTAATTAGTTCCGCCGCCCAAAACAGCGTTTCCGGGAAATACTCGCGCACGCGAGGCGTGGCGATTGGTTCCTGTGCCGCAGTCAACGCAGCCGATTGGGTCGCCAGCGGCGCGGTGTTCGCTGCAACTTCTACCGCCTCTTCGACCGAGCCGACAACCAACATTATGTTTGCTTGGGTAATCCGATCGGCCTCGACGGGTAGAGCCGTCAGTTCATAGCGCTGGAAGCCCCGCACGTCAGCGCGAAGCCTATACACGCCTGGCGGAACAGCCGAGAATTCATATTCGCCGTTCTGATCCGTTTCGGAATCATATAAGCCGTTCAACGTGATGTGCGAGTTGGGAATGACGGCGCCGCTTTGATCGCGAACCTGCCCCCGAATCGTTCCCGTCCCGGCAACATGACCTGGCGGAAGCCTAACGAATTTCTGAGTCGCCGGACTTGCCCTTTCGTTCTGCGCAATTCGGCGGAACTCAGCAACGCTGAAATCGTCATATGTTCCGCGTATGCCGTCCGCTCCAGCGCTTCTAACTCGCAGAACAAGCACATGACGTTTGACGGGGGTGATGGCTGTCTTTTGTTGTGCCGGGTGCGGGTATTGAGCGTACGAATACATCTCGGCATCATCGCCCCACGCGTCTTCTTTCGAAAAACTTAGGTAATAGGGCCGTCCCCACGGATCACGGAATGCATCGAAGTCAATTCCGCCATCTCTCAAGCGAGCGCGTACGTCCACTTCATCCTTGGGAAAGGTTGTCTCCGCGAAGATCGCGTGCTGGAAACTGCGCTCGGTCTCCCGAAAATAGTAACCGGAAAACTCGGCCACAATGAAATCGTCGGCGGTGTCCCAGCGAGCGTCAGGTCCGGCGCTTAGAATGCGAAGCAAGCGGTGTTGTCGTTCATAGGCGACGCCAACACGCAACCTTGATCCCCAAGGATCGTGCAGCGCGTCCAAATCGATGCCCGCTCTGTGAGCGACGGCTTTGAACTCGTAGCTCGTGGCGGGATAGTCCATCATTTGCTTCAGTTGCTGCGCGATGAGCGCCTGATATGGCGTGAACCAGTTGCGGCGCACCTCTAGGGCGACAAAATCATCAGCCGTAGCTTGCTTCTTGTCCGGGCCGGAGCTCACAAAACGTATAATGAAATCCCGTCCATCGATCGCGAATTGCGAATACCAAGGCTCCATCCATGGATCGCGTAGCGATGTGTACTGGTACCCAATCATGGATTGGAGTTCATCCTGATTGCGAGGGAACTCTAAGGTCTCCGTGTAGTGTTCCTCTAACGCTCTTTTCAGATTCCCGAGTGAATTCCCTGCCAATTGGAGAAAGGCGTCTTTTGTCTCCGTCTGCAGATCGTCGCCTTCACTGTTAAAGGCCGGTGCCGGAATGAGCACCGCGGCAACAAGTTGCAGGTCGTCGCTGATTCGCGCCGGGTCGAGATTTGGCAAATCCCGCGCCCGAATACCCGCGATTTCCGGCTCCGTATAGTCAGCGAATCCTCTGCGTGATATCGCATCGGTTTCGGCCCGCTCTATAACGCTTTCGTCCTCAATCGACACACCCAGCGCGGCGGCGCTTGTGGTTTCAAATTTCACTGTGGCCAGGTCTCCGGGATGATATGTCGCTGCCGCCGGTATTGCTCGAACATTGAAGTCAATTGCGCCCACGTAAATCACGGTCTGCGCGGCAGAACGGTTCACCGACGACGACGCGAGGCCAATCGAGATCTGGTTGCCGAAGCGCGCCTGATACGGAATCTCAACATCAGCCGCTCCTTCCTTCAGCGTTAGTTCTCTCGAGACCACGCTTTGTCCGTTCGCGTTCCACCCAACCAGCAGAACTTGCGCATCCTTGACATCGGCCGTGACGTGGCACCGGACGCTTTGTCCTGCGCGATAGAGAATATGATCCGTCGAAAGCCATAGCCGCGAATCGGCGCCCTCCGCGATCAATAACGGCTGCTCTGCGCTGCCGTCGTTCGACGTAGCACGCACCGAAAGCGATTCGTACCCACCGCGCGGAAACGCAAGCCGCGCCAGGCCGTAGCGATTGGTTTCCGGGCTGGTGAGCTTCTTTCCGTCACCCACCACTGATATGGTTGCGAGCGCGGGTTGCCCATCCGGCGAATACGCGCTTACGTATACGACATGGTCGTGTTGCGTCTGGTCATGTTTGGCGATGTAGACGTTGATAGGAAAGCGTGAGACTCGCAGATCAAACTTGCGTTGCTCAGTCCGATTCATCGAGGAATCGGTGACGTACGCGATCAGGTGACGGTCAGTGAATTGCTTTGCCCCAGGAACTTCGCCTGCATTGATCGTTGGCTTGAAATGACCATCCTTCAAATCACCGGCTGCGATTGTCTGGTCCGAATCCTCTTCCGTTACGCGAGCTGTTCCGCTCTCGACAGGCTTCCCGAACAAATACTCCGCGCCAACATCGATCGCTGCTTTCTGTCCAGCTAGATAAAAAGTACGCTCGGGTTTCGCACTCACCCGAAATGATGGCAACTCATAGCGCCGGATCTCGATCTCACGCGTGAAGCCCGAGTCGGAATCATCATCGCGCTTCACCTCAATCGTGTAGTGCCCCGACTTCGCATTACCGGGAATGGACCAATCTGCCGAGGCGATGCCGAAGCGTGAAGTACTCACGTTTGTGTCAAACATGACATCCTGCTCCTCATCCAATACACGGATCTCGTGCAGTAGGTTCGGCTGCACAGGTCCGGCACTGCTCAGCGCCAGAATGCGTACATGCATCGTCTGTCCGGGTTGATAGAGCGGTTTATCTGTGTAGATCTTGACGGTATCCGGCCGCACCCACAGCGAAATTTCGCGGGTTTGAACGTAGTCGCCGAGCTTGCCTTCGATGGCGGCCGAATTAGGTTCCTCGGGGTCATCATCCACAGGGACTTGCAGCGTGGCCATGCCATCAGCTCTCGTCACGGCGGAAGATCCTTTGCAGCGGATCACGACGCCAGGCATCGGCCTATGTGTAACCGGATGTGCGGCGAGCACATGGACGGGATAGGGCCTTCCGCGCCTTGGAAGGTCGGCCGTGACAACACCGAGCGTGAAAGCATCGTCTGCAATTTCAGGCAAGCTCAGGATGCCTTGTTGCGGGCCAAAAGCGGTGTAGTTCTTACTGGAAGGAGAGAGCCGGTATCGCAGCCGTTCGGTCAGCGTGTTGCCCGCAGCAGGGAGCGGAAGGGGTACTTCCAAGTTCGACTCCCCTGGATTTAGTTCGATTGTGCGGCGCGTTGTTACATCCGGCTTGCCTTCCGGTGGGATCCACTCCAATGTAAGAACAGCCTGCAAGGGTCCAGTGCTTGAGTTTTTTACTCCGACGGAAACGGTTGCCGGCGTTTTGGTCACACGCGCGAACGTGGCATCCTCGCGTACGGCAACTTGCGCGGACATGGCGCAACTCATCGTAAAGATGCACAACCTCCCAAAAAAGCTTGGATCCCATTTGCGTTGATGAAATTCTATATGTAACGAGTGGAGTCCCGCAATCACCCTCGGATGAGCTGGGCCGACCGGGCCACCCCGTTGAAGCTGTATTGCACCGGATTGTTGTTGTCGGGTGAACGCAAGAGCGTGGAACCGATAGCGGCACGTTTGGCTCCGGACAACGTTCGGCGTATGCATCAGTCGCTGCATCACATCGTGGCGGATGCGCCCTGGAACGATGGGGATGTGCTGGCTCAAGTACGCAGCTATG
>DATIMA010000075.1:0-16477 GCA_035475915.1 Bryobacteraceae bacterium
CGAGAATCGGAAATTCCCATGTGCTGTAGCGAGTAGAAGAAACGACGCCGTTCGATTGCGTTGCGAAACTGAGCGGCCTGTAAAGAGCGTCCGCCTCCGCGCCGAGGCCGAACGGGAGCCGCAGCTCTATAAAAGGACCGATGATGTAATCTTTAGCATCCGAGTATTCACGGATTCCCGGGTAGGTATTGTTCTGATACGCATCCGTCAGGCTGATTCCGCCCTTCAGGCCGATCGAAATAGGCAACTGCGCAAACGCGCTAGAAGATACGAAACAAAAAAGAGCTAGAAGAATTGCACGTCGAAACACGACTTGTGGACGCCAGATGGGGGAGGCCGGTTTCGTCGTGCGATTGTCCGGCCCTTGCCGCCCGCGTGTGCTACAGTCCCTTCTCGCCGAGAAAGGCGATCAGGTCTACAATACGATTCGAGTAGCCCCACTCGTTGTCGTACCAGGAAACAACTTTCGCGAGATTCCCGCCAATGACCTTAGTAAGTTGTGCGTCGACGATCGAACTGTTCGAATTGTGCAGAAGATCGCTTGAAACCAACGGCTCTTCGGTGTACTCCAGAATGCCGCTGAGCGAATTGCCGGCGGCTCCCTGCAAAGCAGAATTCACTTCTTCCGTGGTAGTAGGCTTCTTCAGCACGGCAACAAAATCAACCACGGAAACGTTTGGGGTGGGCACGCGCATCGCATAGCCGTCCAACTTGCCTTTGAGCTCCGGAACAACCAGTCCGATGGCCTTCGCCGCACCGGTCGAGCTGGGAATGATGTTGAGCGCAGCCGCGCGCGCGCGACGTAGATCCTTGTGCGGGAAATCGAGCACGTTCTGATCGTTCGTATAGCTGTGAACGGTGGTCATGGTGCCCTTCTCGATCCCGAATGTGTCGTTTAAAACTTTCACCACAGGAGCAAGGCAGTTCGTCGTGCAGGAAGCGTTGGAGATGATGTTGTGCTTTGCGGGATCGTACATCTTGTCATTCACGCCCAGCACGATGGTCACATCTTCATTCTTCGCAGGAGCAGAAATGATTACTTTTTTGACGCTGCCGCGGAGATGCTTCCTGGCGTCGTTCGCATCGGTAAAGCGGCCAGTGGATTCGACCACAACCTGAGCGCCCAGACTCGACCAGTCAATCTCGGCCGGATCTTTAATAGCGAAGATCTTGATCTTTTTGCCATTAATCGAGATGCTGTCACCTTCGACGTGGATATCGGCTTTCAATTGCCCGAGGATCGAATCGTACTTCAGCAAGTGGGCAAGGGTCTTGGTATCGGTCAGATCGTTGGCCGCCACAAACTCGATTTCGGGGTTATTCAGTCCCGCCCGGACGACATTTCGCCCGATACGGCCGAAGCCGTTGATTCCTACCTTAATTGGCATATATTTCTATTCTACGGAGCGCGGAAAAAAATTCCGCGCGGCTCAACGCGGCGGGGGTAACGGAGGGGCGGTGGTTCCGCCGATGTTGGCGTAGGACTCTTCGACTTTTATCACCTTGCCTTCATCGAAACGCACGAAAGTCATTTTGCCGGGCGGGTCGCCGTAAACCCAATCTTCTATTTCATCTCCGTCCTGATTTGTTTCGCGGCTCTTGTTGCGAGGCTTACCGAGGGCGAGCAAAACCTGATCGCGATCCATCCCCTGAATGGCCCGCTGCTGCTTGATGGCCTGCTTGATAGGGGCGGGGAGCTTATCCATATACTGTTCAGCCGCCGAATGCTTTTCGAAATCAAAAATGGGCGCCAGCATCTGCCGGATCTGGGCCGATTTGAGAGGTGGAACGCTGCCGGGAAATACCAGGGCAACATGCGAGCCGTTTGCCGCCTGCGCGCTCTGGTTGGTAGCTACCGGGCTGGTGTTTCCGCCGATGCCCACCTGGACATGGTCGTACCAGTGCCCGCTTTTAGTGCCTCCGTTGATCTCCAGAATGATTTTGTTGGATTCAATCTGCACCCGTGTGATCTGAATCTCATCTCCCAGGCGCGCAGCCGGACCATCCTCCTGAAGAGCTCTTTCCCAGTCTCCGCGGTCGTATTGGCCGTTGCTATGGATCACGAGGGGCTTCTTGGCGCGCGGGAGAATGACTTTCGCCGTGGCAAACTCGGCGGTAAGACCCCGCTCGATTTCCAGGCGCTCATCGAAACTGAGTTTATCGGCGCGAAGACAGGGAGCAAGGGCGAGCGAGAGGCCGCCTAGGACCAGGGCGGCGGTTATTCGTTTAAGTTGTCCGCGATTGCTGCCCTCTGGGGCCAGACGGGAGCTTTTGCGAGGGCGAAAAACAGGGCGATTGTAAAAATGGTGGCCAGCAGACCGCCCTCCGGCCCGTACTTTCCACCGCTCCAGAGGGGCAAGAGATCCCATTTGTACAAGTACCTCGTCACATCGATTGTAAGCCCGCTCAGGTTGACTCCGAACAGCGGCAGAACGGCGTTCCAGCCATAGTGTAGGCCAATGGGAAGCCACAAGTCGCGGCTACGCAGGAAAGCATAGCCGAGCAGAACACCCCAGATGGCGGTATTCAGGATGCCAAGTCCGGAGGAATACGGATTGGAGGCATGTGCGAAGCCAAAGATGACGGCAACGGGTAGGATAGTCGCGAAAGGCCCAATCTTTTTAATCAGAAGCTGGAAAGCGTAGCCGCGAAAGATCATCTCTTCCCCGGCAGCGCCAAGCCAGATTGCAACCAGATAGAAGAGTAGGCTGGACCAGCCTGAATTTATGCCGGAGCGCGCCACCAGGTGCCCGGTACCGGCGATGAGCGGAGCGAGCAGCATGAGTGCCGCCGCTCCCCCGCCCAGCAGTATTCCCCATCCAAAATTGCGAAGAGCGCCCGGTCCGCCGCGCAGTCCGATATCGGCGAATGGCCGGCGGTCGAAGATGCGCATCGTCAATAGATTGGCCAGAAGACCGGTTGCGCACAAGCCCACAGTCCCAGCGATAACCAAGCCAAATACGGCATACAAAGACACCGTGATGAGCCGCAGGCCGACGATCACCGTAAGAATAAAAAACCCTACGCGCAGAACGACACCAAGTCGGGTACCCGGGGCGGTTGGTGGTGGTGAAAGTCCGGGAATAGGGTCCATGGTAACTGAATTGCTCGGGTATGCTGCGGCTGCGGTAAGAGCTGTCTGGTACTTGTCTGGTTCCATTTCGGTACCAGAAGCAAGACAATCTCATCCTAACCGCATTGGGAAACGCCGATTAGAAAGATATGCAAGACAAAATGGAAAGACGAATCGACAATAGGCTCCTCTGTGCAGAACTGGTGGAAGTGATCTGGACCGACCATCGCGGAGCGCAGCGCCACCGGGTTGCGAACCTTGAGGATATTTCGTTATCGGGAGTATGCCTGCAGATCGAGTGTGCCGTGTTGCCGGGTACTGCTATCGCTGTCCATTACGGAGACGGTCAACTGGTCGGCATTGTACGGTACTGCATGTTCCGCGATGGCGGGCATTTTCTAGGGATTCAGCTTGAGGACGGCTGCCGGTGGTCTACTAAGCATTTCGTGCCTCAGCACCTTGTGGACCCGCGGCAGCTTGTGGAACTCGCGATGATTCGCCACCAGAAATCTCCGGGAATGCCCGAATTAAATGGGCCGGCTTTATCAAAGTAAAATCTGAAAAGCGATCGGGATTCTGTGGTATGGATAGAGTTCCGTATTGCTTTCAGCAACGCTTGTCGGCATGGCAACAGAAAAGCAGCCCAATTTAGCGAGTGGTGTTTACGCGGCGCTCGCCACGCCCCGTCGAAGCGCGTCGATCGACGCGGATGCAGCCGGCCTGCTTGACTATCAAGATGTGATTATCCAGGCCGGGATTGACGGCCTGGTGCTGTTTGGGTCTACCGGCGAGTTCATCCACTATGACGTGACCGAGCGAATGCGGGTGGTGATTCTGGCGATTCGCCGCAGCCGTATTCCGGTTTTGGTGAACGTCTCGCATTCGACCTTAGCCGGAGCAATGGATCTGGCGGAAAATGCGATTAAAGCGGGCGCGGCGGGAGTGCTTCTTATGCCGCCGTATTTCTACCGCTATCCCGACGAACAGATTCTGGCGTTTTATGAGCAGTTCGTAAAGGAAATCGAACGCCGCATTCCCATTTACCTCTACAACCTGCCGGCCTTTACCAATCCCATTTCAGCGGGACTCGCGGACCGGCTGCTCCGTTCCGGAGATTTTGCCGGCATCAAAGACTCAAGCGGCGACTGGAGGATGTTCGAGGTATTGAGCAGCCTTCACAGCCAGTTTCCATTTCAGCTTCTGGTTGGCAGCGAAGAACTATATTTGAGAGCCAGTTTGGCCGGGGCTGACGGGATTGTCTCGGGCGTAGCAGCGGCGGTACCGGAGTTGCTGGTAGCGCTGCAGCGGGCGCTTCGCTCGGCGGATACAGATCGCGCCGGGCGCCTGAATGCCCGGCTGGACGAATTTGTCGAATATGTCGGCAAGTTCCCGGCAACCGTTGCGATCAAGCAGGCTGGTGTTGCAAGAGGCTGGAAGCTGAACCAGGTTGCGATACCGTTCGATGAAGACATGTCGGCCGACATCATCGCGTTCCACCACTGGGCTCGCGGCTGGCTGCCGGCGGTGCTCAGCGAATGTGCGGAACCAGCCGGCGCTCGAAGCTCACAGGCGTGAGACATTGGTCTTGTGCCAGAAGAGCTAGCTCCTGCCGGCGCGAGCGGCATCCGGCGGATGGCGTGCGACGAGTTTACCGCTGCCGCTGAGGAACATTGCAAGTGGATTGCTGATTATTTCGAGCGGGTCCGTGAGTTCCCGGTTCTCCCCGCGATTCAACCGGGCGACCTTCTGGCCAGACTGCCGCGCTCGGCGCCCGAAACTGGCGAGCCGATCGAAGCCATTTTTGCCGATTTCCGTTCCGCGATCTTCCCCGCCCTGACTCTTTGGAACCATCCCCGCTTTTTCGGATATTTCTCGGTTTCATCTACACCGCCGTCCATTCTGGCCGATCTGCTGGCCGCAACAGTGAACGTGAATGCGATGCTCTGGAGATCTGCGCCGGCGGCGACGGAACTGGAGCAGGTGACGCTCGGGTGGCTTCGGCAGTGGCTTGGCTTGGATGAATCGTTCTTCGGCATTATTTACGACACCGCGTCGATCGGAGTTCTGCAGGCGATCGGCGCGGCACGCGAATTTATCGATCCTGAATGCCGCACACGAGGGATGCGCCCCGGCCTGGTGGTTTATATTTCCGAACAAACCCATTCTTCTTCCGAAAAGGCCGCAATCACGCTGGGCTTCGGGCAGGAAAACGTGCGCAAAATTCCGGTTGATGCCCGGTTCCGTATGCGGCCCGATCTGCTGCGGCAGGCGATAGAAGCCGATCTCGCGTCCGGCAAGCGGCCGTGCTGCATTGTGGCTTCGATCGGGTCTACTTCCACAACCGCGATTGATCCGGTCCGGGAGATTGCCGATATCGCGGAGCATTACGGCGTGTGGCTGCATGTCGATGCTGCCTACGGTGGCCCTGCCGCGGTTGTGCCCGAGATGCGGCAGGTTCTGGATAGCGCTGAGCGCGCCCATTCCCTGATTCTGAATCCACACAAGTGGCTGTACGTTTCGATTGACTGCAGCGTGCTGTACACCCGTCTGCCCGAAGTGTTCCGGCGCGCCTCGGCGCTGGGAGCCGAGTATCTTCGAACAGCCGAAGATCACCGGGTAGTCAACTATAACGATTACGGGGTGCAACTCGGCCGCCGCTTCCGCGCGTTAAAGCTGTGGTATGTGTTCCGGTATTACGGCCGTGAGGGCGTAGTCGCGTTACTTCGCGAAGCCCTGCGGCTGGCGCAGGTATTGAAGGCGCTGGTCGAAGCGGATGATGAATTCGAACTCTGCGCGCCAGTTCCCTTTTCGCTGGTCTGCTTCCGCTATCGCGCTTCGAACGAAATGAATCAGCAATTGCTGACGGAGATTAACGCAAGCGGCAAAGCTTTCCTTTCGCATACGGTGCTAAACGGCAGGTTTGTCCTTCGCTTCGCGATTGGAAATTTCCAAACGACTGAAGAGGATGTTCGCGAAACGTGGAAGCTGGTTTGCGAGATTGCGGACCGGCTCGCAAAAGAGGAGCCTGCCGCGGCTGCCGCGCGCTGATGGACCACAACCGGCTGGCGGTCACGCTCTGCGGCATACCGCTGCGCAATCCCGTCCTGGCTGCTTCCGGAACCTTCGGTTACGGTATCGAGTTCGAGAAGATACTCGATCTGAACACGGTGGGCGGAATCGTCACGAAAGGCCTCTCCCGGGAGCCGATCCCCGGTAATCCGGCTCCGCGGCTGTGGCATACGGAGGGCGGGATGATCAACTCCGTCGGACTTCAGAACGTCGGGGTTGCGGCCTTCATCCGCGACAAGCTTCCGAAGCTCCGCAAGTATTCCGTGTCAGTATTCGCGAACGTTTTCGGCTACGCGGTGGAGGATTACGTGAACGTGATCCGCGCGCTGGAAGATGCGGAAGGCATCGCGGGCTATGAGATCAACGCATCCTGCCCGAACACCAAACACGGAGGGATGTTTTTTTCGAGCGATCCGGATGTCCTCGCCGATCTGGTTTCGCGCGTGCGGCCGGTGGCGCATCGTCCGCTGATTGTGAAACTTTCACCCAATGTCGCGCGCATCGAGCCATTCGCGCAGGCGGCCGAGCAGGCAGGCGCGGATGCCGTCTCACTGGTCAATACGTTCGTGTCGCTCGCGATTGATCCAAAGACCCGAAAGCCGCGCGTTGGCGCGGGATGCGGCGGACTGTCCGGTCCGGCGATCAAACCAGTGGCTCTGCGAATGGTTGCCGAAGCCGCGCGGGCCGTGAAAATTCCTGTCGTTGGACTAGGCGGAATCGCGAGCGGACAAGATGCCGCCGAGTTCCTGATTGCGGGCGCAAGCGCCGTGCAGGTGGGAACAGCTACGTTCGTCGACCCGCGAGCGCCAGTGCAGATTGCGAAACAGTTGGAACGCGTGATCGAGAAATTGGGGCTTTCTGGAATAAAGGCGTTGATGGCGACGACGCGGGGCTGAGAACCCGCGTTCAGCCGGACGTTGCGAGGCTTTTATATACAGGCGCTATCGAAATTGTTCCTGCCAGTAGGGATCAGGTATCACAGTACCTCGCAAAACTTCCAATTTCCTCATCCAGTTACCTACGTTTAACCGTACCCTCTGTGAAGGCAGTTGTATGAACACTTGGGAGGGAAATAAATAATGAGGTACGGCAGCAAGCTAAGCCTTGCATCAGCAGCTTTATTAGTGGCCTTTGGAAGCCAGGGAGCGAACGCGGCTTCTATATCGACCACCAATCTTGGCGTCCTGTCCAGCAATGTTACAAAAACGGGAACACTAACGGACGAGGCACAGGTCATAGAAGAGGCGTTCACAGTTACATCCGCGACCTCTTTGATCGTATTCACAACGTCGTATGGAGGCGGAACAAACCTGGACGGCACGATGGCCGCGGCAGGCGGGTTCCAGCCCATGATCACCCTTTACAACAGCGCCGGAAACTACGTTATGGGCGAGGCCGTTACCTCACCTGTTGGGAACACTGACGCAAAGACAGGCCTGGCCTTAGATGCCTACCTGACGGATAACAATCTGATAGCGGGAGGCTATATTCTCACGTTAACGGATATCTTCAATCAACAGTCGGCCACGGCGACTAATCTTTCCGACGGCTTTACCGGGACCGGCGGACCTAGCTTCGCGGATGTTCAGGGCAACATGCGCAATGGCGATTATGCGTTGAATCTATCGGTTATGTCTTCAGGGACTACCACTCCTGAGCCAGCCACCTTCTGGTTGATTTTGCCCGCTCTGATGGGCGCTGCCGTACTGTTTCGGAGACGCCGCACTGCAGCGTCTTAGAGGAGTTTTCTAAATAACTGATTGTGGAGAAACCAATGAAAAAGCAGAATATCCTTTCCGGCGTAGTAAGTGAATCTCCGAATCGACGCAGCCTTTTGAAGAAGTTGGGTGTCGCTACGGCGGCAGTTGGCGCAGGCTTCGCGGCAGGCGGGGTTAAGCTGAGCGCTGCTTCTTCGTCGCCGACCGTGGTCGACGTTCTGCAGTTCGCATTAAACCTGGAGTACCTTGAAGCCGAGTTCTACACGGTTGCGACGACAGGCAAAACCATTGACATGCCGCCGTATAACATCGGCATAACCGGGTCGGGAACCGCTGGAACAGCCAGAAACGGCAAGATGGTGAATTTTGCAAATAACCTGGTATTTACCGCGGCGGTAGCTGCTCAAATCGGGCAAGATGAACGCTCACACGTGACACTGCTGCGGACGGCCTTGCAAAAGGCCGGCGTCACCCCGGTCGCACAACCCGAGATCAACCTGAATGCGCTGGGCCTCGGATTCGGCAATGAAGCCGAATTTCTAACGCTGGCACGAATTTTCGAAGACATCGGCGTAACTGCGTATGGAGGGGCGGCACAACTTCCAGTTGTCACCAACAGCCCGTATATTGGAACGGCCGCCCGAATCCTGGCGGCGGAAGCGGAACACGTTGGAAACATCCGTCTTCAGGTGGCGCGGCTGGCAATCAAATCCATCAAGCTGGACGGGGTTGACATTGTGCCACCGCCAACCGGAACGGAGTTCATTTCAGCCGACCCGGCGACGGGACTTACTGCGATCAGGACGCCCGGACAAGTATTGTTCCTGGCTTACGGCATGATGGCAAATGCGACTGCCGGTGGCTTTTTCCCGAACGGCGTGAACGGAAATATCAAGACCTCAAGCGCTTCCGCCTAAGAGAGACGCCATATCTCCGCTTACATATTCGCGGCCCGCTAGCGATGAACCGGCATGCTCATCGCTAACGGGCCACCTTTCCCTTACGATACTTTGTTCATAATTGAAGTTCAGCTCATGCGGTTGCACCCTGATAGCAGGATCGAGCGGAAGACTGTTTTGATTGGATTTACAAGCAAGGACATCTAACTGGAGGATATGATTCCAAAGGACGCGGGCGACACTGAGCTAATAGAAGAGCTCCGCGCGCGCGATGCCGATGCTCTGGCGATAGTTTATGACCGCTACGGGCATTTGGCGTATTCGGTCTTTGTGCGAGTTACGAGGGATCAAAGCATAGCCGAAGATCTGGTTCAAGAACTTTTCATTCGCGTCTGGAACCGGGCCAAAGATTTCGATCCACATAAAGGCAAATTAAGCGTTTGGATTTTGTCGATCGCGCGCAACATTGCAATCGACCATGTCAGATCGGCGCAAGCACGCTTCCAATCGAATCTGCGCCCGCTGGAACAAACCGATCAACTTTTATTTTCGTATAAACCACAAGAGCCGGAATCGATCATCGACAACGCCAAAGCGGTGAGTAGGGCGCTTTCAGAGTTGAACACCAACCAGCGGAAGGTTCTGGAGATGGCCTACTTCGAAGGATTCTCGCAGTCCGAGATTGCCACCCGTCTACAGGAGCCGCTGGGAACGGTGAAGAGCTGGATGCGTGCCGCCCTGGCGCGAATGCGCGCCGCCGTAAAGTTAGGTGTAACGGGATGACACACGCGGAGATGAACGAGCTGTACGAACTCTACGTGCTGGGGTCGCTGGAGCCCGCCGAAGCTGCGGAGATTGATGAGCATGTCCGCACGGGTTGCGATTATTGCCTGCAACGTCTGCAAGACGCGCTGGCGGTCACGTCAGCAATGTGCGGTTTGGCGGAACCACAAACTCCTCCGCGGCGCTTGCGGGGACGAATACTGGCCGCAGTGAAGCCGCAGAAGCGCTCGCAGGCATGGATCTTTGCCCTGGCGGGGCTTAGCGCAGCGTGCGCGGCTCTAATTGTATTCTCTGTATGGTCTGCGACGAACATGGACCGCTACCGGGCGCACGCGGCGGAGCTGGAGGCGCAACGGAACCAGTTACGCTCCGCCGTAGAAATTCTGAGCCGCTCTGAGACGAGGACGGTACAGTTCGGCCACGCCAACAATCAGCCGCGCGGGCGCGTCTTCGTCAATCCGCAGCAAGGGCTGGTCTTCGTTGGTTCGCAACTGCCACAACTGGCGAGCGATCAAACGTTCCAACTATGGCTCATTCCGGCCAGCGGCGCTCCGGAATCGGCGGGCCTGTTCCGGCCGAATGCGGCGGGGAACTTCGTAGATGTGCGGACAACGCCGGTGGACACCACGCGAATTCAGGCCGTAGCGGTCAGCGTGGAACCCCCGGGCGGCTCCCCCGCTCCTACGACCAAACCGATTCTGGTCGTGCCTCTAGGGTAACGACGGAACGGCTGTCGACGCATGTGTCCCGATCAGGGAAGCTTCTCTAACACCACTCGTTTCGCCGATTCGTCAACGTCCATCGCCACAGCACATTTCTTCCCAACCAGTGCGCCTCGCATCTGTTCGAGCGAGGTATAGAAATCGAAGTAGTGGAAAGGAGAGACTCCGCCGCGTACCATCTGGTACTCGCGCACGGCTTTCTTCCACTGATCGAAGACATCCGAAGTATCTACGTAAGTATAAGGCTGAAAACCTTCATCGTCTTCCCAGTTCTCGGCGTAATAGATCTGGCGCACGCCGCGGTAGGGCTCATGCGCCGTTTTTACCGCTTCCAGGCCCGCCATCAGCACGGCATCTACAACGATCATGTGCGTATTGCGGTGATCCTTGTGAAAGCTGTTCTTCCAGTGAGTGATGACGTAGGTTGGCTTCACCTGCCGGATCACGTCGGCCACGTATCTCCTCGCTTCTTCATCGTTGGGCAGCATCGCATCGTGATACGGACCGATGATCACTTCGGCCCCCAAGTCCTTCCCGGCCGCTTCGGCTTCACGCCGCTTCTGGACGGCGTATTGCTGGGGCGAAAGGTTCGGGTCTCCGGCCTCGCCCAGCGTCATGTGCAGCAGAACAACGTGGTCGCCCAGCTTCTCTTGATGCGCCAGCAGCGCACCGGCCGTCAAGTCCATGTCCGCCGCATGGGCGCCGATCGCCAAAATGGTTTGGTGCTGTGCCCAAACGGCCGACTGGCAGAACACCAGCAGCGGCGTAGCCGCCAGCGCGCGCCAGAATCCATTACGCATTCTCTTGTCTCCTCGATATTCTCGCGGCCGTTTTCCCGGCAGCCCACTGCAAGATGAAAATCGCCAGCGCGTTTACGACCACCAGAAACAACGCCCTGCGGAGTCTCCACGTCTCGGCAATTCGCCCGGCCAGCCAGGGCATCGTCATGCCGCCGGTTAGCGCAATGCCGATGAGAATCCCGAAAACCGTCCCCGAGTGGCTCGCGTAGTGCGACCCCGCGATACCGAGGACCGTCGGGAAAATGGCAGCAATGCTGAAGCCTAGCAGGATGACACAAATCAACGCAATCGATAGCGACCGGCTTGCCAGAAGCCAGCTCATGCTGATGGCGACTCCCAGCGCGCTGATCGCGATTAATGTTCCTCCCGCACTGCGGAGCGCGATCCGGCTCAACACAATGCGGCCCAGCATCAGCGATGCCCAATATGCGGCGAGAAGATACGACGCCATCGAGACGGTCGCGCCTAAATCCCGGGTGAGATAGGACGTGACGTATCCGCCCAGAACAAACTCATTGCCCGATTCGAAGAAGAGCAGAAACGAAAGCGCCAGCACGAGCGGCTGCCGGGCCAATTGAAGCATGCGCGCGGCGGAGACGCCTTCGCGATGGTGCGGGGCGGGAAATGCAAATGGAAAGCTCAATGCGACGGGAAGCAGGCTCAAAGCCATGGCAAGGTACAGAATCGCTCCGAGGCCCATGGCGTGCAGCGCCGAGCCCACTGTGAAGGGAACGAACAGTGCTCCGATGCCAAAAAAAACGCCCAGTAGATTGAGGGCGGCACTCTTGGCGCGAACATCGCTGTAGAGATCAGCTACCAGTGTATTGGTTACCTGGTTTAGCGCGCCGCCGCCGATTCCCAGCAGAACCACGGCGGTCATCAGCCCGCTAAATGTGCCCGCCTCCGCCACCAGGACCAGCGCTGCGGCAACGAATAGCGGCGCAATCAGCAGCGGCGGCTTATGTCCAAAGCGATCCGAAAGCGGGCCCACGGTGAGCGTGGTCACCAGCATGGCCGCGTTCATCACCAGGAACAGATCTCCGGCCTGTGCCAGGTCGAAGTGCAGGCGTGCGGCCAGCAGCGGCAGTAATGCGCCGAGCAGCGCCATGACAATGCCGAAGCCGAACATGCCGGCAAAGGCGGCGCCGCTGAGCCACCGTGCGCGTAATTTCAACTCGGCCACTTCGGCGATCACGACCAGCCGCGCGCGAACCAGGCCTTCGTATACGTTTCGAATACCTTCTGGTTGTGATCTTTTTCGATGCCGGGCACATTCGGGGATACGAACGTGTGCAGCTTCACTCCCTTTGCGGCAAGCCGCGACCCCGTTTCCGCGAGCAGCGACATGGCGATAAACACGACGGCCATCGTGGACCCCGCGGCCAGCTTTTCCGGATTTCCAACGTCCACCTGCGCGTCTTCCGGCTCGACGCAATTATCGATCGCGATATCGGCGGCATCGGGGAGCTTCTTCCCGCTCGAATGCCGCGCCTTGGCAACTTTCGCATTGGCGAGCGAAGAGACGGTGATCACTTTCAACCCCTTGTTTTTCGCGTACAGGGCCGCTTCCACGGGAGCAGCGTTCAGACCTCCGTGAGAAAAGACGATCATGACGTCGCCTGGCAGGAGCTGATAGCTTTGCAGAAACGTCTCGATATAGCCTTCCCGCGTTTCGATCCAAAGCAGTTCGCGCGCGCCGCCCGGACCGACAACATTCGACCACATGAGCCGCGGATCATAGAGTGGAAAGAATCCGACGAAGCTGCCGTACCGGGGAAAGATATCCATCACCGGAATGACGGAGTGCCCGCTTCCGAAGAGGTAGACACGATTCCCGGCCGCAATGGCCGATGCCGCCAGCTCTCCCGCTTTCTCGATCTGGTCCTGCTGCGTCGCATGAATCTTCGCCAGGACATCGGAAATTTTCTTATAGTAATTTGCTGCTGACATAATCCCCTTTAAACTTCAGCCGCGAGCGCGAGACGCGCTGCCCCGAATAAACCCGCATCTTCTCCCAAAGATGTAACCTCAATCCGGACCTGCTGAGCAGCAATCGGTTGAGCCCAGTCTGCCATGACCTGCTTTATGACGGGAAAAAAAAGATCCGCGGCCTGCATTAACCCGCCGCCCAGCACGATCATGTTCGGATTCAATACGCTCACGATATTGGCGATGCCCATGCCGAGGTATTGCGCGGCTTGTTGAATCGCCGCTCGCGCTGCTGGATCACCCGAGCGCGCAGCGGCGACGACAGATTCAGCCGATTCTGCGCGCGCATTCCGCGCCAATCCGGGCCCGGCCGATTCCGCCTCCCAGCAGCCGACCTTCTTGTAAATCTCCTGCTGCTGCGGAGTCAGGGCAAACCATCCTACCGCCCCCGCGATGTCGTCTGCGCCTCGGAGCAATTGCCCACCCGCGATGATACCCGCGCCAATCCCTGTTCCGATGGATAGAAACACAACGTCCGTCAGGCCGCGAGCGACGCCGAGCCACTGCTCGCCCAAGACATAACCCGCGCGGTCACTATCGATCACAACGGGCAGTGGCAAAGCGCGTTCGAGTTCTGCCCGCAATGAGATTTGCTCGTGTCCCCAGAGGTTCGGAACCCAAACGTTCCCGGTCCCAGCGAAATAGATGCCCGGGACAATGATACCGGCTGCGCGGATAGACGCTTGCGGCGCGGCGTCGAGGGCTTCGCGGATGGCCTGAACGATCTGCTCGATACCCGCGCGCGGATCGCCCCGGTTAGCGGCGGCCTTCTTCCGGTAAGTTATGCGACCTTCGGCATCCACAACCGCGGTGGTGAGCTTTGTGCCTCCCAGGTCGACGGCGATGACGGAATCCATGAGCGCCAACTAACTCGCCGGCTGTCCTTCCAGGCTGAATACCCAGATCTCATCTTTGGCCAGGCGCTTGTGCAGAAGCGCTTTCCCATTCCGAATCTGAAACGGAACAGTAGACTCATCGGACAGATTGCGCGCCTGCCGGATTTTCCACGGTACGTCGATGGAGAGCGCCGCATCGAACGGACCGGCGGCGTGATTGAAGACGAAAACGATCTGTTCGCGATCGCTCACCATGCGCCGCACTTCAACGTCAGAGGACTGCGTTCCCGGAAGCTCGACTTCTGGTGACACGCCGGCGCCCCGGGCCAGCGAGAGGAAGAATTGCTTGGTTGAATTGTTGCCCGTTTGCTGATAGCCGAGCGCCGCGAATGAACCCACCAGAATCGCTTTTCCCTTGCCCGATGAGTGCGCCACAATCGCCGGCTGGCCATCGGCGAAACGGCCCAGCACGCGCCCGCCGCTTAGCGGTTCTAGGTCCTCCTCGAAGGCCGCGCCAAGAACAGCCTGACTCGCGGGAAAGCCGGGCAGTTCGGCCGAAGCTGCCATTCTCATTTCAGGCTTCTCAGCGGGACGGATGAGCTTTTCCTTTGCCCCAAAGACTTCATCCAGGCCGAAGCCGGGGATTACGTCGCTGGCAAAACCGCGCGCATCGTTCCACGCGAGGCGGGCCTCCGCGACCGCTGTTCCGCCGCTCTGGACGTAGCGTTTGACGCCCTCGGCCGCGTCCTGGGACAGCATGACAGGAAACGGAAGGAACAGGATCTTGTACTGGCCCAGCTTGTTGTCGGCCACGTCTCGAGGATCGACAAAATCCACGGGGATGTGCTGCTCCATGAAAGCACGGTAGAGTCCCATCAAAGAATCGCGCTCCGCATTGCCCAGCTTCGATATCGAAGGCTGCGATCCACCCACCATGTACGACAGGCGATTGTAGAGAATCGCAATGGAAGCACGCGCCGGTTTCGCATTCAGCAGATCTGCCGCGTAACGCTGCAGAATGTGAGCAACCTTTCCAGCCGCGCGAGCACGATCGGTGATGGTTCCGTCTAAATCAATCAACCCATAGCCGTTCGATTCGAAACCGGAACTCATCGGGTACCAGGCATAGATGGCGAGCTCACGCGCACCGTGCGCGACCACCTGCCACATCCAAAACTCCTCATCGTGTGCGGTGACCGGGTCGGCGATGCGCATCCCTGTTGCGCCTTGTCCGGCCTGCAGCTCGCCGATCCAGAATCCCTTGTCGGAGCTGTGTCCTGCTGAGCGTGAGAAATCAAGTCCTGCGGCAAGCATGGTCGTCGACCAGGGGTGAGTAGACTGCGAGTGCTTTGGGTAAATGGACGTGCCAAAGAAATCGGCGTTGGCGGACATTTTGAAATCGTCCGGCGCGCCGTAACCATCGGTTGGCGAGGTAAAAAGGGCAGGCGCGGCGGCATGGCTGGTGATGGGGTGCGCTGTATCGGCCGTGCGAATCGCATCCACCCGCGTCTTCAAATCGCCCGCGAGTTTGTCATCGATAAATCCGCGCCAATCGAGGTAGTCGGTGTACGAGAGGATGGTCGGATAGCGCGGCGGCTCAACCTGCTTCCAGCTTTCGAATTTGCGGTACCAGGCGGTGTTGAGGGCTTTGAGCGTTTTGTATTTCGTTTTCAGCCATTCACGAAAGCGGGCTTGTGTATAGGCGCAAAAGCAGAATTCGGGATTCGAGAGATAGGGGAACTCCGCCCAGTTGACAATGTGAGGCTCGCTCCAGACATCCCAGCCATAAAGCGACGGGGACCGGTTCGCGTCACGTGAAAGCGCCTCTAAAAAGGAGACGGTCTCCCGCCGCACGCCCGATTGATCGATGCAATATCCGGGTGCAGCCTGCGAAATAATCACCGCGCCGCTTCGATCCACAAACCGCCCATCGGGATATTTTTGCCCGATCCAATCCGGCGCGGAATCCAGATAGATTTGAACGATCACGCGCATGCCGCGATCATGCGCAAGCTTCAGAAGCAAATCGAGGTTCTCAAAGGAAAACTCGCCCGGTTTCGGCTCCGCAGTCGCCCAATCGACCCAGCATTTGACGGTGGTGAATCCAGTTGCCTTGATCGCATCCAGGTCTTTGCCCCAGCGTTCCTCGCTAGTCGCATCCAACTTCTCGAGCATAGGAGCTCGCGCTTTGCCGCCGCCGTACCAGACTGCAGCGGGATAAAAAGAGTTCGATGTCAGGGTGTTCTGTTGAGCGGCAGCGAGAGCCGAACTGAACAATACCAACGCGATAGTCGTTCGAGCGAAATCTATATGCATGTGCAGAAAGAGGCGAAAGGGTAGTTTTATCAAACTTATTCTTTAGGGAACGGGTTCGCAGCATTAGCCAATTGCTTCCATTCTTCCCCTTGACACTCGACCTGGGGGCATTTACTCTATAGGTCGAGGACCGACTAGAGAATGGATGACCGGCTGGAGCTTCTTCAAGGCACGCTCGATTTGCTGATTCTGCAGACCGTTGCTCGTGGTCCCGCGCACGGGCACGCGATCGCGCAGTCCATTGAACGCAGATCGGACGAGGTGCTGCAGGT
>DATIMA010000076.1:0-112193 GCA_035475915.1 Bryobacteraceae bacterium
GATGTCTTCCGCGCGCGACTAATGCTTGCCTTGGCCGACGGGAAGAGTTGGAGGGAAATCGAAGCGGAGTTGAACACTTCGCGGCCGACGATTGCGCGTTGGAAACAACGATTCGAGCAGCAGGGGATGGTGGGGCTGGACCCGCGGCAGAAAGGCAGTAACCCGCGCAGAGCAACTGCGGCTGTGCAGGCCCGAGTTTTGTGCAAAACGATGCAGCTACCGCCGGACGGCAGCACACACTGGAGTTGCCGCAAGATGGTTTCAGCGCTTGAGATCGGCGACCAACTGTTTCAGCCGCCGGTTCTCATCCTCCAGGCCCTTGAGTCGCTGCGCTTCGCTGACGTCCATGCCACCATACTTCGACTTCCAGGTATAGATCGTCGCCTCACTCAGTCTGGACAAGGAAGCGCTGAAGGCGATCGTGCGAAAAAAACGGTTGGGGCTTGCCGGGTTGAGGAGCGATGCGGCGTTCGTGATGGAGCAGCTTCAGATGAGCGAACGCCAAGCCTGCAAGCTCGTGGAGTTGGATCGCAGCAGTTATCGATACGAGCCCAGACCGGATCACAATGCGGAACTGCGCCAGGAGTTGGTGAATTTGGCGCGGCAGAAACCGCGCTACGGATACCGGCGGCTGCACGCGTTGTTGATCAGAGGCAGCTTCCTGGTCAGCGCGCAACGCGTGTATCGGCTGTATCGAGCCGAGGGCCTGATGGTCCGACGGCTAAAAAGGAAACGGCTTTCGCGCGTTCCGCTGGCATCTCATGTGGCGCGATCGAATCAAGAATGGGCGCTGGATTTTGTCAGCGACTCGCTGGCAACCGGCCGAGCCATTCGAGTGCTGGCGGTGGTGGATTCGTTTACGCGCGAAAACCTTTCCTTAGAAGTAGACACAAGTTTGTCGAGCCGTCGAGTGACGCGCGCGCTCGAAGTGGTGATCGAACGGCGGGGAATCCCGGACTCGATTCGTTGTGACAACGGACCGGAACTGACCAGCCGGCATTTTCTGAGCTGGTGCGAAGAGCGGAAGATCCAACTGATCCTCGTGCCTGCAGCGCGAATTCATGAGCGCGGCGCAGGCTCCCCTGTTGCGCGTTCCGCTTGCCGATGGCACGTTGGTCGCAACGCGCGATCTTCCCCCCAAGGAACTGATCGCGAGTCTGCTGGCGACATCCGATGTTCTGGCTACGGGCTGGTTTGCCCCGATGCAGCCAACGTGAGGCCCGGCAAAACAGCCCTGGTGGTGGGTGACGGGGCAGTCGGCCTCCGCGCCGTGCTTTCAGCGAAGCAGATGGGCGCTGATTCCGCGCTGGAGTGTGTTGGCACGCAGGAATCCATGATGCAGGCCATCCGTTCCACCCGTCCCGGCGGGTTCGTGAGCTACGTTGGGGTTCCGCACGGGGTCGAACTCCATGGCGAACAACTGTTCTATGCCGAGGTGCATCTGCACGGCGGCCCAGCGCCCGTTCGCCGCTACCTCCCGGAGTTGATCGACCTTGTGCTGAACGAGAAGATCAATCCCGGCAGAGTGTTCGATCTGATGCTGCCGCTCAATCAAGTTGCCGAGGGGTATCGCGCCATGGATGAGCGACGGGCGATCAAGACGCTGCTGCGCCCTTGAGGAGAACTGCAATACGCCGTACCCGATATATGAGCAGAATGAAACCGATTGCCGCGATTGCGGCGCTCTCTTTGATTTCCACGTCATGGGCTCAGAGTGACCGCACAACAGATGAGAGGAAACCGAAACCAATGCAGACACAAAGCGACACCAGGACCGTGGCCCCGGCGCTTGAGAACTACGCGCAAGGGCCTCTCGCAGAACTATGGAAACGCTCTGAGCTCTCGCCGCGCGATCGCAGCATCATAACGGTGGCAGCTTTGATCGCGCGCAATCAGACGATTGAGATGTCCTACTACATGAACCTCGCACTCGACAATGGCGTTAAGCCGCGCGAAATTTCCGAGACCATCACGCACCTCGCGTTTTACTCCGGCTGGGGGAATGCCATGTCAGCAGTAGCGGTCGCGAAAAATGTCTTTGCCGAGCGTAAGATTGGAGCCGATCAACTCCCTGCCGCTTCGCCTGTCCTTCTTCCCCTAAACAAGGAGGCCGAGGAGAAACGCGCAACGAACGTTGAACAGCAGTTCGGTAAGGCGGCTCCCGGAATCGTGCGGTACACCACGGACGTTCTGTTCCGTGATCTTTGGCTGCGTCCTGACCTTGCTCCTCGTGATCGAAGTCTGGTGACGGTCAGCGCCCTGATTGCATCCGGCCAGGTCGCACAGATTCCGTATCATCTAAACCGGGCGATGGATAACGGATTGACTCAGGCGCAGGCAGGGGAGGTCATTACACATTTGGCGTTCTATGCCGGTTGGCCGAATGCCTTCTCGGCGCTGCCGGTTGCAAAGGATGTTTTTGAGAAGCGGCCGCACTGAGTGCTAAAGAGAGAAATATGGAAATCAAACGAGTTGGTTCGCAAGCTTCCGCCAGAGGGTCGTCGGAATGGTTCACTGGCACTGTGCGGATTGATCCGCTGTTTCAAGCGCCCGATCCGGCGCTCGTTTCCGGTGCCAGCGTCACTTTCGAGCCGGGCGCGCGCACGGCCTGGCATACGCACCCGCTCGGTCAGACGCTCATTGTAACGGCAGGCTGCGGTTGGGTCCAGCACGCAGGGGGCCTGGTCGAGGAGATTCGGCCCGGTGACGTGGTGTGGTTTCCGCCCGGCGAGAAGCACTGGCACGGGGCCACGCCCGGCATAGCGATGACGCACATCGCGATTCAGGAAAGGAAGGACGGCAGGAACGTCGATTGGATGGAACAGGTCACGGACGAGCAATACCGTTCACGCTAGTGGGTGATCGACGAGGACTATCGGCTCAATCGAAAAGGCCGACTGATTATCAGGTCGGCCCGGCCGGCTGAACACTGGTTCGTTACATGGGAGCACACCCCGCCAACCGTCTGGCGACCGGGGCCAAATCCAGGCTAACGTCTACTGCCAGGTGTGCGGCAGCCGCATTTGCAGTTCGTTGATTGGCAGCGGCATGCGCCTTTGGGGCATCCACAGGAACAGTTGGCGCAGTCACAGGCCCCGCAGCAGGTTGTAGTAGCCGCAGTTTCGTTGGGTGCATCCTTTTGATTCGTCATTGTTTTATCCTCTGCTTTGTTAAGCGCTTCATGCGCTTTCAAAGGGGCAGACGTGCATCTACCCAAAACCTTACAGCGCTGTCTAGGAAATATCAGGCTGATCGAGCGTTGCCGCCACAATTCTAAACCCTTGAAGCGAATCCGGAGCGCCGCATCAGCAGCATCGCAAGGAAGCCGCCGGCGAGAACGTCGAACGATAGGCAGAAGCCGGGCCACCACACGGGGACTCCGGGATTCTGAACGAACAGATGATGAAAAAAGTCGACAAATCCGTGTCCGGCGAGGGCAGCCACAATCAGCCAAAGGTTCTTCTTGAAACCTGCCACGGCCAGCGTGAGAAAAACGCCTGCTATCAGGCACTCGACGGCCAGCGCGGGCGCGGAACTTCCAACCGCGGCAAACAAAATGTAGTAGGTGGCGATCACTGTCAACAGCATTGGGTAAAAGACGCGGTCGCGATCAAATCCGGCAAACATAGCGAAGGCGCACACCATGATTGCCAGTCCGATCCCGATCATGTATTCCATTCATTCTTCTCCGTCTGCTTTTGACGAGCCCGCCCGCATTCAGGCAGAAGCCGGGCCGCACTCCGAGCCGCTTGTCATCTTACAGTGGCAATCGAAGCACCCGTGCTCGGCACAAGTGCCGCACGCTTGTTCCACCTTACGGCGCAAAGCTTTTCTGGCCCGATGCACGCGGACGGCGGCATTTTCCGCGCTAATTCCTGATTGTTCCGCTAGATCGCTGAGCTTTCCGTCGTCGAGATCGACAACGCGCAGCGCATCGCGGTATTCGGGTTTCAGATCGTCGAGCAAGCCGGAAACACAGCGGCAGATCTCCTGCCGCAGCGCCGCATCGGGTTCCTGGCTCTCGTTGAGCTCTCTGCCCCAGGTTTCCAAGGCCCGAGCAGAGGTGGACCGATGACGGTAGTGATCGATCACAGCGTTGCGGAGCACTCGATAAAACCAGGCAACTGCTTTTTCATCCTGGACCTCTGCCCCCCGCTCCAATCCGCGCACAAACGCGGTTTGGAGGATATCTTCGGCGGCAGCTCTAGATCCGACGCGTTGTTCGAGAAACGCCAGAAACTCCCGGTGTCCTGCAATCAATCGGGCAATCGCATCGGGCGTTAGCGACTTGGAAGAGCTCGTTTCGGTGGTCACCCACAAAACCTATCACTCAGGCACCAATTCTCATTTCCGCTTTCGCAGCAATTTTGCCGCGCGCAACAGCTTCGCATTCGGCTTAGGTGGGTTCTCGAGCAATTCCAAGACGCGCAGGCTGTCTCGCTCAGAGAGTTCCAGACGTTCTGCTTCCTCGATAACTTCCCTTGCGGCTTCGTCCTGTACACATTCAAATCGTACGATAACTCTCCGCGGCTCAAGCTCTGTGCCTTGATTGCGTACAAGGCCGAAATGCCCCCTTCCATAGTCCTCCGCCGCTCGCCTTGGAGTGCATGCACCGGGGAAGCACGATACTTTAAGTGCGGAGGTTCTACAAATGCTTCCTAGAGGCAGCGCCAAAAAGGTAACCATCTATGTGAATCAAGACACACGCGCCCATGTAGAGCCGTTGTGGTCAGCGATCCTGACCTTTCTCCGCTCCAGGCACGTCGCGGGAGCAACACTCTTTTGGGCGGATATGGGCTTCGGAAGCCACGAACAAGTCCATAATCCGCGTTCCGAATATTCCGGCGAACATCGCCCGCTTCGGATCGAGTTCATCGATACAGCAGAGCGCGTTGAGGAAATCCTGCCGACCTTGTACGAGATGGTGACCGATGGTTTGATTGGCGTTCAGGACATCACCGTGATCAAATCTGTTTCAAAGGATCAAAAGATCACGCGGCCAGAGCCGTCGCGCAAGATTGTCACCACTCCCGCGAAATTGGTGAGGATCTATCTGGGGGAGTCGGACAAACACGAAGAGCAGCCCCTATACGAAGCCATTGTCAAAAAGCTTCGCATGATGGATTTTTCTGGCGCAACGATCTACCGCGGAATCCTCGGCTATGGAGCGAAGCGGCATACGCACAAAGAGGGGCGGTTTCATTTGTCTCATGACCTGCCCATCATGATCTCAGTCGTTGAAAGGCCCGAGAAAGTGAACGATCTCATTCAGACAGTTTCGAGCATGATGCAGGATGGCCTGATCGTTACGTCCGATGTTGAACTGCATCAAATTGCGCATGAAATTCCCAGTGGAGGGGTGATAACAAATGAACAGCCAGCCCGGTAAACTGCTGCGGTTTTATGTCAGTGAACGCGACCAATATCAAGGCAAGCCGCTGTATGAGGCGATTGTGGCTCGATGCCAGGAACTCAAGTTGGCTGGCGTGACGGTTTTCCGTGGGCTGGAAGGGTTTGGACACACTTCGGAAATTCACCACCATCATCTATTTGGACATGACCAGCCGGTGGTTATCACGGTGGTTGAGACACCAGAGAAAGCAACGGAGGCCCTTCCCACATTGCAGGAAATGATGGGCAGTGGAGTGATTGCGGTCACCGATGTGGAAGTAATGCTGGTATCGAATGGCGCAGTTCTCCGCTTCGATGAGAGTAGTTTCAAAGGAGAAGCAAGAGGAATTCGATGAAGCTCAACAGAGGCGCCTGCTAGAGAGCGCCAGCCATTTCGACGGAAACCATCCCTGTTGAACAGGATTATGGGAACGGCCGCGCAGTAGGCGGCCCGAACCAAGTGGTCAGCGCGTCGGCGAGCCCCTGCTGGGTTGGGTCTCCCGTCCAGGCCACGTATCCATCGGGCCGAATCAAGATGGCGGTGGGGGCGGGGATCACTCCGATTACCGGAAGCTCCCATTTACCGGCGTACTTGGCATCGATCACCGCAACGCGATCCACCCATGGAGCGCAAAGGGCGCAAAGGGCGCGGATGCGCGCCGCCGGACAAAACAAGGAATTCGCTGACTCTTCGGGCGGCGCGCTTGATACCGCGTCCGTTTTGCGTGATTCCTCAGACGTGATATCGAAGCCGCCGGGCTCACCGAGGTTGAGGAACACCGGGCGGGCATCATGCAGAAAGGTGAAGACCCGCAGCGAGCCAGTGGCGGTGACCAGGTCGAGATCGGGCATCCGGCGGCCGAGCAGCGGGTGTCCCTCGCCGAGGTCGTAATGAACGTCCAGACCCGACATCTCCGCGGCGATTCGTCTGCGAGGCTCGTCCATGCCGAGGAGCTCGGAAACGGTCTCGCCCAAGGCCTTGGTGCGGTCGTCCGGACGGCGAAGCGCAACTTGCGCCATCGTGTTGCGTAGCACGCGAGCAGCAATCGGGTGGCGCTCGGCATGGTACGTATCCAAGAGGGTTCCCGGCGATGTCCCCTTGACCACCTGGGCCAGCTTCCATCCCAGATTGACCGCATCCTGCACACCGATGTTGAGACCCTGACCACCCACCGGGGGATGCACGTGTGCGGCATCGCCGGCCAACAGGACGCGTCTATCGCGGTAGGCCGCGGCGTGACGAGCCATGTCGGTAAATCTAGAGATCCAGGTGGGACTGTGGATCCCATAATCCGTGCCGTAGATGGCGATCAGCGCCTCGCTGACATCGCGCAGGGTCGGTTCGCTGCGGGCTCCCACCCCCTGTTCGGTCAGCACGAGCGATACCCGCCTTCCATCCTCCAATTTTCCGAGCGCATGGGTGCCAAGGGCATCACGGCGGAAACCCCATGCCGGCTCTTCGGACATCTCCGCCTCGGCGATCAACCAACTCGTCGTCGGATCCCAACCGGGGAACTCAATCCCGGCCGCTTTACGGATCGCGCTGCGTCCTCCGTCGCAGCCGACAAGATATTCCGCTCGCAGCGAGTTGCCGTCGGACAGCTCGACGTAGACGCCGGTGTCATCCTGCGCGAAGCCCGTCACTTCACGTTGGCGATGGATAGGCACCCCCAGCTCGCCGGCCCAGCCGGCCAGGATGCGCTCGATGTGGTTCTGCCGCAGCGCGAGCACGTAGTTGTGGCGGGTGGGAAAGTCGCTGATGTCCAGAGGAATGTGGAAGCGCACGGCTTTATGCACCTGTCCCTGCGAGAGGAACCGGCCGGCGATTCCACGCTGATCGAGGACTTCGATAGTGCGTGAGTGCAGACCGCCTGCACGCGAGCCGGCAAGGTCCTGGCTAGCGCGCCGCTCGACAATAGCAACGTCGATGCCCGCCAGCGCCAACTCGCACGCCAGCATCAGCCCTGTTGGACCGCCTCCGGCGATCACCACAGCGTAGTCGGTCATCCCCACACTCCGCTCGAGATCACGCCGGTCGCGACCGGCGTATCACAATTCTCAGCCCCCATCTGACTCGCGAGTCCTACAACAACACATTAGTGATACCGGCTTGCCCGGGCCCCAGCCTCTTATATGCCTTGACACGCATATGCTCTGTGGAGTATATCAGAAGAGTGGAATCTGTGTTCGAAATCATTGCGGAGCCGAACCGCCGCGCGATATTGAGCCTCCTGGTCTCGTCACAACAGTCGGTTGGGGAGATCGAGCATCGGCTTCGTATGCCCCAGCCGACCGTGTCAAAACACCTGCGCGTGCTGCGTGAGGCCGGTTTTGTGGAATCCACGGTAGACGCACAGCGCCGTCTCTACCGTTTGAAACCTGAACCACTTCAGGAAGTGGATGCCTGGCTGGCTCCGTTCCGCCGGTTCTGGTCCGGTCACGTAGATGCTCTCGAACGCCACCTCGACCGCAAGGAACACAAGGAAAGGACGGCGCGGCTCAAACCGCGAACGTGATAAAGGAGAAACGGAATGAAAATCAAATTAACCAGCGTATACGTGGACGACCAGGACAAGGCCCTGCGGTTCTATACCGAGGTACTGGGGTTTATCAAGAAGGCCGATTTCAGTCAGGGTCCATTTCGGTGGCTGACTGTGGCCTCGCCGGAGGACCCGGACGGCACGGAGTTGCAGTTAACACTGAACAACAACCCCGCAGCCAAGGCGTATCAGCAGGCGATCTTTCAACAAGGCCAACCCGCGGCAATGTTCTACACCGGCGACGTAAAGGGCGATTATGAGCGAATCAAAGCTCGCGGCGTCGAGTTCACGATGCCGCCCACCGACGTGACCGCCTCGACCATTGCGATGCTGAACGACACCTGCGGCAATCTCATTCAGCTAGTCGAGCTGGCACGCCATTCACGCTGAGGAGAAGAAGATGACCAATCGCGAGCAGTATGCACCGGGCCCGGCCAGCGGCGCGGAAGTGCAAAAGGACGGGGAGAAGTGGACGCTGATCCTCGTCAGAGAACTGCGCCACGCACCGGAAAAGGTCTGGCAGGCGCTAACCGACCCGGCGGATTTACGCGAGTGGGCGCCCTTTGAAGCCGACAGGACCCTGGGTACGGCTGGAATCCCCGTGAAACTCACCTGGGTGGGAACGCAGCAAGTTACCGAAACAAGAGTGATGCGAGCCGACGCTCCCAAGGTGCTTGAATACAACGATCTCCGCTGGGAACTCGAGCCGCTCGGCGGCGGCACGCGTCTGATGCTGTGGCACAAAATCGATCGCCGCTTCATCTCGTGGGGCGCGGCGGGCTGGCACATCTGCTTCGACGTTCTCGATCACCTTCTAAGCGGAACTCCCATCGGCCGCATCGCTGGCATCGAAGCTATGAAGTTCGGCGGCTGGCAGCGGCTGAACGCGGAGTATGCCAAGCAGTTCGGTATTGAAAATGGAAAGGGTAAATGATCGGTAGCACCGCCAAACGTTCGATTTTTCGCTGGATTCACCTCATCTTTGCCATTCCGATAATCGGGTATGTTTATAGTCCGTTTGAAGCAATTCCAACTACGCTCCCCTTGTTCGTTTCATCTTCGTTCCCATACTTGTCCTTTCGGGACTTTGGATGTGGAAAGGCCATGTCGTTCGACGACTTATGACGAAACGACCGGGCTGACAAGACGAGAGCTGTTGTCCCGCCCGCACCCGGAAGCGAACTCCCGGATGATCTCCGACAACGGCCCGCAATTCATTGCCAAAGACTTCAAGGAATTCATTCGGATTTCGGGCATGGCCCACGTCAGAACTTCGCCCAACTATCCCCAATCGAACTGAAAAGTCGAACGTTGGACCGTCTGAACGAGATCATGGTTGCGCCCGTAACGCGCACCATTCGAGGATTGCGGACTGAGGTGCTCCTGACCGAAGAGCACGGCATGCCCGCAGCATGCGCGGTGAACTTCGATCACCTCTCCCTGGCCAGCGACCGCTTCGGGTCTGTGCTGTGCACCCTTTCTGCGCATCACTGGCCTGAGATACGCAGAGCATTGCTGAATGCGTGTGGCTTCGATCTGGAGTAACTGCTCCCTGAGCTGGGCAACAAACCGGGACGGCCCCTTTCCGTCCCTTTCCCGACGCTGCTAGGGAACAGGTCTTTAGTACTGATGTCCCGTTCGAGCCTCCGCATCACGCGCGATATCTGCTTGCCGTTTGATCGCGGGCACCTGCGTTATCGGGCCTTGCAGCACGCTAACATGCTGTTTCCGAGTCTGTTGTTAACAAGTAAGATGTCCGGTTTTATTCACACACGATCTGTCCGGTCAAGTTGCTTGGCTCTTCTCCTTTTTGCGTCGGCGTATGGCCGTCGTCGGCACGTGGGAAAGTGGGAATCTCGCGGTGTGGGCGAGATTTCCAAGGAAGGGTGGGAGCCGGGGAAAACCTGCTTTTGGTTTTCGCCGGCTTCCAGGCTCCCGTCTTTTCCACGGCGCTGCTTCGGTTTTCCGGCCGTGTTCGCCTGGCTCCAATTTGCTACGACGTGGGGGCCGTAGCGCACCGAGATTCGGCCGTCCAGATGTTCGTGGACGGTAACGGTGCATCCGGCCAAGCTGTGGCGCCATCTTGTTTTCTCGATTTGCCAGCACTGATCGCGAAAGGCGATCGTGTTGTCGCGAGCGACCACCCGGCCTGTCTGAACACTGAATATCCAGTCCAGATCCGAGCGGCCCGACCGTTGGAACGCGGTTCCTTTCTCTTTTGCCGAAACAGCAAACTTCTGATTGAACTCCGCGATATAGCGTTCGCGCAGAAACAGATTGGCTTCCTCCAAGGTGCCGATTCTGGCCAGCCGCAATTCTTGCGGAAGCCGCCCTTGCCAGGTCCCGAAGTTCCGCTCGCAACGGCCTCGTGCCTGCGGCGAGTAGGCGGGAATCATCGGGATCCCCAGCTCCTTCATCGCTCTCCCCACTTGCGTCAACCGGCTCTTGTCCACCGCCTCGCCGGCCCTCGGAGTCCAAAAGAAATGGCTGCCGCGATCACTATATAGCGCGCAGAACAGACCTTTCCGCTCGATCACTTCGCGCAAACCCGCCATCACGGTGCGGGTCGATTCCTCTTCCACCAACTGCGCGTAATAGATCTCGCTGGTGGCATCGTCCAGGATCACCAATAAATCGTAGTACGATCATCGGAAAAACCAGCGGTGTTTGCTGCCATCGATGTGCAGCAACATGCCCGGAAAGGGACGCCGCTCCCGTCGCCCCCGGTGTGGTCCGCGCCGCTTGCGCCCTTCACCAAGCCCGCTCCTTGCAGCGCCTGCTGCACCCAGGTGTAGCTCAGTTCGATGCCATGCACTTCGCGCAGCTTCTCGTGAAAATGCCGCATGCTGAAATCGAAGTACTTCTCTCCATACAGCCGCAAAACTTCTTCACACGTCTGCAGCGGTAACCCATTCGCTTAGTGAGGGCGTGGAACATGCGATACAGGGACATCGGCGACTTTCGCTGAGCCTGCGACCAACCCGAGGCGTGGAAAGCGCGATCCAGCTGCTTACGGGTGCCAATCAACAGCACGTTTACTATGTCAGACGGGCGATTCCCCATATAAGCTCGCTGCGCAGAATTCTTCAGCAGATGCTCAATTTCGGCGAGATCGTCTTGCGAAAACAATTTCGTAGGAACGAAATCCATATGCGGTGGAGGCACAGTCATCGCAGTGCTCAGCCGGAGAATAAGCTCAGTGCCCGTCGGAAAAATCTATCTCCGGATTTGCGGGCGGAGCAATGAGGGATTTTATGCACCATACCGGAGCGCCAACCGTGGGATCGACAAGTAGCAAGGGAACAGTGTAAAAGGACAAGCTCGAGGACAGGCTTGCTATCGGATGGATCCCGTGCACTGTACCGAAATCTCAACTTGTTCCTTGGCGGTTTCAACTTCAATTAATTGAGTGTTGACCGGGATTGCTGTGCCACCCGGTAGCTGGAGTGTATGGAAGGCGTAAGCAATGCCCGTGGAGTGTTTTAGACCGAAACCGAAAGCAGTTGCATTTGCTACGGACCCGCGCAATCTGGATCCCTGCGGAACAAGTATTCGTCCGTGAACGCTGACGGGAGCGACAATTGTGGCTTCTATCGGATCGCCGGGATGGGAGATCCGGGAGCCCGTAGCACCCGACAGCCGAGCTTCCAGAGCCGTCCCTGCAGCCAACTTCTCTGCGGATATCGGCAAAGTTAACAGGAGTATTGAACAGGCAAGAAAGCAAAACTCGCGGAAGACCCTAGCAACGATTTTCTGCGAGTGCAAGGACTTTCCCACAGGTTTCTACATACAGTATGAAATGTTGAAATGTTTGCTGATGGGCGCGTTAGGATTCTGGAAGAAAAATGGCCCGGCTCCGCGAGAGCCTGTTTCGATAGCTGGAGCCGGGAAGCTACTACCGCGACACGCTGGTTCGCAGCACTTCGGGACCGGAAGGCGACTTCACTGTGGCATCGTTCTCACCGGTTACAAACAGGTCGAAATTCTTCCGGAGCGTAACCGTTTGGAAAGTACCTTCCAGCTTTCCATTTACTCTGAGCTCCCCCTGATTTTCCGGTCCGGAGCCTTTGTCTTGCAACCACACGACATAGTTAGCCTGCGAAGGTGAAAGGCTCGTCGGGTTTGCGAGGCGCTCAACCTTCAGCTTCACCTCTGTATTGCCGTTGCGATCCTTTCCGATCTCAACAGAGCCTTTCGCAGCGGGAACGATGGACGCCGCAGTCACAGGAAACTTCTTAGCCGCATAAACGAGCGCGGCGGAAACAACTGCAAGCGTTATGATTGAACCAACTTTGCGCATGAAGTTACTCTTTCTTTCTTCCTCCTCAGGAGATGTAAGGATGTAAGAACGTGGCCCTGTATACCTCTACCCATCCACTCCACAGGGTGGCTGCTGATTGCTTCGTTTGCTTCTTTGATAGCGGCCCATTCCACGTCTTCTTTCAACCGTAGGAATATTCCATGCACGTACTTGTGCGGCCCTTCAGCAAGAACTACCTCATCGCCCGGGTGAAACCTCGGATTATTAATTGCATCCGCAATTCGAATTGGATCACTCAGCATCAGTTACTCCTGGGGAAGCGTTCGCTTCTCCACTGTGTTTTGCCGACCGCTGTTCCGCCTCGCGAGATGCAGCGAAAGCTCTCGCGGAGTGCTCAAGCGCTCGTCTGGACTGCTTTGGTGTATGCGTATAGAACAATTCCAGATAGAATTGTTCTAAGCATGCGCGGTGTGGACACACAGCAATCCTCGATGTTTAGTTATCTTTCTCCGGAAGAGCGGATTCCGGTGAACCATCCACTACGGCCGGTTCGAATGATGGTGGCCGCGGTTCTGGCCGGACTGTCCGTGCGTTTCGAGCGGATGTACTCGGCGTTCGGGCGGCCTTCGATCGCTCCGGAGAAACTGCTGCGGGCCTTGCTGCTGCAGATCTTCTATTCGGTGCGGAGCGAGCGATTGCTGATGGAGCAGCTCAACTACAATCTGCTGTTCCGATGGTTTGTCGGATTGAATGCCGATGAAGCAGTGTGGGTCGCCACGGTCTACACCAAGAACCGGGAGCGGTTGTTGCAGGGCAACATAGCCGAGGAATTCTTTGCGCAAGTTCTGGAGCAGGCGTGCGGAGCAGAATTGCTTTCCGATGAGCACTTCAGCGTGGACGGTACATTCGAAGGGCCAGGGACCGGGCGAGCCGCCGGACGATGCCGGCAATCCGACGGTGAATTTTCATGGGGAAAAGCGCAGCAATGAAACGCACGAGTCCACAACGGACCCGGATGCGCGCTTAGCGCGCAAGAGCGGCGGGCACGAAGCGAAGCTGGCCTACTGCGGCAACGTGATGATCGAGAACCGCAATGGCCTGGTGGTCGACACGGAGTTATTGCAGTTCAACGGCACGGCGGAGCGCGATGCGGCTTTGTTGATGGCCGAGCGGGTGGAAGGCGGGCGGCGCGTCACGGTGGCGGCTGACAAGGGATACGACACCAAGGAGTTCGTGGCCGAAATGCGGCGTATGAACGTGACGCCCCATGTGGCGCGGAATGAGAAGCGGCCCGGCGGCAGCGCCTCGGCTACGGGTATATCGCCTCGTCTCACGCCGAAGCGATGACGGTGTTTTACCGCGAGCATTTCAATCCCTATCTGAACTTTCATCGGCCTTGTGGCATACCGGAAACGACGACGGACAGAAAAGGGAGCCAGCGCCGGGCTTATCGCCGCTACGCGACGCCCTGGGAAGTATTGCACCAGCTGCCGGACTTCGTGGCTTATCTGAAGCCTGGCATTACAGCGGAAGGCTTACAACGCACGGCTGATGCTCGCAGTGACACCAACGCCGCGCGCAGTATGCAAGAAGCCAAACGCAAGCTCTTCGCCGGTCTACGGCAGAGATGAACCGCATGAAGATGGCTGCGGAAATGACAGGCTATGGGCGTCGAGGAAAACCAATGCCAGGTTTCCCTCGGCGGCCACAGTCTTTGGAAATCGCTGCGCGATTCCCACATTCCCGCAGCTGCGACGAGCAGTGGAAAAGTGGAAAGCCAAAACCAGCCTTCCCACTTTCCCACTGCGGGTGTTGTACTCAATCGGCGGATCTGAGAACTAAAACAAGGAGGCCTGAAGCGCGAAGCTCCGTTCCACCCTTCAGGCTAATTCTTCAATTAGAAAATGCTTCGGCAGGCGCTGGACGACGTTGGCGAGCAACCGCGGTTCGTAGAGACGGTCATCGGGAAGGGATATCGGTTCATTGCCGACATATCCGCACCAACTCCGCTGAAAGACGGCACCACACTGCCTCACGAGCCTGCACCGGCGAAGCGGCGCGCCTATTTGTTCTCTTCCATGGAGTGGGGGCGGGGATTGTCATCGGTGTGATCGCGCTCCTCTTTTTGTTCCGCACTCCGCAGAACCGGGAAGCGATGATCATCGCTCCGTTTACCGCAGTTCCCGGCCTGCAGTTCTGGCCGGCATTTTCGCCCGATGGCAACCAGGTCGCTTTCGGCTGGACGGGTGATACCGGTAACTGCTCGCATATATATTGTCCAAAGGGTCGGCGGCGCCTCGCCAGTGAAGCTCACGGATTCCGAGGATTGCGATTCCAGTCCGTCGTGGTCGCGTGATGGGCGGCGGATCGCGTTTCCCCGCAAGCAGCCGGGAGGCGGTTTAGGCGTTTATCTCATGCCGGCGGCTGATCGCCACCGCTGTCTCCGGTTTGATGCGGGTAACGCTGTCCGGCGGCGCCGTGGAACCGCTTCCGTTCCCGGATGCAGTCAACTCACGGTGGCTACACATGGCAACCGCATGGTGTACGTGCGGCCGTTTCGCGACACCGATATATTCCGCGTGCCTGGGGCGCCGGGTTCGGGCGCAGTTACCTGGCTTATCTCGTCGACGCGGCAGGAATCGGCGCCGCAATACTCGGCCGATGGGCGGCAGATCACGTTCATCTCTGATCGCACCGGCTCTGAGGAGGTCTGGGTGGCTGGCAGCGAAGGCCAGAACGCCCGTCAGGTGACGTCTTTCGGGGGACCCAGCGTAGGCTCGCCGCGATGATCGCCGGATGGGAAGTGGATCGCGTTTGATTCCACCGCAGCAGGCCGCGCAGATATTTATGTGATTGACGCGAATGGGCGGCCCGGCTCGAAGAATCACATAGGAGCGCGTCGCGAGTGTCCGGCCATCCTGGGTCGCATGACGGCAAATGGATTTATTTTGGCTCGGACTGGACCGGTGACTGGCAAATCTGGAAGACCGTGCCGCAGGGCGGGGCGCCCATTTGAATTGACACGTACGGCCGGCCGGGAAGGGTTCGAAGGTCCGGACGGCAAATTTGTCTACTACACGAAAACGCCACCTCAGAAAGGAATCTCGCGCGTGCCGGCTTCAGGCGGTGAAGAGATCAAAATCAGCGGCTCCGGCAGCCAGGGGAGATGGGCAGTTGGAGGCCACGGCATCTACTATCTGGCGGCACCGGACCAACTCGTCTTGCAAGAGTTCTCAAACAACCGATGCATTCGCGTTGCCACGCCTGGCCTGCGAATCGGCGAGGGTGCCGCCAACATGATCGGCGTCGCGCCGGACGACCGCTGGATTCTGCTGACCGTGCTGGTGCGGTCCGAAGATCATTTGGTGCTCGTGCGGAATATTCGGTGATGTCGCTATCGGAGCGCAGCGCTCATCGGAATGCGTAGGATAATTGCCGCGCGGCCGACGGAACTCAACTAAGCTCGCTAGATTCCGACTGATTGTAGATCACAGGCTGCTCGGGAGGGAATCCGGTTCAAGTGCTTCCGAAACGGTTGTCGGAAACTTGCTTCTGTCCGTGGGCAGGCTGCAGGACTACTCGGAGATGAGCCGGTCGATAGCAGCACGGATAGTCGCCATGTCGTTCGCGCACGCGGCGTGCTCTACGGATCCGTTGGAATCGTGATACTCCATTCCCGGATGCACAAATCGGATGATGCCCTTCTTGCCCAGGAGAAACGTCACCGATGTCGCCGGCCGGCTAGGGCCTGTCAACCACCAACTGGTGAGCGTCCGCCGCTCCCAATCGATCGCAATAGGAAAGGTGAGTTGCCTGGCGTGCACCGCGCGCTGCACTCGTGCGACGTCCATCGGATCGTTGCGCCCCGCCTTAGGATGAAATACGCCAATCACCTTCAGTTCCTTAGCCGAATACTGCTCATCCAGCTTGCGAAGCACGGGCGCAATGCTGGCGCAGAGAGGACAGGTGTCTGTTCAACAGCGAAGCAGCACGACATGACCACGCCGATCTTGAATTGAAAGCGGCTTCGAATTGAGCCACGCGTCGATCTGGAAGGGCGGCGCGGTGACACCGATTCGATCACTGCCGGCCGTCCGGTCCATCGTCTTCAGGGCCCCGAGCATCCGCGCCACCTGCGCATCGATCTTGGCATCGGATCGGCCCATAGATTTCAGCATTGCCCGATAATCGGCCCACGAGTTCACCGTTTGGATGTGATTGCTGGCAGCCATCGCGATGCCGAGAGCCGCAATAAAAGCGCAACACATCTGCGTCGCATGTCGGCCGATATTATCATGGCCATTGAATGACCGGCGTTTCGGTGCGGAAACACTATCATCGTCCGGCGAAAAACGCCTCATAGCGGCAAACAAACTGGCGCACTTGGCAGAACCAAAGCACCCCATATGCTTCTGGCTCTTGGTGCGGTCATTTTGCCTGGATTTTGAGCGTCATAAGAACTGGGTTCGAGAAAATGAATGACAGCTGAAAATTCCCGCTCTATGAGGGACTGTATCCCCGATTTCTCGCCCGGATGCCACTTGTGCTCAGGTCTCAACGGCGTCGTTCCGGTCGGCGCGCAATGGTCTACAGCATTCGTGGCAAGCTTGGCATGGCAAGCAATGCAGAATCTACAACTTGCAGACAGCATCGGACCCTCAAATGTTGAATCCCACTCCCTCCGCCAGCACTTTCCCCGCCGTATTAATTGACCTTCTTCAGGAATTTTGCGCCGGGAGGCAGTTCGAAGATCTTGGGAGGAAGAGGCTGGTCCACCTCCACCTTCGATGAGAACATCTGATACACCTTGTATCCGTTTCGCTCCCGTTCTATGGTGAACGGCCACATCACGCCGCCCGCGTCGCGATATTTATCAAATTGTGTCACTGCGTCATCGCGCTGGCCTGTCTGAGTATCCATCCAGGTATAGCTCTCGCGGATGGGGAGCATTGTGTTGTGATCGAAATACACGCGAATGGTCTGGTTTTGGGCATCTATGATGTCCACCACTTCCACATGGGAACTGAGGTGGACCTCGCTGCCTATGTAGTCGAACTGTAAACCCGGTTCATTGCGGCGCTGGCGAAGAAAATACAGAATATCATTCCGCGTGGTCCTGACATACCGGTCCCAATTTTCGTCCGGGATCGGCCGCGCGCCCCGGTAAGTTACATCCCAACCCTGGTTTTCCAAAAACAGATACGAGTAATCCTGCTTTTTTCCGAGCACCTCCCGTTCCTGGACAGCGACGCCCTTCGCGGGTAAATGGTCAAGATACTGGGTATAGATTCGCGCTACATCGAAGCCGCTCAGCTCGTTGTGAAAAAACGAGTAGATGCGTCCGCTCGCAACGCGGTTCTGCATGTGAAGGAACCGGTCGCCGCCGAGCGCAGCGATCGCCTGATCGACAATCTGTTTGCCCTTGTCCGGGCCCGTTTGCGCCTTACCCGCGGCCAGGCACAAGCCGGTGCATAGCAATAGTCTGGTCGGGATGTTCAGGTACATGGTGAACTGAATGCGAGATACATCAGGCGCAGGCGATCGAATGGATCCAGCCCTGCGGGCTTCCGGCAGCGTTCAGATCGCGGGCATGAATCGGCCCGGCATGCTCGCGAAGGGGTCCGCCATTCCGGGCGTGCAGCGCTGCTTGTATTTCCGCCGCTACCGCGAGCGCCACTTGCTCCGGACCTTCCGCGCCGATATCTAATCCCATCGGGCTGTGAAGTTCCGGCACAAGATTGCCGCCATCCAGTCCGGCATCCGCAAGAAGCTGAATCGTCCGTTTGCGCGGCCCCAATACTCCAAGGTATTGAACACGAGTCGAGGATAGTTCCCGCAGGACTTCCAGATCCTGGCTGTAGCTGTGATTCATAATGACGGCAGCCGACCAGGGGTCCATAGCTGCGGCGGCGTCCCCCGGTCGGCGGACACGGACTGCATCCGCCAGGGGGACCTTCCCAGACATGACGTAATGCGCTCTTCCATCCAGAACCCAGACTTGCCAGCCAAGAAGCTTTGCAATTTCCGTTAGCGGCACGGCGTCATCGCCTGCGCCAAAGACAACCAGACGCACCGCCGGAATCAGCGTTTCGATAAAAACACGCTGGGCGTCTAGTGAAACGTGGCGCGATTGGGCTTCGGCTATTGCCTCGCGCGCCTGCTCTTCCAGCATAGCCGCGGATTCTGAATCCGGAAGATTGTGTGACACAGAGCCATTCAGATCGACCGTCAGGTTCTGGCCTGCCCTGTCGCGAGGCTCAATCAAGCGCGCAATCGCCGCGGGACGGCGCTGGGCACGCACTTGGCGCACAAGGTCCAGAAAAGATGCTTTATCCGGCATCATCCGCTCAAGCAGCACATCTATCGTGCCGTTGCAGCCCAAGCCGTAGGCGCCCGTAGAAATCTCACCTTCCGCGGTGGTGTCATAGCGTCTGATTGCCGGGCCTTGTTCAGTGAACCACCAGGCCTTCTTCATCAGATCGTCTTCCAGGCAGCCTCCGCTGACAGACCCGGCCCGGCGGCCGGCGGACGCTACCAGCAGATGCGCACCCGGAGAGCGGTAAGAAGAACCACGAGTCCATACGACAGTAGCGAGTACAGCGGATTCGCCCGCCGCTTCGACGTGCGACCACAATCGCAGGATGTGTTCCAGCTCTTTCATCACGTCTGAGAAATTCTCTCTTCAGCTTAGTTCAAGACCACTGCAGCCCGAACAGATCGAACTAACCGGTGCCCATCGGTAACGTCTGGAAGAATGGCATCGTCTTGAAATCAAAGCACCGGGGACAAGATAACCGTTCCCCCGCTTTTCCTGTCAGCACCGGGTCTGAGGCCCACGCCAATTTTGCCATCTGTTCGCTTTATACTGAGGAATCACTGGGGATGAAGCCACCTACGACGCTAGAACCACATCATACCGAGCAGCAATCGCCGGAAACCCGCCCCGCCGAGTCTCGCCCGCCCAACCAATATCCAAAAATTGACCTGGATGATACCAAGGGATCAAAGAGTCACTGGTGGATCTGGTTGCTGGTCTTTGCCGCCATTGGCTTCGGCTGCTACAAGCTGTATCAGTTTGAGGGCTCAAAGAAGGCCGCCATCGCTTCAAAGAAGGCGATGCTGAAGCCTCGCAGCATCCCAGTGGTGGCCGCGACCGCCCACCAGGGAAACATGCCGGTTTATCTCCAAGGCCTTGGCACGGTGACAGCCTTCAACACGGTGAGCGTCAAGCCTCGAATTGATGGACAGTTGATAAGCGTGGCGTTCAAAGAAGGGCAGTTTGTCCGTAAAGGCGACGTGCTGGCTGAAATCGACCCACGTCCGTTCCAGGTTGCTCTCGATCAAGCTCAGGGCAATCTCGCTCAAGCGAAGGGAACCCTCGCGAAGGATCAAGCCGCATTGAAGGACGCGCAGGTGAATTATGTCCGCGACCAGCAGCTTTATAACAACCAGATTATCGCCAAGCAGCAACTCGATACCCAACTTGCCGCCGCAGACCAGATCCGCGGGTCCATCGAAGCCGATCAAGCGGCCATCGCAACCGCCCAAGCGGCGATCGACAGCGCAAAGCTGAATCTGACTTTCACCAAAATCACTGCTCCCATCAGCGGACGAATTGGCCTGCGCGCCGTTGACGCCGGCAACATCGTTCATGCCTCGGATGCAAACGGGATTGCGGTAATCACTCAACTTCAGCCGATTTCGGTCATCTTTAATCTCCCGGAAGAGCAGCTGCAGCCGGTGTTGCAGCGCTTGCGTTCCGGCGCAAAGCTGCAGACCGAAGCATACGACCGCAATATGACGAAGAAGTTGGCTGATGGCACGCTGATGAGCGTCGATAACCAGATAGACACCACAACCGGCACAGCCCGGCTGAAGGCGGTTTTTCCGAACGACAACTTCGTCCTGTTTCCGAATCAGTTCGTCAACATCAAGCTGTGGCTGAACACCCAGCGCGGAGTCATCATTGTTCCAGCATCTGCCATCCAGCGCGGGCCAACCGGCACCTTTGTATACATCGTGCAGGATGACGGGACGGTCTCGGTCAGCGATATCAAAGTCGGCATGACGGAGGGCACCGATGTATCCATCGACAGCGGTATCAAACCCGGCGATAAAGTCGTCATCGACGGCGCCGAGAAGCTCACCGAAGGCATGAAAGTAACGCTTCGGCCAGGCAACACGGCCGATCAGAGCACGCGGAGGCAGGCGGAATGAGTCCGTCACGGCCGTTTATTCTGCGGCCGGTTGCAACGTCATTATTAATGGCGGGCATCCTGATCGCGGGCGCCATCGCCTACAAGCAGCTGCCCGTCTCAGCTCTGCCGGAAGTCGATTACCCGACCATTCAATGCGTGACGTTTTACCCCGGCGCGAGCCCCGACGTGATGGCCTCATCCGTTACCGCGCCGCTTGAGCGCACGTTCGGACAGGTGCCGGGCCTGAAGCAGATGACCTCAACGAGCTCGTTCGGCAGCTCGATCATCACGCTGCAATTCAATCTGAACCTGAATATCGATATCGCCGAACAGCAGGTGCAGGCGTCCATCAACGCTGCGGGCACGTACCTCCCGCCCGACCTTCCAAATCCTCCGATTTATAGCAAGGTCAATCCCGCCGATGCGCCAATTCTTACCTTGGCGCTCACATCGAAGACCGTTCCGCTGACACAAATACAGGATCTGGCGGATACCACGCTTGCCCAGAAGATCTCGCAGGTGAGCGGAGTAGGGCTCGTTACTTTGACTGGAGGTCATAAGCCGGCCGTTCGGATTCGCGTGAATCCAAGTCAATTGGCTGCTTACGGCCTGAGCCTGGAAGACGTGCGCACCGCTCT
Source organism: Bryobacteraceae bacterium (assembly GCA_035475915.1). GTDB lineage: Bacteria > Acidobacteriota > Terriglobia > Bryobacterales > Bryobacteraceae > Bog-105. Next base: position 21,029 of record DATIMA010000076.1, read on the forward strand.
TGGTGAAACCAACGTTAACCAGGCCAAAGGGAATTTCGATGGCGTTCGCCAGGCGTATACCATCAGCGCGAACGATCAGATCCTGACCAGCGCGGGATACAAATCTGTCGTCATTGCATACAAAAATGGTGCGCCGGTACGGCTGGAAGATGTGGCCTCCGTCGTTCAAGGCGCGGAGAATACCCGCCAGGCCGCCTGGATGAACACCACCCCGGCGGTCATCATGAACATTCAACGGCAGCCCGGAGCAAATATCATCGCGGTTGTCGACCGCATCAAGGCCTTGCTGCCGCAGCTGAAAGCCGTGATCCCGTCCTCGGTGCAGGTATCCATGCTCACGGACCGCACGACCACCATCCGCGCATCCGTTAAAGATGTTCAATTCGAATTGATGCTCACCGTTGCGCTGGTCGTCATGGTGATCTTTCTGTTCCTGCGGAACCTGGCGGCAACCGTCATCCCCAGCGTAGCCGTGCCGCTTTCAATTGTCGGCACGTTTGGCGTGATGTATCTCCTGGGCTACAGCTTGAACAATCTCACGTTGATGGCTCTGACAATCTCAACTGGGTTTGTGGTTGACGATGCCATTGTCATGATTGAGAACATCTCCAGATTCCTCGAACAGGGTGAGTCGCCGCTGCGGGCGGCATTGAAAGGCTCCGAGCAGATCGGCTTTACAATTCTGTCGCTAACCGTGTCGCTGATCGCCGTGTTGATTCCGCTTCTGTTTATGGGCGATATCGTGGGACGCCTCTTCCGCGAATTTGCGATTACACTTGCCGTCACCATCCTGGTTTCGGCCCTGGTATCTCTGACTCTCACGCCGATGATGTGCGCGAAGATTTTGCGGCATAAATCGGAGTCCGAGCAGGGATGGTTTTACCGAAAATCGGAGCACGCCTTTAATTGGGTGATCTCCCGCTACGGGACCACACTGCAGTGGGTCCTGAAGCACCAGCTGCTGACGCTCGGAATCACGGTCGCGACGCTTGCCGGGACTATTTTCCTGTACGTCGTGGTCCCCAAAGGCTTCTTTCCGGTGCAGGATACCGGTGTGATTCTGGGCGTTTCGCAGGCTCCTGAAACCCTTTCGTTCCCGGCGATGGCAAACCGCCAAGAAGCTCTTGCCGAAGTCATTCTCCAGGACCCCGCGGTCGAAAGCCTGTCATCCTTTATCGGTATCGATGGCGTGAATACCACCATCAACAGCGGCCGCATTCAGATCAACCTCAAACCGCTTGATGAGCGGTCCGCGAATGCCAGCGACGTGATCCGGCGATTGCAGCCCAAGCTTGCCTCCGTGCCCGGAATTACGCTGTTCATGCAGCCCGTTCAGGATCTTTCGGTGGAAGATCGCGTCAGCCGTACGCAGTACCAATACACGCTTGAAGACGCCGATGCGAATGAGCTGAACACGTGGACGGCGCGCCTGGTCGATAAGCTCAAAACTCTTCCACAGCTACGGGATGTTGCTACAGATCAGCAGAATGGCGGTTTGGAGACCATGCTGGTGATTGATCGCGACACCGCATCGCGATTGGGACTGGGAATGCAGCAGATTGATAACACGCTCTACGATGCCTTCGGCCAGCGCCTTGTCTCAACCATGTTCACCCAGTTGAACCAGTATCATGTCGTGCTTGAAGTAGCGCCGGAGTTCCGCAAGAATCCGGACGATCTGAAGAACATTTACGTCCGCTCCTCGGCCGGGACCATGGTTCCGCTCAGCTCGTTCGCCCACTTCGAACAAAGGACAACGCCGCTGACTGTAGATCATCAGGGACAGTTCCCGGTTGTGACAATCTCATTCAACTTGCCCGCGAACGAATCGTTAGGAGATGCCGTTGCGGCAATTCGGGGAGCGGAACAGGATATCGGGCTGCCCGTCAGTGTTCATTCCAGTTTTCAGGGCACGGCGGCCGCTTTTCAGCGTTCCCTTTCGAATGAGCCTCTTCTGATTTTGGCGGCGGTGGTGGTGGTCTACATCGTGCTCGGCGTGCTATATGAGAGCTACATTCACCCGCTCACAATCCTTTCCACACTACCCTCCGCGGGCATCGGCGCAATCCTCGCGCTTTTGATCTGCAACAACGATTTCAACGTCGTCTCGCTGATCGGCTTGATTCTTTTAATAGGCATCGTCGAGAAGAACGCCATCATGATGATCGATTTTGCGCTCGACGCGGAGCGCGTGGAAGGCCGATCGCCTCACGAAGCCATCTACCAGGCCTGTCTACTGCGCTTCCGGCCCATTCTGATGACGACGCTCGCGGCCATGTTCGGTGGCCTGCCGCTGGCGCTCGGCAGCGGAGTGGGATCGGAGCTGAGGCGGCCGCTTGGAATCACGATTGTCGGCGGCCTGATCTTTAGCCAGGTGTTGACCCTTTATACGACGCCGGTTGTTTACCTGTTCTTCGACAGGCTGGCGGCGCGGGTAAGCGGATCGCGCGCGGCAAAGCTTGCAAGCCCGCCGCTGGGGGAGCCGGTTGCGGCGAAATAAGCTGTGAACATATCCGCGCCATTCATCAAGCGGCCCATCGGAACATCTCTATTGACCGTGGCTCTTGCGCTCTCCGGAGCGCTGGCGTTCCGCATGCTTCCCGTTGCTTCGCTTCCTGAAGTGGAGTTTCCGACTATTTCCGTGCACGCAAATCTTCCGGGCGCCAGCCCCGAAACGATGGCCTCTGCCGTTGCGACGCCGCTTGAACGGCAGTTTGGACGTATCGCCGGAGTCACGGAAATGACTTCGTCCAGCCAGTTGAGCAGCACTCGGATCACGCTTCAATTCGATTTGAGCCGGAATATCGATGCTGCTGCCCGCGACGTGCAAGCAGCCATCAATGCGGCGCGCGGGCAACTGCCGGCCGATCTACCCAGCAATCCGGGCTACTGGAAATCGAACCCGGCCGATGCGCCGATTCTGATGCTGGTCCTCACCTCGAGCATTTTCGACCGGGGGCAAATGTACGATGCCGCGGATTCCATCCTGGCGCAGAAATTATCCCAGGTCGAGGGCGTCGGGGAAGTACACGTCTGGGGCAGTTCGCGCCCGGCCGTCAGAGCGGAAATCAATCCGACGGTTTTGAACGCCATGGGCCTCACGCTAACCGATGTCGCGGGAGTTTTGCAAAACGCGAACGCTCACCAGGCAAAGGGCGCTCTAAACGATGCCACAATTCGTTGGCAGGTCAATGCGACCGACCAGTTATTCACCGCGAAAGAATATGCTCCCCTGATTGTGGCTTATCGCAACGGCGCGGCGGTGCGCCTCCAGGACCTGGGCCAGGTAGTCGATTCAGTGGAGGACACTCGCAACGACGCGGTCGATAACGGTCAACCTGCGGTCATCATCATGATCACTCGCCAGCCCGAGGCGAACATCATGGATACCGTCGACCGCATCCGCGCTGAGCTTCCGCAACTGCAAGCCTCCATTCCTCCGGCGATGCATCTGCAGATCGGGCAAGATCGCACAACCACCATCCGGGCGTCGGTACACGATGTCGAATATACGCTGCTGATTGCCGTGGGGCTGGTCATTCTTGTAGTTTTCTTTTTCCTTCGCAACGTTTGGGCAACTGTCATCCCCGGAGTCGCCGTTCCGCTCTCGCTGCTAGGAACCTTCGGCGTCATGTACCTGCTTGGTTATACTCTCGACAACCTTTCCCTAATGGCGTTGACCATCTCGACGGGCTTTGTTGTCGACGACGCCATCGTGGTGATTGAAAACATAACGCGTCACTTGGAGCAGGGCATGGATGCCATGAAAGCTGCTCTTCTGGGCGCGAAAGAAATCGGATTCACGGTGCTTTCCATGAGCACTTCGCTGGTTGCTGTTTTCATACCGATCCTGTTCATGGGAGGCATTGTCGGCCGCTTGTTCCGCGAGTTCGCCATCACGCTTACGGTCGCAATTTGCATTTCGCTGATCGTGTCGCTTACCACCACGCCGATGATGTGCTCACGGTTCCTCCGGCCCCAGAAGGAGCGCCGGCATAATTGGGTTTACCGTTTCTGCGAAGGCATCTTCAACACAGTTCATTCCGCTTACGCGAAGTCGCTGGTGACCGTCTTGAAGCATCCGCAGCTCACTCTGGTTATCACGTTGGTTACGATCGCCATCAGCGTTTACCTCTACATCATGGTTCCGAAGGGCTTTTTCCCGCAGCAGGATAACGGATTCATCGGCGGCTTTGTTCAGGCCGACCAGGATATTTCGTTTGCTGCGATGGACGAAAAGTTGCATGCCTTCATGCGTATCGTCCAGAAAGATCCGGCCGTGGACAACGTGGAAGGATTTACCGGCGGCGGCACCTTGAACTCGGCTTCCATGTGGATCTCGTTGAAGCCGCGCAACCAGCGGCGTCTCAACGCGGATCAGATCATCAATCGCCTTCGCGGCAAACTGGCTCATATCCCAGGAGCGACGCTCTATCTACAGGCCGCGCAGGATATTCGCGTTGGCGGGCGCTCCAGCGGTTCCCAGTATCAGTACACTTTGCAGTCGGAGAGTCTCCAGGACCTGAACGAGTGGGCGCCCAAACTGCTTGCCAAGTTGAAAACTATTCCCATCATTCTCGACGCAAACAGCGATCAACAGGTGCACGGGTTAACTACAGATCTGGTGATTGACCGGACCACTGCGTCACGCCTGGGCGTGAGTCCGGCTGCGGTTGACACCACGCTTTACAGCGCGTTCGGCCAGCGCCAGGTGTCCACCATGTACACGGGCATCAATCAGTATCACGTTGTGCTCAATGTGCTCCCTGAATTCCAACAAGGCCCAGCGGATCTGTCCCACATTTACGTGCGCTCTAATACCGGAACCCCTATTCCGCTATCCACGTTCACCCATTACCGCACCACTCTGAATTCTCTGGCGGTGAATCACCAGGGCCAATTCCCGTCCATTACTTTATCTTTCGCGCTGGCACCGGGTGTGGCGCTGAGCGATGCTGTGAATGCGGTTGAAACAGCGGAACAGGCGATAGGAATGCCTTCCAACGTGCATGGAGCGTTTGCCGGAACGGCGCAGGTGTTCCAAGCTTCGCTGAAGAGCGAGCCCGTGCTGATTCTTGCCGCGCTGGTGGCGGTCTATATCGTTCTCGGGATGCTGTACGAGAGCTATGTGCATCCCATCACGATTCTTTCAACGCTCCCTTCCGCCGGCGTCGGCGCTCTGCTGGCGCTGCTTATTTTCAACGTCGATTTGACTGTGATTGCGCTGATCGGCATCATCCTTTTAATCGGCATCGTGAAGAAGAACGCGATCATGATGATCGACTTCGCGCTGGAAGTAGAGCGGACGCAGGGCATCCCGTCAAAACAGGCCATCTATGAAGCGTGTCTCCTGCGGTTCCGGCCCATCATTATGACCACGATGGCGGCGCTGTTCGGCGGATTGCCGCTTGCCTTAGGAACCGGCGCAGGTTCCGAACTGCGGCGTCCGCTTGGCATCACTATTGTGGGCGGCCTCATCGTCAGCCAATTACTAACTCTCTACACCACGCCCGTGGTTTACCTGTATCTGGATAAGCTACAGCTTTGGTTCGGCCACCGCCGGCAGCTTGCTCCACGTCTGCAGGTGGCAATGAGCGACACACCAGCCTTCGGCGATTGACACAGTGCGCACGCCTTCAGCGTGCTGCGGTGAACTTCAGTTCACCGTTTTTGTATCAATCAAGGATTAGTAATGCCTGAATTCACCGGAAGCGGCCGGTCCGGCAATTGAGAATCGGGGAAGCCGCGCACAATCTTTAGAGTCCTTTCCCATCTCGTCCGGGTAAAGAAATGCTCGCCAAGATCAATAAAGTGCGCGACCAACGATCCCGTCGAGGCGCCTGTCAACTCCTCAGTCGAAGCCCGATATGACCAATAGATCAGAAACGGCTTGCCGACGATGTTGTCCCGCGGAACAAAGCCCCAGTACCGGCTATCCGATGAGTTGTCCCGGTTATCTCCCATCGCAAAATAGTGGTCCCCTGGAATGACCACTTCACCCCCGATAACGTCACGATCCAGCATGTCTCGCTGCGCCTCTTGCGCGAGCTCTTCCTTAACCGGGCGGCAGCACGGGGTGGGGAAGTTATCGAGTGCGGGATCGTAATCATATTTGTGATAAACATACGGCTCGTTAAGTCGCGTGCCGTTTCTGTAGACAATTCCGTTGGCGATTCGAATGTGGTCGCCCGGCATGCCAATCAGGCGCTTCACCAAGGTCTGCGTGGCATCGGCTGGATAGCGAAACACGATAATATCGCCGTGCTTCGGGTCCTCATAGGGAAGTAAGTTCTTGCTGATATGGCCGGCGGCCGCATAAGCCAACTTATCGACAAAGAGGTGATCACCCACCACGAGGCTATCTTCCATTGAGCCTGTCGGTATAACGTATGCACCGAATAGTGTGGTTGTTCCGAATAGAAGCAGAAGAATGGTGACCGCCCACTCAGCGACTCCACTTCTAGCTGGCTCCACTCTCTTTTTCAGCTCCGCTTTGCGCGTCTGCATCTTGATTTGATTCATCATCTCACCCCTTTGACCGCGTCGAGAAGCGACTCAACGGATGCGTTATCGCCAAACGTTTCGCTCAAGTGCCCATATACATCCCGGTTTCCCGGAGCAAAAACAAAACTGCCCCCAAGCTGGAACGGATTGCGGCCGGTGCGGTGCTGTTCGTGACCCGCGGCACGAGCGCGTCTTCGTGCCGTGGAATTATCTCGCCGTAAAAGATGCAACAGATTGGCCGATCTCAGTCCGGCGGCTTTGTACGCCAGACGCTTCTTGTCGATCAAAAGCGGAAAACTGATTCCCGTTTCTTCGCGAAAGAGCTGGGCATAGTTCGCATCTCCCAGGCCGACCGCTGCCAACGCCGCCCCCGCTTCTTTGAATTCCTTCTCGTGTTCGCGCAACTGCGCAACATGCTCGCGGCAGAAGAGTCAACCGTAATGGCGAAGGAAAACCAGCACCGCCGGACTCCGTTCCCAAAGCGACCCAAGCCGCATTTCATCTCCGGCTGCATCCGGTAAAACGATCAGGGCAAGCTTTTCAGCGAGTGAAGACATGGACGCGCTTTTACTCCAGTCTAAGAGCTTCGGCCGGATCAACCGCCGCCGCCCGGCGCGAAGGCAGGTAGCTTGCAAGAGCCGCGACCACGATAAGGCCAATGGAAACTGTGCAGTATGTGACCGGGTCCACCGGACTGACCTGAAAGAGTAGCGACGACATCAGGCTCATCAGCCCAAAAGCCGCTATCAGGCCAATTCCGACGCCAATTCCCGTCAGAACTATTCCCTGCCGCACAAACATTCCGGCCAATTGCTGCTGCCTCGCTCCTAGCGCCATGCGGATGCCAATTTCTCTGGTGCGCTGCGAGACCGAGTAGGCGATCACGCCATAAATGCCGATCACACCGAGGAGCAAGGCCATTCCGCCGGCAAGCGCAATCATGACGAGCGTGAAGGAAGTTCGTGCCATAGATTTTCTGTAGATCTGATCGAGCGTGCGAACTTCCGCGATGGGAACATTGGGATTGACGGACCAGACGGATTGCCTGAGTTCTTTGAGAAAGCTCTCCGAACCGGTCCGGCTGCTGCGGATGACGAAAAATGCGGTCCGCCGGATGATCGCCTTTTCACCCCAGAAATCTTTCACAAGAAGAGGCCAATATACCGTCGTAGAAGCTTTCTGGTTAACTCCCTGATCGTGCACATTTCCGGCCACGCCGATGATCTCGCGCCACGGATCGTTCATTCCCTCGCGAATCTGCTGGTGAATCGCGCGAGCGGGGCTGCCCCAGTACTCTCGAGCGAAGTTTTCGGAGATGACTACCACGGGCCGGTTACTATACAGATCCGTCCAGCTAAAGTCGCGGCCGGCAACAATCGGTGTCCCCATGCTCTGCAATAGACCAGGCGAGATGAACACAAAACGGCGAATCGGCGGGAGTTGTCCTTCCTTGTAAACCCGGTCGCGCGCGAAGATGAGATCGTTGCTGCCCATCCCGGTCATAGGAATCGTCGAGGTCAGAGCCGCGGATCGGACGCCTGGAACCCGTTGGACCTTTTCGAGCATGTCATTCTGCATGCGGAGAACTTTTTCGGCTTCGGGTACCTGCGCGTCCGGAATCGAAACCGCTAGAGTCTGGACCTCGTCCGGCTTTGTAAATCCGGGCTGAACTTTCATTAACGTTCGGAACGTTCGCATCATAAGGCCCGAGCTGATGAGCAGCACCAGTGCTAGCGCCACCTGTACGATCACGAGCAGGTTGCGCGCCCTATGGCGCTCCCTGCTCTGGCTGAGGGTTCGCCCGCCTTCGCGCAGGCCCGTTCCCAAACGCGCGCCCGCGTGCTTGAAGACCGGGATGGAACCGAAAAGCACTCCGGCAAAGATCGAAACGAATAAAGCAAACAGTAGAACGTGACCATCGATGCCGATTTCAGCAAGACGCGGGAGCCCCGCGGGCGCCATCGCCACCAGCAAGCGTAGCGATCCAAAGGCAACCAGCAAGCCAATTGCGCCGCCAAATGCCGCCAAGGTCAGGCTCTCGAACAAAAGCTCAGCGGCAATCCGAGCCCAACTTGCTCCCAGCGCAGCACGGATTGCTAGTTCCAGATGCCGGGCTTCCCCTCTTATCAGCAGAAGATTCGCTACGTTCGCGCAGGCAATCAGCAGCACGATACATATGGAGCCCATTAAAACCCACAGCACCGTTCCGATGTCGCCGGTTACTGCATGTTTGAAGGGTTGAAAATCGGGAGCGATTCTGGCGTTCTCAAAGAGCTTGACGCTGAAGCCGGGCGGAGGTTGAAAAGTTCTGTTTACAATCGGCAGCATGCGCTTTGCATCGGCATCCGCCTGCGCAATCGTGGCGTCCGGCTTGAGTCTCGCCACTCCATCGAAGCTGAAGTTCCCAAGAAATGTTTTGTTCCGGTCGAATTGCAGCGGCTGAATGATGGCCGGATCCAAATCGAGAAATCGGAAATCCTGTGGCATCACTCCGATGACCTCTTTCGCTTTTCCGTCGATCCTGATTCGCCGCCCGATAATAGACCGATCGCCGCTAAACCGCTGGCGCCAGAATCCATAGGAGAGAATCACTGTATCCGGACTGCCGGGCGAATCGTCTTTCCGGTTGAAGGATCGGCCCAGCAGCGGATGAATGCCCAGCGCCTGGATCACGCCGTCCGTCACGTCGAGGGCCCTCACCTGCTCCGGTTGAGCATTCGCGGTAACGCTTGCGGTATCGCCCGTGTAGATACCCATGTTCTGGAAATTCCGGTTCTCGTCGCGATACGTGAAGTAAAAGGAGGGCGACATCTCTAGGTCCTTGATGTTTATCCCGGGAGCCGCATGGGCGAGTGTTATCAATTCTTCCGGGTGCGGATACGGCAAGGGCTTCAGCAGTACTCCCTCAACAACGCTGAAAACGGCTGTATTGGCCCCGATGCCCAGAGCCAACGTCAGAATGGCCACGGAAGTGAACATCGGCGAACGCATAAGTCTGCGCAGAACTTGTTTAAGCTGCCCGCTGAATGATCCCATCGGCCCTCCTGGCTGCTACGAACAGAACCGCGCGCGTGAGCAAGCGGCAGATCAGCAGCATCCAAAGACTAAATACGCGCCGGCATGGGCTGGAAGTTCACTTCTTTGTCTTAGACTGAAACAAGGAGCAATTATGGCCGCAAACCCGATTCACCGGATCACTGTGGAAGAGTTTCGCCGGCTTCCCGAGTCCACCGGCGATTACGAGTACGAGCTTCACTATGGAGAACTGGTTCCATTGAGCCGCCCTAAGCTGAAACATCACATCCTGCAAGCCAAGTTGCGCAATCTGCTGCGCCCGCTTGCTCCTTCCGGAGGCTGGCTCGATTCAGAAGTCGCGTTCCGGGCACTCCCCGAATATGACTTTCGGGTGGCCGATGTCGCCTTCGTATCGCCGGAACGGTGGAAGACGGCGGACCCGGAAGACAACATCCATGGCTCGCCGGACCTGGTCATTGAGATCCTGTCTCCTTCCAACACCGCGCACGAGATGTACGACAAGGAGCAACTCTGCCTTGCAACGGGCTGCCGCGAATTCTGGGTTGTGGATCAAGATGCGCGTTATGTTCGCGTCGCACGCACGAATGGCCCGAGTGCCGTTTACCGTACGGGCCAGCACGTGCCGCTACAAGTGCTGGGCAGCGATGCTTCCCTCTCCGTTGACGATCTGTTTGCCTGAAAGCGCGCTCCTCACTTCCCGAAGGCTGTTACTATCCCGACCGGCAAATGTGAGATATCCTTTCTTTGCTCGACACATATCTCAAGGCCGCAAGCTTGATCACGCGTAGCTTCAAAGCTTCGATTGTCCTTTGGGCTATCGCCACTTTGGGCCGGACAGTCGCCGCGCAGCCGTCCGCTTCGCAGCAGAATAGGCTTAAGGTCGACTCCTTCGAGCTGGTCTGGAGCACCCTGCGCGACCACTACTGGGACAAGACAATGGCCGGGCTCAACTGGCAATCCGTCCATAACAACTACATCAAAGAACTGAAGGCCGCGGGTACGGCGGACGCGGCCCGAAGCGTGATGATCCGTATGCCTGAGCTTCTGCCGTCGTCACATCTCGCCATCATTCCGGGCGAGCTTTATTCGGCTGGGCGGAATGCCGGGAACTCCCGCGAGCCGGCGGTCGATGCAGGCGATCAGGAAGGCGATGATTCGGGCTCGACAGGGTTGGACACTATCGTGATCGATGGACAAATCGTGGTCGAAGCCGTTGAAGAGGGCTCGAGCGGCGCAAGGGCGGGCGTACGGCCTGGTTGGGTTATCGATTCCGTCGACGGGGCCGCAACCCAGCGGCTCTCTGCAATTGGCAGCGTTTCGCAAAGTCGCGCACGGGGCAATCTGGCTGCTGAAATTGTTCAGAGCTGGCTAAGCGGGCCGGTAGGGTCGCATGCTTACATCAGCTTTATGAACGGAGCAGGGAAGGCGGTTGCCTGCAATATTCAGCGGCAGGCATCGCCGGGAGAGGTGGTACGCTTTGGAAATCTTCCTCCGGAGCGCGTGCGCATCGAACACCGCAGACTGGAAAGCGGTGTCGGATACATACGGCTGAATCTGTTCCTGGATCCTCCGAAAGTGATGCCAGAAGTGGAGAGATCAGTCATCGAGTTTGCAAACGCGCCTGGCATTGTGCTCGATATCCGAAATAATCCGGGTGGGCTCGGCATTATGGCGATGGGCATTGCGGGGTGGTTCGTCCCCGAAGATGGCCAACGCCTCGGCACAATGACCGGCCGGGACCAAACCATGAACTTCATTGTTAATCCCCGGCTGCATGCGTATCAGGGCCGGGTGGCGATCCTGGTAAACGGAGATTCGGCTTCAACTTCCGAAATACTGGCGCAAGGTCTGCGGGATCTCGGACGCGCTCGAATCTTCGGCACGCGACCTGCGGGAGCGGCCCTGCCTTCCGACATCATCCGCCTGCCGAACGGCGATTGCTTCCAGTATCCCGAGGCCAATTATGCTTCCACGAAAGGCCGTGTGCTGGAAGGAAACGGCGTGGAGCCGGATGTTGTGATTGCGCCTACAATTCAGGCTTTGCTGTCAGGGCGCGACCTTGTGCTGGATGCTGCGAGCGAGGTGGTGTAGTGGAAAAAAATGAAAATCGTCTCGCTTGCGCTGTGCCTGTCGACGGTTATGTTGGCTGCTGGCACAACAACCCGGAAAGTGGTTGACCCCGCAGCGGTCCTCAATCGCTATGTCGCCGTAACGGGCGGCGCGAAAGCATACCGCAACTGCTCCGTCGAGATCGTCGACACGACGGTCACTCCGGAGCATGGCGAGAGCTATGGTGTGACCATCCTTTGATCGCGGGATGGCAAGCTGCGCACCGAAATCGACGCTGCTGATGCTTCCGGACAGATGGGAATTTTCAAGGACACCGCCTGGGTGTTTTCTAACAGCAAGGTGTGCGAAACCTGACTGGGGCAGCCGCGCGGCGCGAGTTGGCGTTAGCCCAGGAATTTACACCGGACACGTGGCAGAAGGCCTTTCGTTCCGTAACCGGTGAAAGCGAACAAGTCGTCAACGGGAAGAAATGCTACCGCGTCATGCTGGTGCGCTCCGATAGCAGCCAAGTCGAGCGGTTCTTTGACGAGTTCAGCGGCCTCTTAGTAAGGGAGATATCAAGCGAATTTGACGCAGCGGGTGTGGAACACGGTTTCACGCTCAATGTGAATGGTTACGGCATTTGGGATGCGATCCGATATCCATCATCGGTCCACATAACCAGCAGCAGTGGCAATCGCTCTATCAAGACAGAGAGCGTCCGTTGTACGTCCTATGCACCGCAGGACGCGTTCGTAATTCCGCATGAAGTGATCCGCGCACTTTCCGATTTGCAGAACTGGGTCGCCATGCTATCTCGTGCGCGAGGCATCCAAACCCGGTGAACCGCCCGATACGATGTGTTTCGACGTGAAGACTGGTTATGTGGTGAAGACGACGGCGCACGTCAAGTCGGAAATGGGCGAGTCTCGCTTCGACTCTATACTCAGCGAGTACCGTGCCGATGGACCGGTCAAGAGCGCTCATTACATCCAGACAGTTGTGGGAGGGCAGCCGCTGAACATCGAAATTACTCAAGTAGTCGTGAATGCTCCTCTGCCGGAGGTGCCTTCAATTTGCCGGACCATGTGCGGGCCCTCAAAGAGAAACAGGTTTCAGCCGCTACAATGCAAAGCCGCAGGAGCGCCCGACCTTGAAACGTAAAAAATAATTGCCTTCCAATAACTTACATAGTTCGGCCGCATTGGTAAAATGGAGTCTGATCCTGTACTAAGCTCACCGGGAGGTCGAATGGCTGCTTCGCAGCGCCGGAAATCAGTGGTTGTCAACGTCGGGGGCGTCAAGGTTGGCGGCTCGAATCCAATCGTCGTCCAGTCCATGACGAACACCGATACGGCGGATTCCGCTTCCACGGTAAACCAGGTTATGCAGCTCGCCCGCGCCGGTTCCGAGCTTGTCCGCGTCACGGTCAATACCGAAGAAGCTGCCCAGGCCGTACCCACCATCGTCAATACCCTGCGCGACTTCGGCGTAGACGTTCCCATCATTGGCGACTTCCATTACAACGGCCATATTCTTCTGAAGAAGTATCCCGATTGCGCGCGGGCCCTCAGCAAATACCGCATCAATCCGGGCAACGTAAACATCGGCCGGAAGCAGGACGACAACTTCCGTATCATGATTGAGGCGGCTATCGAATATGACCGTCCGATTCGCATCGGTGTCAACTGGGGCTCACTCGATTCCGCGCTCCTCACCCGGATGATGGACGAAAACTCGCGCTCACCCGAGCCGCTCGAAGCCATGGATGTCACTAAACGCGCCATTGTCGAAAGCGCCCTCCGCAGCGCCGAGGCTGCCGAGCATCACGGCCTCGCGCACGACAAAATCATCCTGAGCGCGAAAGTCAGTAATGTGCAAGACCTCATCGACGTGTATCAAATGATGGCCGCCCGCTGCGATTATCCGCTGCATCTCGGCCTCACTGAAGCCGGTCTCGGATCAAAAGGCATCGTGGCAACCACCGCGGCGCTATCCGTGCTTTTGCAGCAGGGTCTCGGCGATACCATCCGCGCTTCTTTGACGCCTCTGCCAAACGGTGACCGCACCGATGAAGTGGTCGTCTGCCAGCAGATACTCCAGGCGCTGAATCTTCGCAGCTTTACCCCGCAGGTTGCCGCTTGCCCCGGCTGTGGCCGCACTACCAGTACCTTCTTTCAGGACATGGCGGACCAGATCCAGACCTATCTGCGCGAGCAGATGCCGGTATGGCGCGAAATGTATTCCGGTGTCGAAGAAATGAAGGTAGCGGTTATGGGGTGTGTCGTGAATGGGCCCGGCGAATCGAAACACGCCAACATCGGCATCTCATTGCCTGGAACATTTGAAAAACCAGTAGCGCCTGTCTACATTGATGGCAAGTTATCGACGACGCTCCGTGGCGACCATATCGTAGCCGAGTTCCGTGGCATCCTTGACAACTACGTCGCTCGGCGGTATGGTGTGCCCGAGCCTGTAGCTGAAACCGTTGCCTGATTCCGAAGTTCGTGAGCTCCGCGCCCTTGTTGAAACGCTTGCTGAGCGCGTTGCCCAACTCGAGCGCCAGCTAGCGGCCCGCGAAACCGTTCCGCCGCAGCTGTCGCCTCCGCCTTCGGACACCGGTAAGTCCGATTTCAGTTTCGGCCCGAAGCTCATCAATCGTCTTGGCGCTCTTACGCTCGCCATCGGTATCATTTTCTTTTTCAAGTACGCAGTGGATAGCCGCTGGATCGGCGCTCTCGGGCGTGTCATATTAGGTCTCGCCGCGGGAATCGCTCTGACGGGTGTGGCCGATTGGCTTCGAAAACGCAACCAGCAGGTCTTCTCTCAGGGCGTAGCGGGTTGCGGGCTGGCCACCATTTTCATTAGCATCTATGCTGCGTTTGCGTATTACCATTTAGCTTCTCAAGCGGTCGGATTCATCGCGCTTGTCCTCACCTGCGCGCTCGCAGTCGCGCTATCGCTGCTCTACGGTTCGGTCAGCATCGCGGTGCTCGGTTTCATCGGAGCCGTGCTCACCCCTCTACTCCTGCGGACGAGTGGCGCGCATCCTTCGGCCGCCCTCTATTTTCCGTATCTTCTGCTGGTCTCCATTACGGCAATTTTCATCTCGCTGCGGCAGGGCTGGGCGGTGCTCGTGCCGCTCATCAGCGGATTCGCCTTATTCGCCGCTCTTCTCCTCATCAACGAATTTCATCCGGATCTTTTTATCGTGTTTTGTTTCGTTCTCGCCGCTCTCCACTTTCTCGCCTCTGTGAAAGCCGGCCACATCTCCGGAACCAGCAACTCGCTTTACCTGGTTGGGCACGCCGCGCTGCTTCTGGCGCTGATTCGAATGGTGGCTCTTTGGGCTGCTCATCATAGCGCTCCCGTCGACCGCATCAGCTTTACCAGTGAGCTGGAATCGTTTCTCCTTGCGGTCTACGGCATTGCTACGGCAATACTCGGTATCTTCCGGAAGTCCACCGCCGACCGCGCCTTTGCCGTTGTTCTCTTGGGCATTGTCGTGGCGAAGCTATATCTATGGGATGTCTGGCAGCTCACCCGCTTTTATCTCATCACCGCATTCGTCGCATTAGGCGTCATATTGCTTGCCGCCTCGTTCCTCTATTCGCGCTTTCGAGACGCAAACAGAGATCAAATTTGATAAACGAGCGTCGCTACTTCCGCACCAATCGCTGTATCTCGTCCAGCTCTTTTCCCGCTTCCGCCCATTTGCCTTGCGCGCTTAACTCCCGATACCGGGTCAGATGATCGCGTATCTGCTGCAACGTTTGGAGCGCCTGCGGAGACGGTTGCGGCGGAGCAGGCTTCGCAGACGCCGGAGCGTTATTCGCCGCAGTAGCCGTAGGAGCCGCGGCAGGAGCCTTTACCACCGGTCCCTGGCCGCCCACTTCTCCGATCAATTGCGCCAGCGCTTGTTCATACGTATCGTCATACGCCAGCCGGTTGCCCATCGCCAGCGCGACTTTCTTTAGCTCCGGCATGCTTGCCTGCGATGCCTGTATGTAAATCGGCTCCACGTAAAGGAAGCTATTGTCAATCGGCAGCACCAGCGTTTGCCCGCGCAGCACTTGCGATCCTTGCTGATTCCACAGCGATAAGTCCTTCGAGATGTTCTGATCCTGGCTGATCCGCGCGTCAATTTGCATCGGCCCATAAATGATGTTCTGCTTCGATAACTGCTCGAATACCAGTTCGCCCAGGTGATCGCCGTCGCAGCGCGCATACATCACGCCGATCAGGTTGTTCTTGTTCGCGGGCGTAAAAGTTGTGAACAGCATGAACTCCGGGTTATCGCTCCCTGGCAGCGCGGCCACAACGTAGGTTGGCGAGACAGGCGTCGCGCCTTCTCCCCGGTTACCCGTTTTGGCAAGATCCCACAGGTCCGCCCGGTTGTAGAATGCCTCCGGATCGCGCATGTGAAATGTCCGGTAAATTTCTGCCTGCGCGTTGAAGAGCGTTTCCGGATATCGGGCGTGCGCGCGCAGGTCCGCCGGCATCGCGGAAACAGGTTTAAACAGGGTGGGAAACAAACGTCCGTACGCTTGAATGAGGATGTCCCCCGGGTCGAACACGTACAGATTCACCTCTCCGGTGTATGCGTCAACGGTCGCTTTGATCGAGTTCCGTATGTAATTAACTGTTTGTCCGTTACCCAAATCCAGTTCGCGCGAATAGGGATGGGCATCGGATGACATATAGCCATCTGCAATCCACACCAGCCTGCCCGCTTTCGTCACCACCAGGTACGGATCCGAATCCCAGGTCAGAAAACCGGCCAATGTGGACAGCCGTTCCCGAATCGCACGATGAATCATCATCCGGCTCCCGCTGTTCAGATAATCGGTCAGCAGAATGTTGAAATCGCCGTAGTCCACTGCCGCCGCCAGGCGCATCAGTTCCGACGAGATGGAAAATCCGCCTGTTCCCGCATAGCGCGTGTACACACTCTCTGAGCCAGACGGATAGTTGAATTCCGGCTGCGTCGTATCGACAAATACCGGTTCGTGCGGAGCTTCGCTGTAATAAATTTCCGGCCGTGTCACCTTTAGGCTTTTACTCGTGACCTCGGTTGGAGCATCTTTGATAAAAAGCACTGGAAGCCCATCGGGCGTGATGCGATTTGCTTCCGCCATTACCAATCCATAGCCGTGCGTATAAATCAGATGTGGATTAATCCAGCGGCCCGCCGCGGACCCAAGTTGTTGAATCTCCAGTTCACGCGGCGATACCAGCACTTGCCGCAGCCGCCCATCAATCGTGTACCGGTCTACGTCGGTGTCGATATACACATACGGCCGCAGCGGCTGAATCTGCGAGATGGTGTCATGAAAGGCGCGCCAGTCCCACAGCCGTACATTGTCCAGAACTGCGCCGTGCTTCGCATAATCCATCGGTATTTCCGGCGCAGCCTCCAGTGAGGTCTCCTTTACGCGCTGGTTCAGCCCGTATGCCGATCTGGTGGCCTCGATGTGGTGCTGAATGTAGGGACGTTCTAAAGCAAGCTCATTCGGCCGCACATACAATCCCGCTATAACGGGCGGAACGATAAACCGCACCGGCAGAATCAGCAGCAGCACCAGCGCCCAGCGCCCGCGCCTCGCCAGTACCAGAATCGCGCCCGCCACGGCGCAGACGATCATGGCCCATTGGAGCGGAAGCACAACGTGGTCTGCCACCCAGTCCACCCCAACCAGGTACTGTCCGTGATCCACCATCAGAAGACCGTAGCGGTCAAAGTAGATTTCCACCGCGATGCCAATCAGCACAATCGCGGCTACCAGGCGTACGAACCTCGAATCGAAAGCCTCGCGAACCGAAAGCTTCTCAAACTCATACGGCGTCGCCGGATACATCGACGGCAGGTGCTTACTCAGCTTCTCGGCATTTGACGCCACCCAATAGATAATCAGTGCGAGTACCGCACCCGCCAGAATTACCCGCAGCAGCAAACTGTAGAACGGCAGGCTGAAGAAGTAAAAATGCAGCGGGCGCGCGAAAATGGGATCGATATATTCGTGGGGCGCCGGAGGCAGATGCAGGCCGCCGAAATAGCGCGCAACCGTCCAGCTATCGACGGTGGCATTCGCCACCAGAATGGCGAGAATTGCCAGGACCAGCAGACCAATTCCGGTAACGAAGCTCCGCCTTACAAATCCAAATAGCGGCGCATCGCCCAGTTTCCGCAGTCCGGCCGCGAACGCGATCCAAAACGCCGCAAATAGGACCACGACCGCCACAATAACCGGGCCTGTCCCGTACACAAGCAGCTTGATCCAGGTGTTCACCTGGTGCATCTCCGACCACCACGAATAATCAATCAGTGTCGAAGCGATATAGCGTGAACACAGCAGCAGAATGATCAGCAGGATAACCAGCGACAGGCATCCGCCGCGCCGTGGCTGACGGTGCGCGCTTAGTCTCTCGGCCATGCGGAAAAGCTAACGAAGGGGGATTGTTGCAAACAGCGAGTATATCGCCTTGATAACATGTGTCGCGTGCGCCAGTATCAAAACCAGTATCAAAATTCAATACAGAAATGAGTACGGCTGATTTCGACTACATCGTTGCGGGATCGGGCGCCGGTGGCGGGCCTCTCGCGGCGAACCTGGCAAAAGCAGGATTTCGTGTGCTGCTGCTCGAAGCGGGCAGTGATCCGTGTTCGGAAGACGAGACTGGGCGTCTCCTGTATCAGGTCCCCATCTTCCACGGCTTGTCAACCGAGTATTCCGGCTGCGCCTGGAACTACTTCGTGCGCCATTACTCCGATCGTCAGAAGCAGCTAAAAGATTCGAAGTTCGTGGCGGCCCAGGATGGCGTTTGGTACCCGCGCGCTGGAACCTTAGGCGGCTGCACCGCGCATAACGCCATGATCACCGTGGTCCCGCAAGCCAGTGATTGGGACCAGATCGCGGCAATCACAGGTGATGAGAGCTGGCGCTCCGATAATATGCGCCAGTACTTTACGCGTATCGAAAACTGCAAATATATTCCGAACCCGGATTCGCCCAAGGGAGTTATCGAGGGCGTTCTTTCCTCGGCCGGCGGGTTGTTCGGCGGCGATAAGGATTGGCGGAACTGGTCTCACGGCCACGGCTTCTCGGGGTGGCTGCCAACCTGCGAAGCAGATCCTGCTGCTGTTCTGAAAGATCCCGAACTGATCGCTGTGCTGCTGGATTCCATCAGGGCCGTCATTGCAAACTGCGGCGGAGATCCGCTGGTCCGGCTTAGAACGCGCTTCGATCCGAACGATTCCCGAAATGCCGGCCGGAGCCCGGAAGGCATCGCGTTTACGCCGCTCGCAGTCGAGAACGGTAAGCGTACCGGGCCGCGCGAATACCTGTTGCGAATACGATGCGCATTTCCGGATAACCTGACCATCCTGACTGGAGCACTCGTCTCACGGGTGCTCTTTGACGGAACGCGCGCAGTCGGCGTTGAATATATCGAGGGCCGTCATCTCTACCAAGCCGACCCGAAGCAGATCGGCGATCCGGCATCCGCTCCCCGGCATCAGGTCCGGGCCCGTCGTGAAGTAATACTATCCGGAGGAGCATTCAACAGTCCGCAGTTGTTAAAGCTCTCCGGAATTGGTCCGCGGGCGGAGTTGTCTGCCTTGGGAATTCCGCTGGTTGTGGACCTGCCCGGAGTCGGCGAGAATCTTCAAGATCGCTATGAGATCGGAGTCGTATCCGACTTTACCGCGAATTTCAACTTGCTCAAGGGTGCGACTTTTAATCTGCCGCAAAAGGGAGTGCCGGACCCCTGCTTTGCCGAGTGGGAGAAGGGGAAGGGAATCTACGCCTCGAACGGAGCCCTCATCGGCATTATTAAACGTTCCAGCCCTGAACGGATTGATCCCGATCTCTACATTTTTGGACTGCCCGGATTTTTTAGAGGATACAAGCCTGGCTACTCTACCGAATTTGAGCGTTTTCAGAACCGCTTCACCTGGGCCATTCTGAAGGCTCATACCAATAATACTGCCGGCCGCGTCACGCTGCGCTCTGCGAACCCGTGGGACACTCCGAAGATTGAGTTTCACTACTTCAGTGAAGGAAACGATTCCTCCGGTGACGATCTTGAATCCGTCGTCAAAGGCGTCCGCTTCGTTCGCGAAATGAATCAGCACTTGCAAAGAGCCGGTCTGGTTTCAAAAGAGCTGGTCCCCGGTCCGGATTATCAAGACGACGACCAGGTCCGCGAGTTTATTCAGAACGAAGCCTGGGGACATCACGCGTCCTGCACGAATAAAATTGGCGCCGATCAAGACCCGCTGGCAGTTCTCGACAGCCGCTTCCGCGTGCGTGGGACTCAAGGTCTTCGCGTCGTGGATGCATCTGTTTTTCCACACATCCCCGGCTACTTTATCGTTTCTGCGATTTATATGATCAGCGAAAAAGCCACCGATTCAATCGTGGCCGATGCCGGATAGATGCTTCGGCCGACTTTTACCGCTCAGCACGGAACCGCGCGCGTCAGAGCAAGCGGCGGTCCGCTGACGCAGTACCAAACGAAATCAAAACCAGGAGTGATCTCATGGACTCAACCAACAACACGTCAACCCCGCCCTCCGACCGTCGGCGTTTTCTCAAGAACGCCGGTGCAGGCATAACCGGCGGCCTCTTTCTGGCTTCGGCCGGGCAGGCGGCCACGGACTCTCAGGAGGCTACGCCGGAGCCGATCAACCACGCCGGTGCTGCCCGCCCGCTCACTGACAAGGAAAAGCTCGCCAGGATCGCCTCCAATACCTGGCCCATCCGCTACATCTTTAAGAGCCGGAGAACTATGAAGAGTTCAGAGCGGGTTCAGCAAATGAAAAAGAAGTATGGCGAAATCACCATGCTCGATTTTCCTGCGTTCACCAAGGAACGCTTTCCGGGCGTTTACCGGATGGACCTGTTCTCCGGACTCTTCGGCGACGTTACTGACGATTCCATGTATGTCGAGAGCACTATCAATGTGAACGGGAAAAGCCACACGATGCACGAGTTCGATCCATCCAGTTCAGCCGGAAAGAAGTGGCTGGAGAAACTGGCCAGCACGATGGGAGCGACTGGCACAAAATGCCATCACATTTCGAATAATGCGCCGCGAGACATCAGCGAAATAGATCCAGAGCGGCGCAGGGCTGGTATCGAAGTCGCGAAAAAGTGGCTGGATGGCGCTGCGATCCTCGGGGCGAAATCCATGCGGGT
This sequence comes from Bryobacteraceae bacterium, assembly GCA_035475915.1. Lineage (GTDB taxonomy): Bacteria > Acidobacteriota > Terriglobia > Bryobacterales > Bryobacteraceae > Bog-105. Next base: position 41,818 of record DATIMA010000076.1, read on the forward strand.
GAATAGCGGCGGTCCGAGAATCGCTCCTTCTCCGGTTGCTGATCCAAGTTCCTATCCAAAAAATGACTTATTGGCCCAATACCTGACCAACTGCATAGAATCTTTTAAGGAAATGGCGGATTATGGCGGAAAGGTTGGTGTAAAGGTCACCCTCGAAAACCATTGGGGGCTGACCGCGAATCCCATCAATATCAGAATCATCATCGAAGAAGTTAATAACCCCTTCTGTGAAGCCTCTCCCGATTTCTGTAATTGGGAACATGAGTATTTGCTGTTTCATGCCCTCCAGGATCTCGCGCCGTATGCCCACACGAATGTCCATGCCAAATATTGGAATCGGTGGAAGAATCCGGATGTCCAGCGGAACGTCAGGATCATGCTGAACGCAAATTATACGGGCATCTTTGCGCTTGAGTATGAGGACGGTCCGTGGGACGGAGTGGAGGGCGCGCAATATCTGTATAGGGAAGTGTTAGCGGCACTCTGATTGCACCGGCAGTATCGCTTTACCTCCAGGCTCGACCAAGTATCGCGTGAAAGTCTGTCGCGCCTGGAAGTGTGCCGAAGTTTCGACCCCAATCCCCGGCGATGCGCGACGCGCAAAACGCTGCTGCAACTTCTGAAGGAGCATAGCGGATCAGAAGCGATGCCTGCAGCGTTAACGCGAGTTGCTCCGCGACCCGGCGCGCATCGCAGTCCGCCGGTGTCCCGGTGAGACTCTCTTCCAATTCGTCAATCTTGGCATCCAGCCGCCGGTCGCCCCCTTTGGCCGCCCGAAGCTCCGCGAAGAAACTCTCCTTTGCTGCGGGTTCTTTGCGGAGTATCCGGAGAACGTCCAGGCAGTTCACATTGCCCGATCCCTCCCATATGGAATTGAGCGGTGATTCCCGATACAGGCGAGGCAGGATGCAATCTTCCACATAGCCGTTGCCGCCGAGGCATTCGAGCGCTTCGCCAGTGTGCGCCGGACACCGTTTTGTAACCCAATACTTGGCGGCTGCGATCGCTAGGCGGGCAAAACTCCGCTCTGCCAGATTCACCTCCTGGCGATCGATAGCTCCAGCCAGCCGCATGGCAAGCACAGTTGCCGCGGCCGATTCCAGATACAAATCCGCGAGCACGTTCTGCATCGCCGGTTGTTGAATCAAAAATTTGCCAAATGCTTTTCTGTGCTGCGCGTGGTGAATGGCCTGCGTGACTGCCTGGCGTATTAATCCCGCCGAGCTGAGTACGCAATCGAGTCTGGTGTAATTCACCATTTCCATGATCGTTGCGATACCACGGCCTTCGCCGCCGATTATCCGCGCCCATGCACTGGCGAATTCGACTTCCGCCGATGCGTTTGACCGGTTCCCCAACTTGTTTTTCAATCGCTGGAGGTGAAAGCCGTTGCGCTCGCCATCCGGAGTCCACCTCGGCAGAAAGAAACACGAAAGGCCGCCTGGCGCTTGCGCCAGTACCAAAAAGGCATCGCTCATGGGAACCGAGCAAAACCATTTGTGGCCGGTCAACAAATACTCGCCGCCGCCTATCGGTTCGGCGGTCGTGGTGTTTGTGCGAACGTCCGATCCGCCCTGCTTCTCAGTCATACCCATTCCGATCAACGCCCCGGCTTTTTGCGCTGCCGGAGCGAATCGGGCATCATAGTGTGGTTGCAGAATGCGCGTTTCCCATTCGCGCGCGATCTCCGCCTCCTTTCGAATTACCGGGATGCTCGCATGGGTCATGGAAACAGGGCAGGTATGGCCCGTTTCGTTCTGGCCCGCAAGCATCAGTAGCGCCGCTCGCGCCACATGGCCGCCCGCCCGCGCTTCGCGCCAGGAAAGGTCATGCAATCCGTGCTCCAGTGAGAGCCGCAGCAAATTGTGCCACGCCGGATGGAACGTCACTTCATCGCGGCGATTGCCGAACCGGTCGTAGATGTGCAGCACCGGCGGATTCTCGTTCGCTTCGAATCCCCACTGAATGACCTGCTCGCTGCCAACTAGTTTCCCGAAATCCAACAATAGTGAATCGGCCCAGGCCGCGCCTTCCCGATGCACTGCTTCGACCAGGTCCGCATCCAGTTCGAGGAGGTTATAGTCCAGCAGCGGAGGTGGTTGATTCGTTCCCTCGTGCATCTCCATAAATGGGACACATCTACTCGCAACGTCGTTGCCGGTTCCCCCGTTTGCCCCGGGCCTGCTTTGCGATAGTAAGAGAGCGCCCTCGGAAATGTCAACTGTCAAAAGCCGCCGCACTGCATACCGCGTGGCAGTCAGGCGGCCTCGAATTTTATTGCCGAAGGCGGGCGTGGCATCGCCAACCGGCCGGGAGCGCCTGGCCGTCTACACGTTCGTACTGCTGCCCTGGTTGATCGTTTACGAGTCAATCGTTTTGCTGCGGACACCGACCTTCGGCTTCGTCACGCTGCTGCCCTTCGAGTATCACCTTCCGGTCATTGAATGGACAGAGGCGTTCTATTTCAGCACTTACATTGTGACCGGACTCGTACCGTTATTTGCCAAAACCGGCAGCGATCTGCGAACGTTTTCGATGCGCGGTATTGGCGCCATGATCGTGACTTTCCCTGTGTACCTGATGATCCCGTTGGTATCACCTTTCCGCCCGTTCACGGCCCATACTTTCCTGGGACAGCTGTTGACCTGGGAACGAATTCCCGATAGCCCGGCGCTCGCCTTTCCATCGTTCCATGTAATTTGGGCCGCTCTAGCGGCTGAAGTTTTCGCGCGTCGCTGGCCCCGCCTGCGCTGGCTGTGCTTCTGCTGGGCTGCGCTGGTCGTTATCAGTTGCGTTACTACCGGGCAGCACGCGATTCTAGACGTTTTGGGAGGACTGGCCACCGCGGCACTTGTCTCACCTAGCCCTGTCTTGTGGTGCAAAGCGAAAAAATCGGCCGAGCGCGTCGCAAGCTCCTGGAAGGAGTGGAGAATCGGTTCTTCCCGATCGTGAATCGCCCGCTCGGCTCCGCTTGTGGCATACTCAAATCACATTGGGAGGCTTCCATGCGCACTTTCTGGGCCGACCGCCGTTTCATCCTGGTTTCGGCATTTCTCACTCTTGCCTTTGGGCTTCAGCCCGCCTATCCGCAGGCGAAAGGTGGCGCGCCAGCGCCAGCGCCCGGCGGTAATACCGGGAACGTCCCTTCTTCCGGATCGGTGGGCGCACCCTCGCGCGGAATCGGAAACATACCGAACGGGACCAACTCAAACAACGGAACATTTGATAACGGCATAAACTTCCCGCAGCGCACCATTTTTCTATCCGGCAGAGTCATGTTCGACGATGGAACGCCTGCGAACAATGAGATCCGCATCGAACGCGTTTGTGCCGGCAATCCCCGCTTCGAGGCGCACACGGATTCGAAAGGCCGGTTTTCTTTCCAACTCGACAACAACGCGATGGCCGCCGTTGACATGGATGCCGCCGATCAGGACGGCGGCGGATTCGGCCCTCAAAACCGGCAAGTGGCGTCGCAAACCCGGGGTATAGGTGGATTGAGCCACTCTAATCCCTATTGGAATTGTGAGCTGCGAGCATCCTATCCTGGATACCGTTCCGATATTGTGGAGTTAGGGACCCGCAGAGCGCTCGACAACCCTGACGTGGGCACTATCCTTCTCCATCGCTTGACAAACGTCAAGGGCACCACGATTAGCGCGACATCGGTCCTCGCCCCTAAACATGCCAGGAAAGATTATGAGAAGGGCCTTCAGCTCGCCGAAAAAGGCAAGTTTGAGGAAGCCGAGAAGCATCTGCTGGATGCCACCAGCTTGTATCCGAAATATGCCGTAGCCTGGTTTGCACTTGGGCAAGTGCAGGAGAAAGAAAACAAATCGGAGGAAGCCAGGAAATCGTTCCAGGCAGCCGCTACCGCTGATAGCAGATTTGTCAGCCCGTACGACCGCCTCGCTTTGCTCGCTGCTCACGATGGCAAATGGGATGAAGCTGCAAATTACAGCAAGAAGGTGATTGACTTAAACCCGGTTGAGTTCCCGGCTGCTTTCTGGTGTAATGCGGTCGCCAACTATAACTTGAAGAAAATGGATGATGCTCAGCAAAGCACCCAGGCCCTCCTAAAAATCGACACAAAACACCAATTCCCCGAGGCCGAGAGCATGCTGGCTCAAATCTATCTCAAGAAGGCCGATTACGACCAAGCCGCTGCTCACCTGAAGGCCTATCTTGCTCTTGTTCCAAACGCCAAGAATGCCGACACGCTTAAGGCGGCCCTGCTCAAAATTGAGCAGGCGAAGGCAGACGCCAAAAAGTAATGTAGGGTCGAGGCACATCGTATGAAATTCTGCCGCAGGCAGATGCGATTGTTGCCGCGTGGCTGCCCGGCACGGAGGGCGATGGAGTGGCGGATGTTCTTTTCGGCGCGCACAAGCCCGGCGGGAAGCTTTCGTTCTCGTGGCCGAAAGGCCCGGATACGAGGTGCTGTTCAATCTTGGCTACGGCCTGACGTACTCATAACCGAAGTTGGTGAACAGACCGCTTGCGCAGCGGCGCATAGAACCGTGTCATTCATAGCGGAGCGCCGTCACAGGATCGACGCGCGTGGCGCGGCGTGCCGGTAAATAGCCCGAGATCGCGGCAATCGCCACGATTCCAAGCGTCGCCAGCGCGATTGTGGTTGGATCCGACGGCGACATCCCGTATAACTGGCTTCTGATTAGGCTTGAAATTGCGAGCGCGGCCGGCAGGCCAATAGCGATTCCGATGCCTACCAGCAGCAGCACCTCTCGCATCACAATCCACAGGACATCGCCGGTCAGTGCTCCAAGCGCCATGCGGATGCCGATTTCGCGAGTGCGCCGCGCCACTAGAAATGCCATCACTCCATAAAGCCCGATAGCGGCGAGAATCGTCGCAAGCAGCCCGAAGCCGCTGGATAAGCTGGCGGCCAGACGCTCTACAGCCAAGACATCGTCGAGCTGCCGCTCCTCTGTCTTCATTTCGAAAACGGGCAATCTCGAATCCAGCTTGTGAACCGCGGCGCGCAAGCTGGAAGACATCTGAGAAGAGCCGGCGTCCGTCCGGACGTAAGCCGTCATGCGGGTTGCCCAGTCGTTCTGCAAGTAAGGGAAATACACCTCGCGGGGCGCGTCCTGGCGCATGGTTTGATATTTGGTGTCACCCACCACGCCGACAATTTCGATGTCGGTCTTCGTTCCCGGATCGCCACCTAGCCCAATGCGATGGCCAAGCGGACTCTGATTACCAAAGTAATGCCGCGCGAACTTTTCGTTTACGATGGCGACTCTGGGCTTACCGAGCGTATCTCTGTCCGTGAAATCACGCCCCGTATAAAGCGGAATCTTTAGTGTCGTGAAGAAAGCCGGCGAAATATAGTTGACCCAGGGGTTCATGTCTTCACCCGGTTTAGAACTGTAGCCCTGCACCGTAACGGTGCTGTCCCATTCGTCGAAACTCAGCGGCGCAACAACACACAGGGCTGTGGCTTTGGCCCCGGGGAGTGCCGCCATATTCTGGGCGAGTTGCTTGTAGAAGAGCTTCGCGTGGGCCGCATCATACCCGCTGAGAGTGGGATCCAGCGAAAATGAAATTAGATTATTCACATCGAAACCCGGATTGAGCGACTTCAGGTTCTTGAGCGTGCCGACAAACAGACCCGCTCCAATCAGCAGCAGCAGAGAAAGCGCCACCTGTACGCTAACCAGCAGCTTCCGCCAGCGTGCTTGTCCTCCTCCGGCGACCGCATTCGCCTGGTCTTTCAAGGTGGGCGCAAGATCCGGTTTGGTCGCTTGCAGCGCCGGTAGCAATCCGAAAATCACCGCAGTTGCTAGCGAAACAAGCAAGCTGAAGCACAGCACCCGCAGATCGGGATTGGTTTCCAGCCGTATCGGCGGATCTATGTGAGGCATGATCCCCACCAGGAGCCGCATCGTCCAGGCGGAAACGAGCAGACCCAAGGCTCCGCCCGCAAGGGCAAGCAGCAGACTTTCTAACAGAAGTTGTCCGGTAATCCGCATCCGGCTCGCCCCTAACGCAAGGCGCACGGCAATCTCCTTTTGGCGTGCAGTAGCGCGGGCAATGATCAGATTCGCCACGTTAGCGCAAGCAATCAGCAGCACCAGCCCGACCATCGCCATCATGGCCCAGAGCGGCGCTTCCAGAAACTCACGTGCGACGGACTGGCCGCGTCCGCCCGGCATGACCTCCAGACTCATTCTTAGAAACTGCTGCCGGGTGTAGGCCGAGGCGTGCGCGAATGCCGGCTGTTGAACTTCCATTTCCAAGATGCGATGGAAAATCGGCTGCAAGGAAGCCTTGGCCTGAGTGGAGCTCACTCCGGGCTTCAGCCGCGCGAAGACCTGCACCCAGCGTCGGCGGCGGTCATCAAACGGCTTGTCTTCTTTAGTAATCTGCGCAGCCATGGCCATCGGCACATAAATCTGCGTCGCGAACAGCGGCTCAACACCTTCAAACCCCTTCCCGGCGACTCCGATAATGGTCAGTTTGTGGTTGTTCACCAGGATCGGTTTGCCGATCACCTGAGGATCGCCGGCAAATCGTGCCTGCCAGTAGCCGTAACCGAGTACTGCAAAAGCCGCGCCGCCTCGCGTCTGATCTTCCGAAGCGGTAAATAATCGTCCCAAGGCAGGCTTCACACCCAGCACTGGAAAATACGTGCCGGAAACTATTTCGCCGGATGATCGCTCGCTGCGTCCTGCAAAACTGATACTAAACGGCTGGCTACTGCGGCACAGCATGCCGCTGAAAACCTGGTTCTGCTCACTGAAATCCTTGTAGATGGGATAGGAGAGCGCGTTGATCCCCGTGTTAGACCCATAATGGTGTCCCACCTCTTTGAGCTGCACGACCCGCTGCGGCTCTTTCACAGGCAAGAGGCGCAGCAGCGCCTGGTCCAGAAACGTAAACACGGCCGTATTTGCGCCAATGCCCAGCGCCAGCGAAAGCACCGCAACCGACGCGAAAACAGGTGATTTAGTTAAGGAACGAATGGCAAACCGCAGCTCTCCAATTGATGCCATTTACACCCCATTGCAAGCTAAATACGTCGTCCCCGGCTGGTTTGTTCCAGTTTTATCATGTGCGATGCTGCACGCCCGTACGCAAGCCCAACACAGCCGGCCACTTTCCCTTGACAGCTTAGGAAAGTTCGATCTATGCTTCTCCTAAGATGTCAAGGAAAGCCAACGAGCAAGCCGAACTACTGCAAGGCACGCTGGACCTGCTTGTCTTAAAGGCCGTATCGCTCGGCAGACTGCACGGTTACGGCATCTTACTGCGCATCGAGCAGATATCGGGTGGTGCGCTTTCGATCGAGCAAGGCGCCTTGTATCCGGCTTTGTATCGCTTGGAGCGCCAAGGTTTGCTAAAAACCGAGTGGGGCGTCTCGGAGAATAATCGGCGGGCGAAGTACTATGCCCTGACTAAGTCTGGGCGCGGACGCCTGGACAAAGAAGTGCAGAGCTGGAACCGGCTCGTCACCGCGATTACGGCCGCGCTTGGCGCACGGCACGCGGAAGGGTGACGCATGCTGCGTTTTCTTCAGTGGCGTTCGATCTTCTGGCGAAAGCGGTTCGAAGCCGAGATGAATGAAGAATTCGCGTTTCATCGCGAAGCCAGAATCGCAGATTTAGAACGGGAAGGGCTGCCGCCTGCAGAAGCGGCCCGGCGTGCTCAACTCGAATTTGGCGCGGCGTCACGATACAGCGAAGAATGTCGCGAGGCCCATCGCGTCCACTGGTTCGATGAAGCCGCTCGCGACCTGCGATACGGGTTTCGGACGCTTTGCAAGAACCCCGGATTCGCGGTGGCGGCAATCATTTCACTTGCTCTGGGAATCGGGGTTAACACACTGGTATTCAGCGTCTTCGATTCGCTTCTGCTTCGTCCGCTGCCGATCGCAAACCCCGAACAAGTCGTGTTTGTGGAGACGCCGAACGGTCCGAGTAACTCCTTCCCGACCTATCGGGATCTTCGCGATAACAATTCGACTTTCAGCGGACTCGCTGGGTACCGAATGGATCCAATGGGCCTGGAAGCTGGAGGCCAGTCCAGCCGGATTTGGGGATACCTGGCCACCGGCAATTACTTCGACGTGCTCGGCGTCAAACCGGCTCTCGGACGATTTTTTCATCAGCAGGACGACCTGCATCCGGGCGCAAGCCCTTACGCTGTTCTTAGCTTCAACTCCTGGCAAGTGCGCTTCGGCGGCGATCCGAGGATTGTGGGCCAAACGATTCGGATTAATGGTCTTCGTTACACCGTCCTGGGCGTAGCTCCACGCGGGTTTCACGGGACTGAGTTGTTCTATTGGCCCGAGGTGTGGGTCCCCATGACGATGGAGCCGCAGATTGAAGCAGGCAATGCGTGGCTGGATGAGAGGCACACCTGGGACACCTGGATTCTGGGGCGCCTGAAGCCGGGTGTAACGGCGGCTGCTGCGACCTCGAATCTCAACCGGATCGCGAACGACCTGGCGCGGCGGTTTCCCGATTCCGATGAGGGTCTGTGCCTCCGGTTGGCGAAACCGGGCCTGGTGGGGAGCGCCATGCGCGGGCCCGTTCGCGAATTTACAGCCGGAGTGCTGCTGCTTGCCGGACTAGTGCTGCTGACCGCGTGCGCAAATTTGGCTGGCCTGATGCTGGCGCGCGCAAGCGATCGCCAGCGCGAGATTGCGATTCGTGTTTCCATTGGAGCTGGACGTGGGCGCGTGGTTCGTCAGTTATTGACAGAATCCTTGATGCTCGCCGGAATGGGTGGCGCGGCGGGTTTCGCACTGGCTGTGGGCCTTGCCAGATTGTTGAGCCAATGGCATGCACCCATCGACTTCCCGGTGCGGTTCGAAATCAGTCTCGATTGGCGTGTGTTTGGGTTCGCCGCAATCGCGTCCATCGCGACGGGCATCTTGTTTGGGGTGGGACCGGCTCTGAAATTATCGAGGGCGGATGTGAACGGTGTCTTGAAGGGCGGACCCGGAATCGCGGTCCTCAAGAAGAGGCTTCGGTTCTCGTTCAGAGATTTGCTGGTTGCGGGCGAAATTGCGCTGTGCTTCGTCCTTGTATTCGGTTCCGTTCTTTCGCTGCGCGGCCTGCAGCGCGCGGTCAATATGCAGATCGGTTTTCAGCCGAAGGGTGTAGTGATCGCGGCGTTTGATCTTGGACTGGCGGGATACAGCGAAGAGCAGGGCAGAGCGTTTCACCAGCGTGTCCTTGAGAGGGTCAGATCGTTGCCGGGAGTGACTTCGGCCGCTTACGCCAACTCGCTTCCTTTGAGTATCGATCAATCCACCACTGGTGTTCAGGCCATGGACCAGCCAGCCCAAAACGGACGGAATGCAATACCCGCGAATTTCTACGACATCTCGCCTGGCTTGCTCTCCACCGTTGGCATTCCGCTCTTAAGCGGACGCGATTTTACCCGCCATGACGATCAGCAGTCTCCGCAAGTGGCGATCGTAAATCAGACCTTCGCCAAAAGGATCATGCGAACACAGAATCCCGTCGGCGAGACGTTTCGAATGGCGTTCGGAGGTCCGCTGGTTCAAGTAGTCGGGCTGGTGCGGGACGGCAAATACCAGAGTCTGACAGAATCGCGTCGTCCCGCCCTCTTTCGATCAACTTATCAGTGGTACAGCCCGACCACAACGCTTGTCGTTAAATCGCAATTGCCGCCTGGTCAAACAGTGGAGCAGATCCGCAAACAGATGGCGGCGCTGGATCCGCATTTAGCTCTGTACGGAACCGGGAGCCTGACGACCATGCTCGGATTCGCGCTCTTCCCGATGCATGCCGCGGCCGTCGCACTTGGCGCATTCGGCATGCTGGCGATGGTGCTGGCGGTGACCGGTATTCACGGCCTCGTCGCTTACGCGGTTGCACGCCGCACCCGCGAGTTCGGAATTCGCATTGCCGTTGGAGCCCAACGTTCGCAAGTGTTGCAGCTAGTGATTGGCAAACTAATGGTACTTGTCCTGGTGGGTCTCGCGGCTGGAATTGTGCTCTCCCTTGCGGCGGGACAGGCACTTACTGCCGTGATCTACGAGGCATCGCCTTACGACCCGAAGCTGTTTCTGCCCGTAACTGTATTGTTGTTAGTAGCGGCTGCGTTGTCTTGCTGGGCGCCCGCCCTTCGCGCGCTGCATACAGATCCAGTTAAGGCTTTGCGCTATGAATAAGCGATCGTAGGGGTGAACACACGACTTAGAAATGCCTCGCCCTTCTTTCCGCTAATTATTCAGCTTTTCGGTAATCGTTACCGGGCTCGTCAGGCGGAACTGCATGCGGGTTTCAGCAGGAATCGTCGCGGCATCTCCGCGAGTGGCCAGAACCACTCCGGTACCCGCTGCTCCGCCTGCGCCCGCCCCGATCGCCGCACCTTTGCCGCCGCCTCCCAGAGCGCCAATGATCGCCCCCAAAGCCGCGCCGCCGGCGATTTTGGCTGCATCCTTACCTTTGCCTTTCGTCCCATGCTTGTCGAAGCTATCCGTTGCAACTCGAATCTGCTGCCCATCCGTCGTGTTTACCTCGGTCAGGGTCAGATTCAACTCCGATGTGCCGTGGACCCGGCCTGCTCTCTCGACAGAAGTAACTTGTCCCAGAACCTTCGAACCGCGGTCCGCGATGATGAAGCCGTCCAGAACAATTGGTTGCTCCAGCGTTCCTCGGAACGTATCTCCCGCGTAATTGCGTTCGCTGGATAAGGTCTCTCCGAGGCGAATGAATATGTTCGTGCCGGCAGCTAGGGTAACAACGTGCGGTTTTGGCGCCGGAGGTGGCGCGGGATTCGCTTGCGCTTCCGGAGTAGGCTGGGGCCCCTGATATTGATCCTCATTCACCGCTCGTGTAGCGGGTTGCGCCAGAGGCTGGGTTGGTGCTGAAACCGGCGTCACGACCTGCGGTGGAGTGTTCACTGCCACTTGCTGGACCCCTCCCGCTGGTTCAGGTGTAGCAGCAAGTACGGGCCGAGGCGTATCCCTTCGAACTCTCTCCTTGTGCCGGCGTACCGGCATTGGAGGCGGATCGACCGCCGGAGCGGTTGCTTCCTGCGCTGGCGGATCGTTGTGCGGCGTTTCTGCAGACCGCTGGGCAACCGCAGGCGTCACTTGCGCAACCGGTTGGATACGTTGGACATCGCTCGTTCGGAAATACATCGAAGCGCCGCCGAGCGCCACCACGATTCCCCCGGCAAACGCCGCGGCGATTTTAATTAAATTGGACCGCTCCATGCGTGCATCCTACCCCACTATAAAGTGAAACGTGGCAGTTTGCCTTGGCGTTTCTTTCCCGGAAGTTAAAATAGGGTCATTCGATCCTCCATGCCCAGTCAGTACCTCTTCGATTTTCCCGCCCGGTATTCAGTTGGATCTGTTCCGGTCCACCCCGCGACTGTCCTGGCGCCGATGGCTGGCGTTACCGATACCGTGTTTCGACGCCTGATCCGCAATCAAGGCGGCTGCGGGCTTCTGATGACTGAGTTCACCAGTTCACATGGCGTGGTGAGTACACGCCACGCGAAGAAGCCAAACCGGAACTTCCGGTATCTGTATTTTGAGCCGGAAGAACATCCGATCGCCTGCCAGTTATTCGGCTCTGATCCCGAAGTGATGGCAGAAGCCGCAAAGGTTTGTGAAGATCGCGGATTCGATATCGTCGATATTAATTTCGGCTGCCCCGTAAACAAGGTAGTCAAGTGTAATGGCGGATCCGGCCTGCTCCGGGACCTGCCGCTGGTGGAGACGATTCTTCGTAGAGTTAGTTCGGCAATTTCCATCCCGCTGACGTGCAAGTTCCGTGCTGGCTGGAACGACAAAGAACTCGTGGCAGTGAAAATGGCTCGTATCGCCGAAGATTGCGGCTTGGCAGCGATTGCTCTCCACCCTCGTACGCGTGAACAGGGCTACAGCGGCCGAGCCGATTGGTTGCGGATTGCCGAGGTGAAGGCCGCGGTAACTATCCCGGTGATTGGAAACGGAGATGTTCTCACGCCGGAAGATGCTCTTGCGATGTACCGCCAAACCGGCTGCGATGCCGTGATGATTGGCCGTAGCGCCTCGTACAACCCGTGGATTTTCCGGCAAATCCAGGATTACCTTGAAACCGGCGCTTATACCATTCCACCCGATCGCGAGCGCTATCTCATGATGAAGACCTATTACCTGATGCTTGAAGAGCATGGAGACGAGGATGCAATCGGCAAGATGAAGCAATTCGCCACCTACTTCACCCATGGCGTGCGAAACGGCTCGAAACTGCGGACGGAGATCTACCGCTCACAGGAAATCAAGCAAATTCTCGGCACCGTTGATGCCTTTTTCTCAGAACAACTCGAGAATGCGGCTTGAAGCACGTTCAGTTGATTACCGACGGAGCCTGCAAAGGCAATCCCGGTAAAGGCGGATGGGCCTGTATTCTGCGCTTCGGCGAATATAAGCGCGAACTCTTCGGCTGCAGCCCGCATACCACGAATAATCGTATGGAGCTTGCCGCCGCGATCGAGGGCTTGAAGCGGCTCAAAGAGAGCTGCTCCGTTGAAATCGTTACCGACTCGGAATACGTGAAGAACGGGATGACGAAATGGATTCAGGGGTGGAAACGAAACGGCTGGAAAAAAGCGGACAAATCGCCGGTCACAAACCAGGATTTATGGAAGATGCTGGACGACCTGGTAAACGCGCACCATACGCAGTGGAAGTGGACGAAGGGCCACGCGTCGCATGAAGACAATAACCGCTGCGACGAACTCGCCAGCCTGGCGGCGGAAGAACAGATTTCGAGCGAACCGGCGGTGAGCGGCGTTCGCTACTGACGCATGCAGCGAATCTGCCTGTTCGGAGGGACGTTCGATCCCATCCACTGCGCTCATCTGCGCATTGCAGAGGAAGCGGTCCGCCGCTTTGCTCTCAATCGCGTTTTGTTTGTGCCGGTTGGGAATCCACCTCATAAAGATGTCGCCAGTCTGGCTCCTTACGAAGATCGTTTTCGAATGGTGCAGATTGCCTGCTCGCTTCACCCGAATCTGGAAGCGTCGCGTTTGGAAGACAGCGAACGGCGCAGCTACAGCATCGATACGCTCAAGAAACTGCGAACCCAAATCAAGCCGGACGATCGCGTATTTTTTCTGATTGGGGCGGATGCATTCGATGAGATCGAGACCTGGAAGGACTGGCAGGATTTGGTAAAGCTGACCGAATTCATCGTGGTGGCCAGGCCGGGGCGGAAATACCATGTGGCGCCGGGCGCCCACGTCCATCGATTGACCGGCTTATCTCTCCCGGTTTCGAGCTCAACGATTCGCGAGAGGCTGGCGGCTGGAGAACCCACGCCTGAACTGCCCACAGAGGTCCGCCGTTTCATCGAACAGCGGGGCCTCTATGGATTCAATAAGCGAAGGCCTACTGCTTCGCAGTGACGCAGTACTGATCAAAGGCGTCGGTTAGTAACTTTGCGATGTGCTGAGCATCGCTGTTTTCAATTTGATGCCGGTGAAGCGTAAAGACCGGCTTGCCGTCCCGGAACAGCGCCATGGACGGCGAAGAAGGAGCCACACCGGGCAGCAGTTCCCGTACCCGTGCTACTGCTTCGAGATCCGCACCGGCGAATACAGTGACGGCTGCATCGGGCCGGGTAGCATGCTCGAGCGCCAGCCCAACCGCGGGCCGCGCTTTCCCAGCCGCACAGCCGCATACGGAGTTGACCACCATCAAGACCGTGCCGCTTTCTTTTGTCAAAACCCGGTTCACATCTTCCGCGGTCCGGGTTTCCTGAACGCCATACTGGGTGAGGTCTTCGCGCATACGCGCAATCAGTTGCTCGGGGTATCGAGAGGGAGTTGTTGAAAACATTATTTTAGGATCCACTTCTACCAGTTTGAACCTTCGGTGTCGCCAGATAGCCGACAATCGTGTTCTTTCGAACTTCGTTTACGACAATTTCGTCCGGTTGATGGGCTTTCGAGGTGTAGAACTGGATAGGCTCATTGATGTTCCTGTCCTTCTTTTCCACGGTCTTGTCATCGGCCGTAATCCTGATCGTGAACCGGTTGTGCTTTGGGTCGGCCTTTCTCAGTTCCACCATTACATCCGCAACCCGGCTTGGCGTCTTGGATTTGGTGATGGTGAATTGAGAGTAATTCCGCTCGCCAAGTTCGCGCAGCGCCTGTAGCTCTTTTCCGTTCGTGGCAATGAGGCTTGCGTGGCCATCCAATTCTCCGGTCGCGCGCTTTAGGTTGGCAATGGTCTGTTCGAGCTGGCTCTTGGTGTTGCCCAGGTCGGTCTTGACATTTCCTACATCGGTGCTCACGCCCTGTAACTGGGTTGTCGCGGTGTCGGCGGTTAGCTTTACCTGCGAGATAGCCTGCTGCTGCAGCGCCTGTTCCTGGGCGACTTTATCCTGCAGCATTTGCACCCGCTTCTGTGCGTCTATCTTGGCCTGACCTACGGCCGCCTGCGCAGCGCGGCGCTGTTCGGCCAGCCGGGTCTGCAGATCCTCCACCGTACGGCGTGACCGGCGGACTTCCTCGTTTGAATCAATCCGCATTCGCTCGATTGCGCCATTGAAGTCGGCGGTCAATTTCGCCATGTCACTTCTGCTGTCTGTTCTGACCCGGCCAAGCTGAACGAACAGAAAGATGTTCGAAGCGATCAAAAGAACCAAGATTCCAATCAGCAGTGGAGTCTTCCAGTTCGGGCCGGCGGGCGGCGGAATGATATAGGTCGGCTGTTGTGGTGTACTACTCATCGTAATTTCCTCTCGGGGGCTATCAGACACAGAAGGAGTTCAAGAGTTCCGGTCAATGGCTCAATAGACGTGCATCTCTTCTATTATGTTTCAACCTTGGCCTGAACTGGAGCAGAAGTCAAGACCCGGGCTCCTCAAACGCTCTCCCGCTTGCGATGGATGCGAATAGCCATTTGGTCCTGCGTGGGTTCGCCCTCACACTCAACCGCCAGCACCGTCGCGATCGGATCGGGGGCACTTGCCGGAAGCCCCAGAAATCGCACACGAAACTGCTCCTGCTCGAACTTAATCGGCTGCCCTGTTCTATACATCTTCGCAGAGAGCACCTTTTGTTGCAGACCCCCTAACGCCAGCACCTCGCCTGGCCAAAAATACGCATGGATGAAAAGCGTATTTCCCTGCCGCGTGAAGTTTGCGAATACCGAGCGTTTGACCTGGCACGGGTCTGCGTGGTGGATCAGATCCGCATGTCCGTCCATCCATTTGCCGGCGGCTGTGAGAATCTCGATCGATGGTTCAGGAATAGATCCGTCGCCTTTCGGACCAATATTCAAGAGGTAATTGCCGCTGTCGCGCGCGCAGGTGATCAGGTTCCGGATGATCGTTTTCGGGGGTTTCCAGTCATCATCCGCCCGCTGATAACCCCAACTGTCGTTCATCGTCATGCAGGCTTCCCAAGGAGTCTTATAGGCCTGGATGTGTTGTTCGGGTGTCGTGAAGTCTTCCGGAATACCCGATCGATTATTGATCAGAATGTCAGGCTGCAGTTGGCGGACCATCTTGTTCATCTTTACGGATTCCCAGCCTTCCGGGGTCAGCGGCCAGTTCACGTCATACCAGAGCACGTCCACTTTGCCGTAATTTGAGCAAAGCTCGCGGACCTGACCATGAATGTAATCGACAAAGCGCCTCCGGGCGGCTTCATCGGTTGCGCAGCGGGCGCCGTCCGGATGATGCCAGTCCATCAACGAGTAGTAAAAGCCAAAGCGCATGCCTTCCGATCGGGCGGCTTCCACGTACTCGGAAACCAGGTCGCGTCCGGCGGCCTGCTTCGGCGCGCAATAGTCGGTCAGCTTGGTGTCGAACAGACAGAATCCTTCATGGTGCTTGGTGGTCATCACCATGTATTTCATGCCGGCAGCCTTGGCGAGTTTTGCCCAGGCCCGGGCCGCGTGGGGTTTGGGATTGAATTGCTTTGCCAGAAGTTGATATTCGGCTACCGGTATGCCTTCTTCTTCCATCGCCCACTCGTGACGGCCCAGCACGCTATAAAGCCCGAAGTGAATGAACATCCCGAAACGGGCTTCGTGCCACCATTGCATCCGCCGGTCCCGGTCTTCCACAGTGGAGGTGGTGGGCCCGGCGTTGTCCTTATCCGGCTTGGATTGGGCGGAAGCCGCTGACGGGAGCAGGGCAGCAGCAGCGCCGGTCGCCTGCAACAATGTACGCCGCGATAGAAGCTGATTCTTCATGACTTTGTGTAATCATTCTTGCACCAAGGATTCTACAAACCATAAAAGATTGTTATACTGGGTTTGAATGAGCTTCTGGCGTCCGCGCCTGTGGGTTCAACGGACCTTTATCAGACGTTCCCCCGTCTTGCGGTCCACTGTGGTCATTCAAAACTTTACTGTCCATCTCTGCCCGAAGCACCCGCTCCTCCTTTTGCTACAAACTGCCTATTGATGAAGTCATCTGTTCAGATATCCCGCGGCATTGAGTCCCTGTTCGGCACTCGTGACGAAAACATACGCTTGCTCGAATCGGAATTGAGCCTTAGGACCCGTCTCCTCGACGGCGATTCGCTTGAGCTCGAAGGCGAAGAACCGCAGGTCCGGCGCGCCGAGCGCATCCTGGAAGACTATGTTGGTCTTGTCGAGGAGGGTCACGTATTCAATAACGGTGATTTGAATAGCTATATGCGGGTGGTCACCGCGGACCCTAATGTTTCTCTCCGCCGCCTGGTCGAGAGCGGAAAGTCGCGGGCTTTTGGAAAGAAGGTGCTAGCGCCGAAAACCGTCAATCAGCGCCGCTATATCGACGCAATCGAAAATCACGATCTCACTTTCGGTCTGGGGCCCGCCGGAACCGGCAAGACCTACCTGGCTGTGGCGATGGCTGTTGCAGCTTATTTGAACAAACGCGTTAGCCGTATCGTTTTGACTCGTCCGGCAGTGGAAGCGGGCGAGCACCTGGGCTTTTTACCCGGGACGCTGCAACAGAAGATTGATCCGTACCTGCGTCCGCTTTATGACGCGCTATTCGACATGATCGATGCCGAGAAGGTCGAAAAACTGGTAGAACGTAACACCATCGAAATTGCTCCACTGGCTTTCATGCGCGGCCGGACGCTGAATGATTGCTTCATTATTCTTGACGAAGCGCAAAATACCTCGATCGAACAAATGAAGATGGTCCTCACCCGTCAAGGGTTCAACTCGAAGATGGTCGTTACCGGAGACCAGACTCAGATCGACTTGCCATCCGGAAAGAAGAGCGGTCTGCTGCATGCCGCCGAAGTGCTCAGGGGAGTGGAGGGCATCGCATTTGTCGGCTTCAACGATAAAGATGTCGTGCGCCACGCCCTGGTGCAGCGCATCGTAAAGGCCTATGATCGCTATAACGAACTGGTCGGCGCCGGCCGGCAGTTAGCCTTGAAACTGGGTACTGAAGCACCGCAAGAAGCAAACCTGGATCCTCCGCTGAACACTAGAGTGGAGATCCCCGAGTTTCCTTCACTCGCCTGAACCAACGCCTATGTCACCTGATGGCAGTACGTTGCTCTTTGGAGCCCTTCCTGTTGAGTTAAGGTTCTCTACTGAAGAGAAGCAGATTTTGAAGCGGTTTGTGCGCACTCTCACCCGGCGTGTGGCGGGCCGCCGCGCCTTCACATGCCTTATAACGAATGACCGGGAACTACAGCGTCTGAACCGGCAGTTTCTGTGTCACGACTACCCCACCGATGTCCTCTCCTTTCCTTCTGCCGATGAAAATGACGGCCTGGGAGAGATCGCCATTTCGGTTGAGCGCGCCGGAGCGCAAGCCCGTGAATGCGGCCATGATCGCGTCTATGAAATCTGTATTTTGATGCTGCATGGTGTCCTCCACCTGACGGGTATGGATCACGCGCGCGACCACGGAGAAATGGGCCGCGCGGAGGAGGAGTGGCGCGCTGAATTTGGCCTGCCGGTTGCGCTTATCGGGCGGTCTGTTGCTGGAGGGCAACGGTCATGACGGTGCTTTGCCTGGCTCTTGCCGTCGCGCTTACCTGTCTGCTCTGCTTTGTCTCATACGTGCAGTTGCTCTATCTGGAATCGCTGCGCCTTATCCGGCGCGAAGTGCCCGCCCTTGATTTCTTTCGCGAAACACTTTCCGGGAAGATCGGCCTTGACCCTGAACGAGGCTCGCTCGCATTTTCGCTGATTAAACATGTCTCACTGTTTCTTATCGGTGTGTTTTACCTTTGCGCGCTGGTCCGGCCCGAAACGGCTCGCTGGGAGAGCGTACTCGAGGCTATCGGCCTCTCTCTGATCGGCATGATTCTCTCCACCTATTTCATCCCCGCGTTTCTATATCGCCGGACGAAAGGTGTCTGGATGGTGAAGGTACTCCGAATCACCAGGCTGTTGGCCTCGGTAGCCATGCCCCTTGTGGCGCTGGTGCGCTTGTTTCAATCGCTTCTCGATCTCGATAAGGATGCAAACGGCGAAACGGCTCCGGCCGACTCCGTCGAGCATATCGAGGCGCTGATCACCGCCGGCGCGGAGGAAGGAATTCTGGAGGAAGGCGATCGCAAGCTTATTCATTCGGTGGTCGCGTTCGGCGATAAGAATGTACGGGAAGTGATGACAGCGCGCCCCAATATAGTTGCCATCTCCGCTGCGAGATCGCTAGAGGAACTGCGCCAGCTCGTCATCCATGAACAGTACTCGCGCATTCCGGTTTATCAGGACACCATCGATAACATCATTGGCTTCGTACACGTTCGAGATCTCTTTGAACTTAGCGATCAAGATCGCCAGACCAAACATTTAGCAGACCTGCTCCGGCCTATTCCGCTCGTTCCCGAGAGCAAACCTGTAAGCGATCTGCTCCGCGAAATGCAGCGCGATGGCTCGCATATGGTCGTCGTCGTTGATGAATACGGCAATACCGCCGGAATCGCCACTATGGAAGATCTCGTGGAAGAGATCCTGGGCGAAATCCGCGACGAGCATGAACCAGACCGCGACGTTCGCCAGGAATCGGATAATGCCTTCATTGCTCCGGGGAGCCTTGACCTGGATCGACTGGAGGATCTTCTGAATTTCCGTCCGAACGGGGATACGGAATCCACCACCATTGGCGGACTGGTGGCCGAGTGGCTCGGCCACGTGCCACAGGTGGGTGAGACCGTCGAACGCGGTGGTATTCGCATTGAGGTACTCGCCGGAAACGAACGCCGCGTGGAGCAGGTGCGCGTCTCTCGCGTGCAAACCCCTTCGCCTGTCGGTACGCACATATGAGATCTGTTCCGCATCGCGCCGGGTTCGTCGGAATAGCCGGCCGGCCGAACACCGGAAAATCCACGCTGCTGAACGCGCTTATTGGAGAGAAGCTTGCTATCACGGCGTCGCAGGCGCAAACCACTCGCACATTAATTCAGGGTGTGTTGACCATGCCCGAGGCGCAGGTCGTTTTTGCCGATACTCCCGGCGTTCACAAATCGGACACGCTCTTCAATAAGCGAATGATGGATACCGTTCGCGGCGCCATCCAAGATCGGGATCTTGTACTCTTCATCGCCGATGCCACCAGGCCGGTTACTCAGGAAGACGAACACGCCGTTAGCGCTCTTCCGAACTCCGAGAAGGCTGTCCTCGTCTTGAATAAGATTGATCGTGTCGAAGATAAGCGGCTCCTGCTCCCACTGATCCAGCGATACACCGAGCTGTTTCCTTTTTTGGAAGCGGTTCCGGTATCAGCCCGAAACGGCGAGGGTCTCGATGAACTCAAGCGAGTGATTGTCTGTTACCTCCCGGAAGGTCCCGCGATTTTTCCTGACGACTATTTGACCGATCAACCGATGCGCTTTCTGGCGGCGGAGATTATTCGCGAACGCATTTTGCGCGCCACCCGGGAAGAAGTTCCTCATGCTGCCGCCGTTCTCGTTGACACCTGGGAGGAAACTCCGCGCCTGGTGAAAATCGCCGCTACGGTTCACGTCGAGCGCCCCGGTCAGAAGATCATCCTCATCGGCAATAAGGGACAAATGCTAAAGAAGATTGGAACGGAGGCGAGACAAGCTCTGGAACAGAAGCTCGAGCGAAAGGTTTTCCTGTCCCTGTTCGTTAAAGTAAAGCCGAATTGGCGCGAAGATCCTGACTTTCTGAACGCAATAGACTGGCACTCGATGGTAGGCTCGGAGAAGACAGTTACATGAGACGTTTCGCAGCCTCCATCCTGCTACTCGGAGCAATGCTGGCGCAGCCCAGCTTCGCATCCGATCAGAAAAAGCCCGCCAATTCTGACGATCGAATTTCAGATCAGGTCCGTATGAAACTCGCTACCGATGCCGATGTTAAGGGAGGAGCCCTTGACGTTAGCGTCAAAGATGGTGTCGTGACCATTAAGGGCCGCGTCGATACGGATAAGGGCAAAACGAAAGCCACCAAGCTTGCCAAGAAAATAAAGGGCGTCAAGGACGTGGACAACGAATTATCGGTCGGCCCGCCAAAGTAGCGGCAAGGTTGCGAGGATTTGCTTCTTGTACTCTCCGGCCTTTCGGTAGATGTCAGCCGCGTTTAGCGTAAGGACGCGCCGGTCACTCACGATCTGCCGTCCGTTGATGAACACGTCCTGCACATCGGCTGCTTTCGCGGCATAGACGATGGCGGAATAGAGATTGTAGACCGGCACCGTATTCGGGTGCGTGAGGGAGATGGTGATGAGATCCGCAAGCTTGCCTGGCTCTAGTGAGCCGATCTCCTTGCTGAGGCCCAATACATGCGCACCGCCGATCGTTGCCATTTCGAGCGCCTGCTCCGCAGGTAGGGCAGTCGGGTCCATGCGCGTGACCTTCTGCAGCTTGGCCCCGATATCCATTTCGCGGATCAGGTCTGCGCTATCGTTGCTGCCCGCGAAGCCATCGTCCCCGAGCCCGACGGAGATTCCAAGCCTCAGCATGTCGATGACAGGCGCGACTCCGTCCGCCAGTTTCATGTTGCTGGATGGGCAGTATGCCACGCCTGTCCTATACCGCTTCAGGATCTGCAGATCGCTCGGGTCTTCCCAGATGGAATGCGCGGCAATCACGGTTCCATCCAGTACACCTAACTTTTCAAGGATCTGAGTTGGCGTCATGTGACGCCTGGCCAGCGCATCATCGCGTTCTTTTTTCGTTTCGGCAAGGTGAATCGTGAGCGGCACGCCATATTTGATCGCCAGTCGGTGTGCAGCGACCAGCGCATCATCGGGAGTGGTGTAGATTGCGTGCGGCGCAACTGCGGGGATGATGAGATCGTCGTGGCGGTATTTCTGAATGAAGCGATCGGTTCCCGCGATGGCCTGCTGCCAGCTTTTGTAATCCGGGGCAGGGAATCCGATCACGGTCTGACCAAGCACGGCACGTACGCCCGCTTCTTTGGCGGCCTCAGCTTCGGCATCTTCGAAATAATACATGTCCGTATAGGTGGTGATACCGGCCAGAACCATTTCGAGGCAGGCGAGTCGCGTTCCCCAACGGACAAATTCCGGAGTGACATTCTTCGACTCGGCCGGGAAGATATAGTTGTTGAGCCAATCCTCAAGGCGCTTATCGTCGGCGATGGCTCGAAGCAGGGACATAGGCGCGTGCGTGTGGGTGTCGATGAGCCCCGGCGCAATCAGAGCGTCTGGTCTATCGAGCGTGTGCTTGGCGTGGAATCGCCGCGCGATTTCGCTCTGTGTCCCAACTCCGACGATCCGGGATCCCCGGAGTGCTATTCCGCCTCCTTCGATCACATGGTGCTGCGTATCCATCGTGACCACGTATTTTGCGCGGATGATCCAATCGGCCGGTTCGGCTGCGCCTGCTTGTAGAGCAATCAGCAGCAGCGCCGCCAGGAATTTAGATGAATGATGCATCGAACGGCCTCGGGAAAATTTCGCGCACCGTCGTGACATCCAGTTTGCCCGCTAGATTCGAAAGGAGGAGTTCCGCATCCCGGCAAAATTCCCACAAAATCTGCCGGCAAGCGCCGCACGGAGGAGTGAGTGTGTCTGTATCGGCAACCACTGCAATGCGCAGCAGTTTGCCTGCACCTTCGGAGAGTGCCTTGAACACGGCCACCCGCTCGGCGCACAGAGAAAGTCCGTAGCTGGCGCTTTCGACGTTGCAGCCGGTAAAGACCCGGCCGGTTTCGTCCAATACAGCGGCTCCTACCTTGAAATGCGAATAGGGGGCGTATGCCCTGTCACGCGCGAGCAGAGCGGACTGAACGAGGGGGTGCATTGGTGTTTCTACAGTAACGGTGTGCTACCGGCAAAGGATTTATGCTCTCGGCTGGCATAGCTGAAGTAGCCTCGAAATGCCGAGTGGCTGCACTCACGAGTGGCTGCGCGCATCTTTCAACGACAGGCACCACGACCCATATCCGCGTTTGCGAGATATGGGATCATCTTCAATTTGAAAGAGCACATCCAGTTTCGCGCCTGGCTCGAACATGCCGGCGCGGTCGCCGAAATTCCATGCTTTGCAAAACAGTAGGCGACCATTCTGGCGGAGTGGAACGGAGAAATGCTTGCCTTCTTTCAGAATCTTCAACGGACCGGCCACTTCGGCGCCTTCACAAAGAAGGATCGGCGCCGGATTGCCGAAACCGAAAGGTCCCAGCGAGAGCACCTGTTGCACGCAAAGTTCGCTCAGCTCGGAGAAAGCCGCGGCTGCATCTACTGTGTACTGAGGCCGCAAGTCGTCGGAAGTCAGCTTGGTCCTGGCGAACGTATCGAAGCGGCGTTGAAACTCAGTGACCGATCCAGCGCGAATGGTCAGTCCGGCGGCTTGCCGGTGGCCGCCAAATTTCGCAAACAGGTCTGGCATGCTCTCCAGGGCCTCCAGCAAATGAAACGCGGGAATACTGCGGCCGGAACCGGACATATGCGGCTCATGGTAATCGCCGTTGCGGCTGGCATTGCTGAGGACGAAAACGGGGCGGCTGAATCGTTCAACCAGACGGCTGGCCACTATACCCAGGACGCCGAGATGCCAGTCCGATCCTGCGAAAACGAGGGCGGCGCAATCTTCGTCGAATGGCGCTTGTTCACAGAGCGACAGAATCTCTTCGATAATTTCCGTTTCGGTTTGCTGGCGTTCGCGATTGAGTGTGTCCAGTTGTTCAGCAAGTGTACGGGCACGGTCGCCATCGCTGGTTAGAAAGAGTTCGATCACGTCGCGCGCGGTCGCCATACGGCCAGCGGCGTTGATGCGCGGCGCAAGGCGGAAGGCAACCTGATGGGCGGAGGGACACTCTCCCGCATCGAAACCGGCCACCGTAAGCAGAGCGCGCATCCCAATGTTTTTGGCCTGTCGCAGACCGGAAAGGCCGCGCTGCACGATGATGCGATTCTCACCTAACAGCGGCACAACGTCAGCAACCGTTGCGATGGCCGCGGGTTTCAGGAACGAATCGAGCAAGGCGGATTGCCGGGATTCTGGCATGCTGCTTGCGGCGAGTAAGGCCTGCACCAGCTTGAAAGTGACACCCGCTCCGCACAAATTCTTGTTTGGGTAGTCGCAATCGGGCCGGTTCGGGTTCAAAACGGCGATGGCCGGAGGGAGTTCCGATTCCGGCAGATGGTGATCGGTGACGATCACATCCATACCCAACCGATTGGCGTGTCGAACCACCTCGTTTGCGCGAATGCCGGTATCGACGCTGACGATGAGCCGGACGCCGGCATTCCCGGCATGCTGGATCACATCGCTGCGCATCCCGTAGCCGTCTTTGAGGCGATCTGGAATATGAAAATCCGCCCGGCCCCCGAGCAACTCGATTGCTTTTTTTAGAATGACGATCGAGCACGTCCCATCAACGTCGTAATCTCCGTAAAGCAGAATCTGCTGGTTGCTCTCAATCGCGGTGCGCAGGCGACGAACAGCTCGGTCCATATCCCGCATGAGCATCGGATCGTGGAGTGAATCCAGCTTGGGCGAGAGGAAATTGTGCGCAGAGTCAGGGTCGGAGTAACCGCGCGCAGATAGGACCGCGGCCACAAGTCGCTGTACACCCAATTCCTGCTGTAATGCGTGCTCGGCGTGCTGGTTCGGCGCGGCCAGAATCCACCGAGCGGCGCGCCGAATTCCGGTCGCTGAACTACCGGGCTGAGCCATCAATTATTTGAGAAGTAACCGCCGATGGAGTCGTCCGGCTCGTCCTCGTGATCGAACGAAGCCGCCTCCAGCTCACCCAGAATATCCGTGAAGGCTTCGTACCAATCCGTATGTGACTCGAAAGAGTAGACGCGCCCCTCAATGGCAAAAGACAATTCCACAGAGCAGGTGAACCCCTCATAGGCCTGCAATTGCCGCAGGCGCGTTTCGTAGCTGCGCTTCTCCTCGCGCAAAAGATCGGCATCTTCCAGTTCATCAAGCGCTTCGTCGAGCTGGTCAAGGGAAAAGGAGCGATGGTTGAAGACAACCAACCGGACACCTGCATGGCGCGCAGTTTGCAAAAAATCGCGGAAATCGGGGTGGCTGGTTGTATCCCACAAAACGTGACTCATCGTGTCGATCATCCGGTGATAACCGTGGAATACTGCCATTCCGTACTGCTTGAGATACGCCTCCATTTCGGTCTTGAGAGTTTCCAGATCTTGCGCCATTCGATTCACCCTATCAAACTTGAGGGTGAGTAACCTGGGGAGCGTCACAAACATCCTTTATTCAACTTGCTCTATCAGAAAGCGATTCTGGCCGTGCTTTTGTGCGGTGGTTCGGTAGCGCTGGCGCAAAGCGGGTTTGTGCGATCCGGAAATCAGCCAATTCCGGGCGCCACAGTTACGCTGTCACGCGGAAACCAGACGCTTTCGACTTTCACGGATCGTGACGGCCACTACGATTTTCCCGGGCTGACGGCCGGGATGTGGAACGCAACCGTTGAAATGTTCGGGTTTAGCACCCTCACGAAAAGCGTGGAGTACTCAGCGGCCGGAGCGCCAGTTAACTTTGATCTGCAGTTGAAGCCCTCGCCCATGCTCCAGCGACTGCAGCAATTCGCGGCGCGGCGCAATCAGCTGTCCGGCTCCGGAGCGGCGGATAACGGCCAGCAGATGGATCAAATCCTTCAGAGCGAAGCGAATACGCAGGGCCAGGCGCTTTCAGCTAACAGCGGCGCCTCCGAAGGGAGCAACGAAACATTTCTGGTTTCGGGCAGCCTGAGTCCTGGAATGGCCCAAGGCAGCCAAGCCGATTCCGGACCGGATATGCGCTTCGCCAGCCGCGGCTCGGAAGAGTTTGGCGGCTCAGAAACTGCCCCGAACGCACCCGGTTTCGAAGGCCAGGGCGGAGGCGGCAACGCGGGTTTCGGCGGCCGTGGCGGGTTTGGCGGGCGCGGATTCGGCGGGCCGGGCGGACGGGGAGGCCGGCATCCTGGCCAACCAGCGCAGTTCGGCAATCGCCGGCGCCGGAATCAGCAGATTCACGGCATGCTCTCTTTCACGCTGCAGAATTCGATTTTGAACGCCAAGCCATTCTCGCTGAACGGTCTGGACATTCCGCAAGCGGCCTACGCGCAGAGCCGGTTCAGCCTGATCGTGGGCGGACCGCTGCTCATTCCGAAAATCGTCAAGGACTCGAAAACGCAATTCTTCGTCACCTACTTCGGAACGCGGGCGCGAACTCCGGAGCTCTTTACGGAAACCGTGCCGACACCAGCCGAGCGCGGTGGCGATTTTTCTCAAGCGGTACAGTTGCTTGGCACGTCGCCGGCGAGCGCCCCAGTCAGCATCTTCAACCCTGCGACTCGCCAGCCATTTCCCGGGAACTCGACTCCGTCCAGTATGCTGAGCCCCATCGCTCTAGGTCTGCTGCGCTTTTATCCTCTACCCAATCAACCTGGAGCTGCCAATAATTACCAGTTTGAAACTACCCAGATAGGCAACTCGGATAACGCCGGACTGCGGGTACAACGCAATGTGACAAGCGTCGACCGGCTTTCGCTCAATTTTCATTACCAGCGCCGCGACGGCACAACGGCCCAGCCGTTCGGCTATTCCGACACTACAGACGGATACGGCCTTAGCGCGCGGCTACAGTGGACCCGCAACTTGAGCGCAAAAGCGATTAGCAATGCGCAGGTCCAGTTCAGCCGCAATGACACCCAGATTGTTCCCTACTTTTCTCTGCTGCCTGACGTAGCAGCGGAACTTGGAATTGAGGGTACATCGGCGAATCCGCTGGATCACGGTCCACCCACTTTGAACTTTACGAACTTCGGATCGTTGAGCGATTCTCCCGCCACCTTGAACCGAAACCAATCGCAAGGGGTCAGCGAGAGCATTACGCTCTTGAAGGGCGTTCATACCATCACCCTTGGCGGGGGTTACACGCGCGCTGATTTAAGCTCGCGCACAGATCCAAACGGGCGCGGGACTTTCAACTTCACCGGGTTGGCTACCAGCAACATCAATACTAGTGGCCAACCGGCAGCCGCGACCGGTTACGATCTGGCCGATTTTCTGCTCGCGCTGCCTCAATCGAGCTCGATTCAATACAGCCAGTTCAGCGAATACTTCCTACAGAACCAGGCGAACGGCTTCGCGCAGGATGAATGGAAGGCGCGTGCTGACCTGACGCTCACGCTGGGCGTTCGCTACGACTATTTTTCACCATTGAACGAGAAGTACGGGCGTCTGGCGAATCTGGATATAGCGCCGGGCTTCACGAACGTAGCCGTGGTGACTCCGAATACGCCAGGACCCTATACCGGCGCATTCCCCAGCGGGTTGATCAATCCGGATCTGAATAACTGGTCGCCGCGTATCGGGCTCGCCTGGAAAGTTCCGGGGCTGAAGCGGTCCACCATTGTTCGAGCCGGGTACGGCATTTACTATAACGGTCAGGCTTACATTCCATTCGCGGCCTCATTTGCAAATCAGCCGCCCTTCGCAGTCGCGAGCAGCGTGAATACGAGCGCCGCAAACGTGCTTACTTTGAGAAATGGCCTGACGAAGGCCTCGCCAAACCAGGTAACAAACACGTTCGCTGTGGATCGCAATTACCGGACGCCCTACGCCGGCACTTGGAACGCCTCCATTCAACATGAGCTGGGCGCTGGATTTCTCGCCGAGATTGGCTATCTGGGAACCAAGGGCACGCGGCTGGATGTAAGGACGCTGCCGAACGAACCGCCACCCGGCAGCGCGCGGCTGTTCACTCAACGCAACCAGTTCGGCAATGCGACCGGGTTTACCTACGATCAGTCGGTGGGCAATTCTATTTTCAATGCCTTGCAACTGCGTTTGATGCGGCGCTTCCATCGCGGCTTATCGATAAATGCGTTCTACCAGTTTGCAAAGTCGATAGACGATTCCTCCACTTTCGGCGGCGCAGGCAACACGGTGGCACAGAACTGGCTCGATCTGGCGGCTGAGCGCGGCTTGTCGAGTTTCGACGTCCGCCATGAGCTTACGGCTAACTTCGTGTGGAGTTCTCCTGTGGCTGGTCCGGGTTCACGCTTCGCACCGGATGGCAAGGTGGCTCGACTGCTAAAGAACTGGCAATTGAGCGGGGGCTTGACAGCACAGACTGGGAATCCCCTCACGGCGCGGATACTGGGCAACACACAGCGGTTGGCTCAAACCGGAGGTATCGGGAGCGGACGCGCCGAAGCCACCGGGCTGCCCATTCAGGGGAACAGCGGCTTCTTCAACCTGGACGCATTCACTTCGCCACCAGCTGGGGTTTACGGAAACGCAGGACGCAATACGATCCCTGGTCCCGGGCTGGTGAGTCTCAATCTCGCCTTCGGACGATCGTTCACTCTGGCGGAGCGGCGACGCCTGGAGTTCCGCCTGGAAGCCAATAACGTGCTGAACCACGTTAACTACACCAGCTTGTATACCGTCGTGAACGCTGTGAATTATGGGCTTCCCAGCGCGGCGGGTTCCATGCGCAGCTTGCAGGCCGTCGTGAGGTTCCGGTTTTGAAGGCCGTAGCAGCACTATTCATGGTCACGGCGGCGCTGGTAGTGCGGCCGGCGATGTCGCAGCAGCGCGCTACATTTTCGACGACTACCAGCGTTGTCGTGGTGAACGCGACGGTGCTGGACCGCAATGGAAGGCCGGTTGAAAACCTGACCAAAGATGATTTTGAAGTCTTTGAAGACGGCAAGCTTCAGAAATTGCAAGCAGTCGATTACCAGAACCTGAATAACGCCGTATTGCCGGCGCGGACAGTACGCGATGTCGCCCAACCCGTGCCCCCGCCGAATGCCCGGGCCACGAGCGCGACGACCAAATACCGGGACCGCCGCCTCATCGTCATGCTGTTCGATTTCTCCTCGATGCAGCCTGCCGAACAGATTCGCGCCAAGGAGGCGGCCATCAAATTCTTAAGCAGTCAGATGACCGCCAGCGACACCGTTTCGATCATGACATTTGGCACGGAACTCAAGACGCTGGTGGATTTCACGTCAGACCGCGATCTGCTGATCGACACGATTAACAAGTTCCGCATCGGCGAATCGAGCGAGAATGCCAGCATTGCGGACGAAGGCGCGGATGCGCAGGACCAGAGCGGTCAGTTCGTTGCGGATGAAACGGAGTTCAACATCTTCAACTCCGATCTGAAACTTGCCGCGCTAGAGGATGCCGCGCGGAAACTCGCTCAATATCCTGAGAAGAAGGCACTCATCTACATTTCGAGTGGCATCCAGAAGAACGGCGTGGATAACCAATCGCAGTTGCAGGCGACTGTCAACACGGCGGTACGCGCCAATGTCGCTTTTTATCCGATTGATGCTCGCGGTCTTTCGGCGCTGGTTCCGGGCGGGGATGCAACTCAAGCCGGTGCGGCAGGGAACAACCTCTATAACGGCGCGGGACAGCGGTCGTTGAAAGAAAACTTTAACAATCAGCAGGAAACCCTGGCCAGCCTTGCGCTCGATACCGGGGGGAAAGCACTGCTCGATTCGAACGATCTGATCGCTGGGATGAGCCAGGTCCAGAAGGATTTCTCCAGCTATTACATCCTTTCTTATGTGAGTTCGAATCCCGCGCAGGATGGCCGGTACCGCCGGATTCAGGTCAAGCTGAGTCCGCGGGTGACCGCGATGCTGCGGCCGAAGCTGGAATACCGGCAGGGCTACTATGCTCCTACCAGCTTTGCGCGGATGAAAGGAGAGGACAAAGAGACCCAGCTCTCCCAGGCGCTGCTGTCGGACAATCCCGTTACAGATCTGCCCATCGCAGTTGAAGTGGACTATTTCAGGCTGGAGAAGGACAAATACTTCGTTCCGATTTCCGTGAAGATACCGGGTTCCGCGCTGACGTTTCACGCGAAAGGATCGAAGCAGGCAACAGAGTTGGACTTCATCGCGGAAGTGCGCGACGTCCGGGGCCGCCCGGTTGCCGCCGTCCGCGACACAATTCCTATAAAGGTAGCCGGGGAAATTGCGGGCCGGATGATCCAGAAGAGCCTTCAATACACAACTGGCGTGACGCTTAGTCCGGGAGCGTATAAGCTTCGCTTTGTGGCGCGCGAAAACGGGGAAGGGAAGACCGGGACCTTCGGAACCTCTTTCGCCATTCCGGACCTGAGCGCGACGAAAACGCTCCGGGCAAGCTCGGTGATCCTCAGCAACCAGCGCCAGGCGGTTTCGAATCAAGTAGCGGGCGTGAAGAACAGCAAGAAGCTGCTGTCGGAGGATCCTTTGATCCAAAATGGGCAGCAGCTTGTGCCCAATGTAACTCGCGTTTTCCACCCGGGCCAGAACCTGTACGTTTATGTCGAGGTGTATGACCCTTCCATCCCGGATAATTTGCCCCAGAGCTTCCGGCGTCCCGATGTGGAGGCCAGCATGGCGGTTTATCAGGCTGGCAAGAAAGTGCTGGAGACGCCTGCCATTCGTGCCCTAACCCTGGACGCACAGCGCCCGGCCACGCTGCCGGTGTGGCTTGAGGTGCCTTTGGACAAGATTCCCTCCGGCAAATACGATTGCCAGGTGAACCTTATCGACCAGTTCGGGCGAAAGTTTGCTTTTCCGAGGGCGCCGTTTGCTGTAGTAGGATCTACATACCTTTCTCGCCTTATTCCATAAATCTGCTAAGATAGCCCTATGCAGGTTCGTTATAGCTGCCTGGGAAAGAAGCTGTCCGTTCTTTCAAAGCATATGATGATCATTGCAGGACTGGTAGCTGTGCCGGTCACCGCAAAGCTGGAGACGGTGCCGGCGGTGAAGGCTATTCCTGAGAAACCCCCCAAAGCGCCAGCGGTCAAGCCGGACCCGCGCGCAGTTCGACTGCGGCATTTCTTTGCGAAGCTCCACTGCCCCGTTCTCAATCTATCCGAAGACTTCATCCATGCCGCTGATGACAATCATCTGGATTGGCGGCTTTTGCCCAGTATTTCCGTGATCGAATCCGGCGGCGGCAAAGCATACCGAAACAATAATCTCTTCGGTTGGGACCAGGGCGACCAGTCGTTCCCGAGTTTGCGAGCCGGTTTAAACCTGGTTGCCTACAAGCTGGGAAGAAGCCCTCTATACCGCAATAGAGATGTCATGGGAAAACTCCGGATATATAACCCGAATGCGAGCTATCCGGGGAAGGTGATGGATGTGATGAACCGGATCAGCCCGGTTGTTGACCTGCGGCCAGCGGAAAAAGTAATTTTCCGGCAAAACGAATTCGTCTACGCGGGCGAATAGGCGGCGTACTGCTGATCCATGAAGTTTAGTCTCTTGTCACGGCATAGGCCAAGCCAGATTCAGCGACGGCTTTGGGGTTGACCTCCCAAATGTAAATCTCGTTTCCGTCGGGATCCTCGAAATGGGCAAAGTTCCCGGACTCGTCCCGTACTATCACGCCGTTGATCTTCACGCCTTTTTCTTTAAGTCGGTCAACAACGATGTGGATAGCTTCATCGATTTCGAGTCCAAGCATCATTGCTCCTTTTGTTCCGGGCACCGGATACTTGGGTGAAGCCGGGTGCAAACCGATGGTCAGCCCCTTTCCGGCTTCGACCGTAGCCCAGTTATCACCGAAACGGTTCGTCAGCTTTAGGCCGAGTACATCAGTATAGAACTCGACTGCCCGGTCCATGTTCGATACGAATACGGTTGCGTTACCACCTGAGATCATGATTTCAGTCCTCTTCCCTATATTCCTCAAACCTGTACACAATGGGAAGAGCCACCTGAGAGGTCCGCTTTGATCCATCACCGCGAGCTTGCCATTCCGCCAATCAACCTGGACAGGAATTCCCGAGTTCCACTGCAACGGCAAATCTACTGTGATATCGCTCGTGGGATTCGGATGGGTGCGATACAACATCAAGCGCTTCTACCAGCCAGCAGAACCCTTGCGGGCATGCTGGGCATCTCGCGAAACACCGTTGTTGCTGCTTACGACGATCTTGCAGCGGACGATCTGATCAGGGGAGAGCGCGGTTCCGGGATGCGTGTGAATGGGACGCCTCATCACGTGGCGTCATCTTCGTGGCTCACGGACATCGTCCGAGCGGCCCAGTACCCCCAAAGAGTCCTCTCCATAACCGACGCGGACGGAAACCCGCTGTATCTGAACTTCTGAGAAGGGCTGCGTTCGAAAGCACGATTTCCGAAATCGCTCCAGAACCACCGGACGGACGGAGGCACGGTCATAGCAAGAGCGCTGCAGCGGGCCTATTATCGCCATCGACATCAGCGGGCAGTGAACTGCTCGCCAGCACGATAAAGCGTGCCACAGGACTGCATGGGAGTAAAATTTAAGCAGCGGTGATCGGCAGGAGGTAGAGATGCTCCGGCATGTCCTCACGGTAACGGCAATAACCTTATTGTCGACGCAGATTGTGCGCGCCGCAGATTTCTGTCCGACTACTCTTCCACCCACTCCGGCTTTCGTCCCACCCGCGCCGTACGATGCCATGAGCACAGACGGGGGTTTCTGGTACGGAACAGACGCGCTTTGGATACAACTGCCGATAAATGGCACATGGCGCGGCCTGCCGTTCGATGGTAAGAGCTACGGACAGAAAATCTTTTGGTTTAGCCGGGACTACGATTGGCACACCAGCCAGCAACCGGGCATCGTTGTGACAAGCAAGCGCCTGGATGTGGATGGACCGACGTTTGTGCTCAAGCGCGCCACCAATGCGATTTTGGGGGAAGGCAGGCAGGCCATGCTGACTGGCGCCGTTCTACCCACAACGGGTTGCTGGGAGATCACTGGTCACTATAGAGGGGCAGCTCTCACATTCGTTATTTCAATTGTTCGTTAGTTAGGCCTGCGGCAGCCACGCGACCGGTCTCATTCGTGCCGCAGCGCGGTCATCGGGTCGATCCGGGACGCATTTCGGGCAGGCAGGTAACCAGCCAGAATGGCGGCGCTCAGCAGGGTCACTATTGCTACCATCAGGGCCAGCGGATCGTTGGGTTTCACTCCATAGAGAAACGATTTGACAAGCCTCGACACAGCAAAGGCGATCGGCACACTGATCGCCAGCCCGGCAAATGCAAGTACGATGACTTCGCGCAAAATCATCCACACAACGCGGCTGCGTTGTGCGCCGAGCGCCATGCGGATGCCAAGACTGGCCGACGGCGCTCGCAGGTCCTCCGAAGCGCTTTTGACTCAATGCGAAGCTGATGGCAGCAACCGCGGGGGCGCCCGCGCGATCGTCCTCTATGCCCGGTAACCGTCCGGCGGCGGAGCGAACGCCTAGCCCGTGAAAATAATTGCCTGACACATACTCGCCGTTTGCTAGCTCCGCTTGTCCTTGGATACTCAAAGTGATATTTCCGGTTCCTTGATACCCGAAGATGCTCGAGAACACCGAATTGTTCTGCCGGATGAGCTCGAAGGCCGGGAATGGAAAGATGCCGCCGGTGAATCCCTTCTGCGCATCGACAAAATAATCGTCGTCGTGAAAGCCCATTCCATGCATCTCGGAGCCCGCGTGTGCCATCTCAACATCACCAGATATTGCGGATCCGAAACAGGCAGCGCGCGCAGCAGAATCGCGTCCATGAAGCTGTAGATCGCGGTGTTGCCCCGATTCCAAGCGCCAGCGAAAGTGCGGCCAGCGCGGTGAAGGCTTTGTTGTGCAGCATCGCCCGCGTTCCGTACCGAAGATCCTGTAGGAATTGTTCCCAGACCGTCCATGTCCACATGGCGCGTGTGTCCTCTCTGATCAAAGTGATATTTCCCAGGTCGCGCCGCGCAGCCGCGCGTGCTTCCTCGCTCGCCAGTCCTTCCGTCTGCCGGTCACAGGTTTCCTCATCGAGGTGGAACTGGAGTTCCTGTTCGAGATCATCTTCCTTGCCTTCGCGTCGCCTTAACCAGCTCAACTTCCGGAAGAACGGAATCATGGCGCCTCCTGATCTCCTCACTCGTGCCGCAGCGCGCGTACGGGGTCGATCCGCGCGGCGTGCGCTGCCGGAACATACGCGGCAAGCAAAGCCATTGCCGCGAGCAATCCGATCGCGGCCGCAATCGTCAGCGGGTCCATGGCCGTGACGCCGTACAACTGCGTAGCGCTGTCGACATGTTCATAGCGGGCTAGAGACCAACGCGGACCGGTTGCACTGGCTCCATACAATT
This sequence comes from Bryobacteraceae bacterium, assembly GCA_035475915.1. Classification (GTDB taxonomy): domain Bacteria; phylum Acidobacteriota; class Terriglobia; order Bryobacterales; family Bryobacteraceae; genus Bog-105. Next base: position 75,327 of record DATIMA010000076.1, read on the forward strand.
GCGATGCAATCAAACGTGTAATCGCGGCTGCCACGGCCAACCCGGCGATCGCCCCTGCAGCGATCATCAATCCGGTCTCTTGGAGGATCATGCCGATTACCCGGCGTTTGCCGGCGCCCAGCGCCATGCGAATACCGATCTCATTTGTGCGGCGTGCAATGTTATACGACAGCACCCCGTAGATGCCGGTAGCCGCGAGAATGAGGGCCAGAATTCCGAAGATGGAGGAAAGCTGCGCGACGAGTCGGCGCTGCGCATTCTGCGCGGCGAGCGTTTGGAGAAGAGTTCGCTCGCTCTGGATATCCAAGTTCGCATTTACCGCAAGAATTGTTTTGCGTACCTCATTCGATATGCGGGTGGGATCGCTCCAGGTGCGGATCTCAAGCCAAGATGTGTTCCCCGTTTGGTCGGATCCGGTGTAAAACTTCGGATCAATGTTCCCGCGCAAAGAATTGACACGAGCATTTTGAGCAACGCCGATCACTTCCAAGGACCGGCGGGTATGGTCATCGACCGCATAGCTGATGTGCCTGCCAATCGGGTTGCGGCCGCCAAAAAAGTGCTTTGCAAATGCTTCGTTGATGACGCAAACAGGCTGTGAGCGGGCCGTATCCTGGGGGCCGATTTCACGCCCAAGAAGCATGGGGATGCCGATGGTTGAAAAATATCCAGGACCGACGGAGTCGCCAGTCGATCCGCCATCCCTTTCATTTCGAGACGTGAATCCTTCCACCTGAATGGCAAAGGCTCCGTCGAATCCGCTGAATAGTCCGCGATCCGACCAGGTGCGGCGCGCACGCCGGGAATCGCACGAATACGCTGTACCAATTCGCGGTAGAGATTCGGGTTTTGCGAGTTACTGATGCCCGTTCTATCGACTTCGACCAGCAGCAGATTCCGCGAAGGATAGCCAAGCGCGACCGATTGCAAATTCCAAAGCGTGCGAAGAAACAAGCCGGCTCCCATCGCAAGCAAAAGCGAAAGAGCCACTTGACCGACAACAAGCGTTTTGGCGAAGGCCGTCCGCTGCCGGGAGGCGGTTGCGCTGCGGCCTGTCTCTTTCAGGTCGTCGCTCACGGCCGCGCGGGTGGCTCGAAGCGCCGGAACGAGGCCGAAGGCGATGCCAGTCAGCAACGTCGCACACGCGGTAAAGGCGAGGACGTGCAAATCAAGCCCAGCAGCGAGTTTCAAACCGTCGGGCGTGCCGGACACCAAGAACGTGAGAACGCGTGAAGCGATAATGGCCACAGCAATCCCGGCGCTGCCACCCAGCCCCGCCAATAAGAGGCTTTCGGCTAGGAACTGTCGAATCAAGCGGGCGCGGGCGGCGCCGATCGAAAGGCGAATCGCTAGCTGATGCGAGCGAGCGGCGGCGCGCGCAAGCAGAAGATTAGCGACATTGGCGCATGCGACCAGGAGGACAAGGCCGGCCAGAGCCGCGAGGACCAACCACTCATCGGAAAATTCGTCGCGTCCGTGGAACGCACCGTTACGAAATGGATGTACCACGATGCTCTGATCAACCGCCGCTTTTCCATCTCCAAGAATGGCCCGGAACAGTACATTTACTTCCGCCTGGACCTGCGCCGGGGTCACGCCCGGTTTTCGCCGTCCGAAGACATGCAGCCACATAAGCTTGTCCGGTGCGTGGCCTATGTATTCACTGAGACCATCGATGCCGGGCATTATGAGCGGTTGCATGAGCATGGGCAGCCACAGGTCGGGGTCCTGGCCCACGGTTTCTCCTCGAAAATTCTTTGCGGCGACGCCAATGATGACGAGAGTGTTACGGTAGAAGCGCACGGGCGTTCCGATGACGCTTTGTTGCTTCCGAACCTTCGCTGCCAATAGTCGTAACTGATTACTACGTACGGATCTTTACCAATTCCAATGGCATCGTGTTGAGTAAAGAACCGGCCAAGTGCGGGCCGGATGCCGAAGACGGAGAAATAGTTTTCGCTTACAACGCGGCCGTGCGCTTCTTCCCGCGAGCCACCGGATATTTGAACCGGCCAGCGCCAGAGCGGCAGTTGCGAAGCGCAGAGGCCGGACATGGTTGTGGTACGCTCGCGCAACGCGACGAATTCGCGATAGCTGAACACGCTGCGTGGCCCCGTTTGCACGCCGCCCAAAGCCATGGAGGCGTTCGGGTCAGAAAGCATCACCAGTTCGTTCGGATTGTGTACCGGCAAAGCTCTCAGCAGTGCGGCATTCAATACGCTAAAAATCGCGGTGTTCAGACCGATGGCTAGGGCCAAAGTGAGAACAGCGATTGCGGTTGAGCCGGGATTGCGGAGCAGCAATCGAAAGGCGAAGCGAAGATCCTGCAGGAATTGTTCCCAGACCGTCCACCTCCAGATCGTACGAGTGTTCTCCTTGCTGAAGTGATATTTCCCAGCTTGCGCCGCGCAGCCAATCGCAGTCGCGCTACCGCTGATTCGCCTTCAGGACCTTCTTCCGCAGCCGGATCGATTTCGGGGTTACTTCCACGAACTCGTCTTCCCGAACAAACTCGATCGCTTGCTCCAGATTCAGAATCTTCGGCGGCACCAGCCGGATCGCCTCGTCCGAGGTGGACGCACGCATATTGGTCAGCTTCTTCTCTTTAACGATATTTACGTCGAGATCGCTGTTGCGCGCGTTTTCGCCGATAATCATCCCTTCGTAAACTTCGGTGCCGGGTGAAATGAAAATCACCCCGCGTTCCTGCAGATTGAAGATGGCGTAGCTGGTAGCGAAGCCCGGGCGATCAGCTACCAGCGAGCCGGTAGGCCGCATCTCAATAGTGCCCTGCCATTCGATATAGCCATTGAACAAGGAGTTCATGATCGCAGTTCCTTTCGTATCGGTGAGCATTTCGCTGCGAAGCCCGATAAGGCCGCGAGACGGTACGAGGAACTCCAGGCGCACACGGCCCGATCCGTGATTCACCATCTTGCTCATCTTTCCCTTGCGAACGCCCATCTTCTCGATGACTACGCCAATAAACTCCTCCGGGCAGTCGATCACCAATAATTCGAGCGGCTCGTGCAGCACGCCGTCCACTTTGCGCGTCAGAATCTCCGGCTTGCCAACCTGCAGTTCATAACCTTCGCGGCGCATCATCTCGATCAGGATCGCCAACTGCAGCTCGCCGCGGCCCATCACCTTAAACGCATCCGGGCCCCCCGCCTCCTCCACGCGAATGGAGACGTTTGTAAGCAGTTCCTTATCCAGCCGGTCGCGCAAATTTCGCGACGTTACGTATTCACCTTCGCGTCCTGCGAAGGGCGAATTGTTCACCGTGAACGTCATGGCAATAGTCGGCTCGTCAATCGGGATATTGGGAAGCGGTTTAGGCGTCTCCGCGCTGGTAATCGTCTCCCCGATCGTGATCCCCTCCACTCCGGCAATGGCCAGAATGTCCCCCGGGTTGCCGATCGTTTCATCTACTCGTTTCAGTCCTTCGAACGAATAAAGTCTGGTAATGCGAGTCTTCTGCAACGAGCCATCCAGCTTGACGATGGCTACGTCATCGCCGTGCCGGAGCGTTCCGTCGAACACCCTTCCGATTGCAATCCGGCCCAAATAGTCGCTGTAATCGAGATTGGCGACCAGCAGTTGCAGCGTGTCCGTCGCTTCGCCTCCTGGAGCCGGGATGTGCTTCAGGATTGTCTCGAAAAGCGGCTGCAGATTGTCGCTAGCTTCCGCCGGATCCATCTTCGCGATCCCAGCCTTGGCGTTCGTGTAGACCACCGGAAAATCGAGTTGGTCTTCGGTCGCGTCCAGATCGATGAAAAGATCGTATATTTCGTTTAATACTTCTTGAATGCGCGCGTCCGGCCGGTCAATCTTATTTATCACCAGAACCGGCGGAAGCTTCGCTTCCAGCGCCTTCATCAGAACGTAGCGCGTCTGAGGCAGCGGCCCTTCGCTGGCATCAACCAGTAGCATGACCCCATCCACAATCTTCAGAGCGCGTTCCACTTCGCCGCCGAAATCGCTGTGGCCCGGCGTATCGACGATGTTTATCTTCGTTCCGTGATAGCGGACTCCGGTAGTCTTGGCCAGGATTGTGATGCCGCGTTCCCGTTCGAGTTCGTTCGAATCCATCACTCGCTCGGCGACTTCTTCATTTGCGCGAAATATGCCGCTCTGCCGGAGCATGGCGTCCACCAAAGTTGTTTTTCCGTGATCAACGTGCGCAATAATCGCGATATTGCGAGTGTTGATTGTTCCGTTTCCTGCTGACATTCGTAAGTTCCATGGTCTCACGCGGAGCAGGTTTTCCGCTAAGATTTGGACACCGTTCAAAAGCGCAGATGCAGCGCGAGCTGTAAGATTCGCGGATCGTAGGCCCTCGAGATCTGGCCAAAAGTCGTGTCCGTAATGGTCGTGTCCGGGTTCTGAAACTCGGTGTGATTGAGCACGTTGAACGCGTCGCCGCGCAATTCCAGATCCATTTCCTCACGGATCTTGAAGTGCTTTGAGATGGAGAGATCCAGGTTCGTCTGCCCCGGTCCCCGTATTCCGTTTCGCGGAAACGTGCCGTATGGGTAAAAGCTCGTAACGGCGCCGGAGCCATCCAAATCCAACGCACGTGCATTGCTGAAGCTGGCCGGATTGAAGTAATAATTGCCGGAGCTCGTGGTTTGAGCATTCGGATTCGAAAGCTCCTGGTATGTCCTGGGATTCAATATCGGGACCGTAGTTCCCACCAGGTCCGCGCGCACGTATCCGGCATCGCCCGCACCGGAGGGTCCCGGATCCGTTCGCGTCGTGTTCAGGTTCGCAAATATATCCTGGGGAAAACCAGTGCGAGCCGTCAAGATCGGATAAAGACTCCACCCAGAGGTTAGCAGTTTGGGGCCGTGTTGCCATAGCTTCTCGAAAGGCAGCTCCCAGCCGCCGGAGAGCACGAATGTTTGCCGCACGTCCGTATCTCCAGAAGCCCGGAACAGTTGGTGATCGTAAGCCGGTACGTTTGAGTTTCGCTGGCGGAATCCCGAAACATTGTCGATCTCGTGTCCCCACGTGTAACCGACAGTAAAGAAGCTATTCCCCACGGCGCTGCTTGAGAACCGGCGCGTGAGATTCACTTGCACGCTGTTGTAATTGGCTCGGGAGACGTTCTGGAACTGGTCCAGATAGCTGAAATTATCGCCATAGATTCGGGTATCGCCGCCGATTGGGAACGGGTTGGCATCCACAAGGCTGGTCAGCTTGTGTGCTGAGTAGCCGACATAGCCTGCCTCCAGCACGGTATTCGAAGGCAATTGCTGCTGAATGGAAAGATTGTATTGGAACACGTAAGGGGTGCGCAGGTTCGGATCGACAAAGTAAACGCCGCCTCCGCCAAAAGGCAGAAAGCCGGCATCGCCGAAATTGATATCCTTCGCGGGCGGCCTGGACGGAAATGGATTTACCGCGCCCGCTGAACCGAACGGATCCTGCAAGCCGCTCAACCCCACGCCCGTGTAGGTGACCTGAAAAATATCCGCGAAGCCGAAGAACGGCGCCTGCCCGTTGAACTGCAGGTTGTCCTCGCCTTTAAGGATGTCGTAAAACATGCCAAATCCACCCCGGATGCTAGTCTTCGCATTGCCGAAAAGGTCATAAGCGAAGCCGAAGCGCGGACCAAAATCATTCTTGTCCGGGAAATTTGAGCCTTTCGGCGCACCAGGGTCGCCCGGAAAGACAAGGCCTTCCGGCGCGTTCGGAAACCTCTGTGATTGCTGGCCGGGAATGAAGCTGAATGAGCGGCCCTGTGTGTCGAATTTGGGCTCTGCGTATTCATAACGCAAGCCGAGCGTAACGGTCAGGCGCTTGCTCGCGCGCCATTGATCTTGCGCGAAACCCGCGTATTGGTGCGACCGGATATTCGACGGGGCCCTCCCGAATTGCAGGTACTCATCCGGATTGCCCATTAGAAAATCCGCCAGATCCACTCCTGAGCCGACGAACGTGCCTTGGCCATAGAAGTAGAACGCTCCGTTCACGTAGAAGTCGTAGTCTGTGTTGTTCTGATACGGCGAAAAGTAAAAGCCGAATTTCCAGTTGTGCGAACCTTTCGTCCAGGAAAGGTTGTCATACACCGCATACGTGTTGTCTACCTCTGTGGTTGGACCCTGCACGCTCGGGCCGGTCGCCAACCCGGACCCCAGAAAGTTGAGCTGGCTCGGGCCGGTTGGATCGTCTGAAATAATGTTGATCCCAAGATCCCGTGAGGTCGGCAGTTTCGTTGCTGGAACCGCCTGTTTGTGATTCAGCCGCTGTGCGGTGGCGCGAAATTCATTCAGGAGAGCGGGCGTGAAGGTGTGAATCCAGGCCACCGATCCGAAATAGCTGGTATCCGAATAAGTAACCGGAAACCCGGTCACGTTATAAGGAGGGTTGGGGCTGGGGCCGAACGGATACAAAACGGGATGATCGTTGTTTGTGAAGGTCCCGCTGATGGTATCTTTCGAGCTCAGGTTGTAATCAATTTTTCCCAGATACTCATTGAAATTGTTTGTCGCAACTGCCTGCGGAAAACAGAAATCCGGTTGGCGATGTGGGGATTAAGCCTTTCGTAAAATACGCTTTCGCGACCGGATCGATTTTGGTGGGGTCGATGGTCCCTTGCCCAGCCAGTGTGGGATTCGGCTGGTAATACGGATTATTCTGCAGAAAAGCTGCAACCGTGCCAGCTTCATCCGAACCTGAGAAATCGCCGTTCGCCTCCGCCGGGGTGAATGTCGTCACTTTCCCTGGGCTGGTGTCTAACGATGTCTGGCGCTGCCCCTCATAAGAGAAGAAGAAGAATAGCTTGTCTTTTTTGATGGGCCCTCCGACGGTTCCGCCGAACTGGTTGCGCTTTAATACCGAGACAGGTAAATCCTGCTGGTTATTGAAGAAGGTATTTGCATCGAAGTAGTTATTGCGTAGATAGTCGTACGCCGTACCATGAAACTGGTTCGTGCCGCTCTTTGTTACGACACTGACGATGCCTCCTGCATTCCGTCCATATTCAGCGCCGTAATTGTTCTCCAGGACCCGGAACTCCGCAATCGCATCGGGATTGGGATCGGCGACGGCCTGATTACTCAGAAGATCGTTATTCAAGCCGCCGTCCAGCAGGTAGGTCACCGAATCTGTCCGCATGCCGCCAATGCTGTAATTGCCGGCGGCTGTGGAGTCGGGATTCGTTGCGCTTACGCCCGGCTGCGTCTTCAGCAGGTCCAGCGTGTCGCGGCCGTTCAGCGGGAGTTCAAAAATCGCCTGGCCGCTGACCGTCCCGCCAATCGTCGAGTTCTCTGTTTCCACCTGCGTCGCATTCGATTCGACAGTGACTTCGCCGCTCACCTGGCCTACTTGAAGCTGCACGTCGATGCGAAGCGTCTGATTAATTTGCAGCGCTGTCTTAGACGCGATGGTTGTCTGTTGAAACCCGGCAGCTTGCGCGGTGACACGGTACAAACCAATAGGCAATTGCAGCACCTGGTAAAGCCCCGCGGAGTTCGTGGTGGTTGAGTGGCTGATATTCGTCGCGATGTTGGTGACCGTAACAGCCGCATTGGGAACGATTGCGCCCGTCGGGTCTGTAACCGCGCCGGTGATCTTGCCGGTTGTGTCTTGCGCTGCGGCTTGCATCGCGCACAGGAAAGAAAACACGAGTACGACTGATAAGATTCTTAGTCTCTGCATGGTTCACTCTGAAGCAAATGGTCTGGAAGGGGGGAGAGGAAGCTGGCGCTTTTTGTTCCCGCGGAATCCAGTAAATTAGCACGATTATAGTACCTCATGAGACCGGCTGATATTATGATTCGCTTTGAAAAGTTTTTAGCTATCTGCCTGATGGCCGCTTTGCCGTCCGTGTTCGCTGCTGCTGACCAGAAGGCGCTGGATGGCTACAGTTCTCAATCCACCCAGGCAGAACGCGGGTGGGAAGCAAAATTTCGTTCGCTGCCATCGCCCGACCGGCAGCGCGAATACATGCGGCGATTGACCGCGCATCCGCACCACGTTGGATCGCCGTACGACAAAGAGAATGCCGAATGGATTCTTTCGCAATTCAAAGGCTGGGGTTTCGATGCGCACATTGAAACGTTCGATGTGCTCTTTCCAACGCCGAAGGAGAACCGGCTGGAAATGCTGGAGCCGCGCAAGTTCGTAGCGAAGCTCACCGAACCACCCATTACTGTTGACCCAACCTCATCGCAAACCAAAGAGCAGCTTCCCGGATATAACGCGTATTCAATTGATGGCGATGTCACCGCTCCATTGGTTTATGTCAATTACGGAATGCCCGACGACTATGAACAGCTGGCGCGTTACGGTGTTTCGGTCAAAGGCGCGATTGTCATCGCCCGGTATGGGCATGGCTGGCGCGGCGTCAAACCGAAAGTCGCGGCCGAGCATGGCGCAATCGGCTGCATCATCTATTCCGATCCTGCCGATGACGGCTACGTGACTGGCGAAACTTTTCCGCAGGGCCCGTTCCGCCCGCCGGATGGAATTCAGCGAGGAAGCGTCATGGACACCGAGTATCCAGGCGATCCGCTTACACCCGGCACTGCATCCACACCCGGTGCTAAGAGGCTTTCTTTGAAAGAGGCGCAGACCATCACTAAAATTCCCGTACTGCCTATTTCGTATGCGGACGCACAGCCTATGCTAGCGGAACTGAAGGGGCGCGTCGTTCCACCGGGCTGGCGCGGCGGGCTTCCCATCACCTATCATTTCGGACCAGGACCGGCCAAGGTTCATTTGAAGGTGAGTTCCAATTGGGATCAGAAAACGCTCTATAACGTCATCGCAAAAATGCAAGGCGCCGAACTGCCCGGCCAGTGGGTGCTGCGCGGGAATCATCACGATGCCTGGGTGAACGGCGCGGAAGATCCAGTGGCGGGCCTGGTGGCAATGCTTGAAGAGGCGCGGGCGTTTGGCGATCTTGCGAAGCAGGGCTGGAAACCAAAACGCACCATCATCTATTGCGCCTGGGACGGCGAAGAGCCCGGACTGCTCGGTTCAACCGAGTGGGTGGAGGCTCACGCCGATGAACTGCTGCAGCATGCCGTCGCCTATTTCAATAGCGATACGAACGGCCGCGGTTATTTGGGCGTGGATGGCGCGCATGTACTCGAACGGTTCATCAACGCTGTCGCCCGCGACGTGACCGATCCGGAGAAGAATATCTCCGTTTGGCAGCGCCTCAAGGATTATGAAATCGCACATGCCCATACGGCTGCGGACCGCGAGGCGATTCGGAACCGGCCTGACCTGCACATTGGCGCGCTGGGGGACGGTTCAGACTACACCGCATTTATCCACCACCTGGGCATTCCCTCCGCCGATATCGGCTTTGAGGGCGAATCGCACGGGGGCATTTACCACTCCGCATACGACGATTTTTATTGGTACACCCATTTCGGCGATCCCGATTTCATTTATGGCCGCGCCGAGTCGCAGATGGTTGGCACTGCCGTCATGCGGCTCGCTGATGCGGATCTGCTGCCTTTCGATTTCACGGCATTCGCCAGCACGGTACATCAATATCTGGAGAACGTTCAGAAGCTGCTCAAATCAGATCAGGATGCCATTCGTGAACGCAATCGCCAGATAGAAGAGAACGTGTTCACCGCAACCAGCGATCCTCGCCACCCGCTGCAGCCCCCTCCCGTTAAGGCGGTCCCACCTTACTTCAACTTCGCCCCGCTCGAAAATGCGACAGCCAATCTGTCGGCCAGTGCTGACCGGTTGTCAAAGGCCTTGATAAGGGTGGAATCGAACGGGCTCGTGCTATCGCCCGAAACCTTAAATCACCTCAATCATCTGCTGATTGAGAGTGGTCCGGCGCTCACCGATTCCGCCGGACTGCCCGGCCGCCCGTGGTTCAAGAACATGATTTACGCTCCCGGGGCTTATACCGGATACGAAGCGAAGCCTTTGCCCGGCGTACTTGAGGCGCTCGATCGCAAAGATTGGAACGAAGCCGAATCCCAGATTCCGCGCGAAGCCGAAGCGCTGGATCGCGAGACCAAACTGATCGATGACATGACCGCTGCGCTGCAATCGGCCCCGCCAAAAGCGGACCAGCAATAGCTGTTTTCGCCATCAACGGCCGGAACGAAGCGCCAATACACCCGCCCACCTCGTATTTTTCGGGAAACACGGGCCAATAGCGCGCATCGACAAAGTGGGAACTTTCCGCAATAGCGGCCTCGTGACCTCATCAGTTGATCGGTTGAATGCACTGTTCCGGTTTGCCGGTAGTCTTGGTTTATGTGGGTTCCGGGCAGTTCGCGAAAGCTTCCGGCGTCCGTTCGAATTCGGCGAGATAACCAAGCAGATTTTCGAGGTCGGCTGGCGATTCACCCCTTTCATTATTGCTTCCGGATTTGCCTTGGCGTGGTTCTGTCACTGCAAACCCGCACCTCAATGGAGAGTTCGGCGCGCGAGCCATGATTCCCCAAGCCGTATCCTTCGGGCTGTTCCGCGACATCGGGCCCATAATCGCAGCCTTGCTTATATCACGGCGATCGAAACGGAGGGGATGGTTGGGAATCAATATCTCAACATAAGAAAACGCAGCCCGAACTCTCCGGAATCTCGCGCGGGCGGAACGCTTCCGAGCGAAGAGCCTTTCTCAATTAGCGATCTGGAACGTGAGGGCAGTGGGCTAGTTAAGACCGCGCAGGGAACCATTGAAGACATTCGCAAGCGCGCCGATAGCGCAATTCAGAACGTTACGAATCTTACCGCTGCTCGATGCCGTAAAGTCGCGGCTGCATCATAGTCGATCGAATAACAAATGCAGTCCATCGCGCACCGCCCCGGCCGCGGCATGGCTCACCCGGCCGATGCATTCCACAAGTTCAGCTTTGTCAACCGTGAGGATCTGTGATATGTTTACTACGCTCGCCTTCGGAAGGTTGGCCTCCCCCTTCTTCAGAAGCACGTTGCCCGGTGCGCCCGCCCTGCTCAGATTCGAGGTAATCAGGCACACAACACTTGTTGCGATCGCGCTCCGGTTGAAAACATCGTTCTGGACAACCACGCAAGGATGCCGCTCCGCGGGCGCTGAACCGTCCCCGGACCCGAAGTCAAGCCAGTAGACTTGTCCCTGCCGAATCTCGCTCACCAGCGTTCCTTCACCGTCTGGCGGACCTTAGCCTTGATTCCCTTCAACAGCCGTTTCTGCGCCACACCGTTCGCGTAGATTTCGTTCAGGCGGACCAGCATCTGTTCTCGCTCTCTTTGTTGCAGGAAGTCACTAACTGCCAATGCGAACAGCCGGCTCCGGCTTAGTCCCATCAGTCTCGCGGCTTCGTCCGCTTGCTGCAATAGCGCGTCATCTATGGATATAGCGGTTTTCATGCTACTACTGGGTCTTATACCATGAGTAGCACCATATGGGAATACCTTCCTTCGTGCATCCCGGCTCGAAAGAATGATCCTGGCAAAGCTCCGGTAGCGGGGACAAATTCGGTTCCCACCCCCGAAAAATCTCTTGCGCTACGCATATTTATGTCGTAGGCTAACAAACAGATATAGTAGGGAGGCCAATGGCTCCAAAATTCACCAAGCTCGAGCTCCATATTATGCAGGCACTATGGGATCGTGGAACGGCTTCCATCCGCGAGGTGCAAGAGGCATTTCCCGAACAGGACAGGCCATCCTACACGACGGTGCAAACGACGGTCTACCGGCTTGAGGGCAAGAATGCGGTGCGCCGCGTCAAAAAAATCAGCAATGCGCACATTTTCGAGGCTGTCGTCTCCCGCAAAGCGGCCCAGCGCAGGCTAGTTGACGATCTGCTGGCCTTTTTCGGCGGCCGGATGCAGCCGGTGATGTCGCACCTGGTCCAATCCGGCAAGCTCACCCTGGATGACGTGAAGGAAGCGGAGAAGGCCATTCGAAAGCTTCAGCGAAAGGACGGCTCCCAATGATCCCCGCGGATTTGATTTCGGCGCTGGCGAATCATCTGTGGCAATCCACGTTATTCGCCGCAGCCGCAGGCCTGTTGGCGCTTGCCTTGAGGAGGAATCACGCGCGGACACGCCACTCGCTGTGGCTGATCGCGTCGCTGAAATTTCTTATCCCGTTTTCACTGCTCATTGCGGTTGGCAGTCATTTCGGCTGGTCCACCGCGCCGGCCGTAACGCAATCGGGATTTTCTTTTGTGGAGCAGGTCGGACGGCCATTCACCGGCCCCGTCCACGGCTCTCCGCTAGCGATCCATCCAGTAGTGAATCTGCTTCCCATGATTCTGGTTTCACTCTGGATCTGCGGATTCCTGATTGTGGCTTGTGTCTGGTGCATACGCTGGCGTCGCATCCAGGCCGCGGTCCGGAGTGCATCGCCCTCGCATCTGAAACTGGACGTGCCGGTATTGTCCTCTCCGGCCCTGTTGGAGCCCGGCGTTTTCGGCATCTTTCGACCTGTACTCCTGCTGCCGGAAGGCATCACTGAGAGCCTCACGCCGGAACAGATCAACGCCATTCTCGCCCACGAATTCTGCCACGTTCGCCGCCGCGACAACTTAGCTGCCGCGATCCACATGCTGGTCGAAGCAATCTTCTGGTTTCATCCGCTGGTGTGGTGGATCGGTGCGCGTTTAGTCGAAGAACGCGAACGCGCTTGCGATGAAGAAGTACTGCGGCTCGGCAATCCGCCACAGGTCTATGCAGAGAGCATTTTGCAGACCTGTCAGTTCTATCTGGAATCGCCGCTCGCCTGTATGTCCGGGGTCACCGGCGCCGATCTCAAGAAGCGGGTCGTGCGCATCATGACGCATTGCGCCGCGCAGCACCTCAGCGTTGGCAAGAAACTGCTGTTGGCCGCCGCCGCGGCGTTAGCAATCGCTGCGCCGATTACCTTCGGCCTGGTGAACGCGTCGCAAAGCGATGCAGTATCAGAAGCTCCAACCACGCCCAAGCCTTCGTTTGAGGTCGCCTCTATTAAGCCGAATCATTCCGGAGCAAACGCCGTGGGAATGTTTCCTTCTCCGGGCTGGCTTCGCGTAAGGAATTACACGCTGAAGTCTCTCATCGAAGGTGCCTATGGTCTCGCCAATTACCAGATCTCAGGCGCATCTGGGTGGATGGACTCCGAAAGATACGATGTCGTCGCGAAAGCCGCCGATGCCGCGAACTTTACTCAGATGGAGCCAATGCTACAGGCGCTCTTAATCGACCGTTTTCGACTCAAGTTTCATCACGAATGGAAGGAAAGGGACGTGTACTCACTCGAAGTCGCGAAAAGCGGCGAAAAGATTCATGTCTCCAGTGCCGCTGACAATCGCCGCCCCAGCATCCGGATTCTGGATGATGCGGTGATCGGACATAAGACATCAATGGAAACGTTTGCTTGGGCACTCCGCGGCCAACTGGATCGCCCCGTTGTTAATCGGACGGGCCTGCAGGGGAGCTTCGATTTCGATCTGCGCTACACCCCGGATGGAAGTTCTTCAGAGGACCCCAACGTCTCTTCCAGCGCCTCTCTCTTCACGGCGATTCAAGAGCAGTTAGGACTCAAGCTTAACCATGCCAGAGCGCCGGTCGAGATGCTCGTGATTGATTACGCTCAAAAGCCCTCCGAGAATTAGAAGGACGCTTGCCATGTTTCCTGCCCATATATTTACGCTCTTCAATCATCTATGGCAATCGACGCTATTCGCCGCGGCCGCAGGCCTGTTGGCGCTTGCCTTGAGGAGGAATCACGCGCGGACACGCCACTCGCTGTGGCTGATCGCGTCGCTGAAATTCCTTGTCCCGTTTTGGTTGCTGATCGCGGTAGGCAGTCACCTGGGCTGGACGACAACAACGCCACAAGCATCGGGATTCTCCATTGCGTTGGAACAGATCAGCCAGCCGTTTGCGGCTCCGGGTGGGCCCTTGCCAGCGGTAGCGGTTTCTGTTCCGGTTGCCAAAAGTGCGATTCCGGTTGTCCTGTTTGCGGTCTGGGCGGCCGGTTTCGGCGTGGTCGTTCTGTTCTGGTGGATACGCTGGCGTCGTATCCGGTCCGCGGTCCGGAGTGCATCGCCCTCGCATCTGAAACTGGACGTGCCGGTATTGTCCTCTCCTGCCCTGTTGGAGCCCGGCATTTTCGGCATCTTTCGACCTGTACTCCTGCTGCCGCAGGGCATCGCGGAGCGCCTCACGGCGGAGCAGATCAACGCCATTCTCGCGCACGAATTGTGCCACGTTCGCCGGCGCGACAATTTGGCTGCCGCGATTCACATGCTGGTCGAAGCAATCTTCTGGTTTCATCCTCTGGTCTGGTGGATCGGTGCACGCTTAGTTGAAGAACGCGAACGCGCTTGCGATGAAGAAGTACTGCGGCTCGGCAATCCGCCACAGGTCTATGCAGAGAGCATTTTGCAGACCTGTCAATTCTATCTGGAATCGCCGCTCGCCTGTATGTCCGGGGTCACCGGCGCCGATCTCAAGAAGCGGGTCGTGCGCATCATGGCGCACTGCGCCGCGCAGCACCTCAGCGTTGGCAAGAAACTGCTGTTGGCCGCCGCCGCGGCGTTAGCAATCGCCGCGCCGATTAGCTTCGGCCTGGTGAACGCGTCGCAAAGCGATGCAGCATCAGAAGCTCCAACCACGCCCAAGCCGTCGTTTGAGGTCGCCTCTATTAAGCCGAGCAAGTCTTCCGGCCAATTTATTTCGATGCGGATGGCTCCCGGCGGGAGGTTTATTGCGAACAATATTACGGCTAAGCAACTGATCGAGAACGCATACGACATCCAGGGCTTTCAGATTTCGGGAGGACCGAACTGGCTCGACTCCACGAGATATGACATTATCGCGAAAGCCGAGGATTCACCGGGCAAGGAAGAAGGCAGCCTTAGCGCCGGAGAGCGCGAGCTGTCCTTTAGCCAAAGCCGGTTAAGGCTTCAATCGCTGCTGGCGGCCCGCTTTAACCTCCAATGCCATAACGCCTCCAAAGAAGGTTCCGTATATGCGCTGGTTATCGCAAAGAACGGTCCGAAGCTTCAGGCCGCCTCTGCGGGCCAACAGCACAGTCCCAATCGCGGCATGCGGATGCGCCCCGGTCAGCTAGACGCGCAAAGCGCGACGATCTCGTTTCTGGCCCAGGCTCTATCCCGGCAGCTTGGCCGCACCGTAGTCGACAAAACCGGACTCACCGGGCTCTACAACTTCACGTTGCAGTGGACGCCCGACCAGCGCGAGGCTCAAATGTTCAAGGGACCCGGCGCGGGTCCCGGGGAGCCTGGCGTCGCACCTCCGCCCGACGCTTCTGGACCTTCTGTCTTTACGGCTATCCAGGAGCAGCTTGGGTTGAAGCTGGAATCGCAAAAAGGCCCGGTCGAGATTCTCGTCATCGATCATGTGGAGCCGCCCTCAGAAAATTAGTTTGCGTTGGCTGGTCATCATCTGGCTGAGTCTTTCACTGCTGCCGGCTGCTGAACAACGCGGGCAAGTCCGTTTTGGCGGCTTGCCTGTCCCTGGGGCCAGTGTGATCGCGACACAGGACAGCAAGAAATTCTTTGCCGTTACGAATCAGCAGGGCCGCTACTCCTTTCCCGATCTGCCCAATGGAACCTGGACGATAGAAATCCAGATGTCCGGCTTTTCTCCACTCAAGCGAGATGTTGCGGTTGCGCCGAATACGCCAGCCGCGGACTGGGATCTTAAAATGCTGCCGCTCGGAGAAATGAAGGCTTCGATAGAATCGCATGCACCGCCACCCGCGCCACCCGCTCCTGCAACTCCCAAAGAGACTCCCGTGCCCGCATCTTCCGATCGGGAAATCGCGCAGCAGGCGCTCGACGGCTTTCTGATTAACGGCAGTATCAATAATGGGGCTGCTTCGCCCTTCGCACAATCCCCGGTGTTCGGCAACAAGCGCAACGGCTCGAAAGGACTCTATAACGGCGGCATCGGGTTTACCTTCGACAACTCCGCTTTGGATGCGCGGCCGTTCTCTTTAACCGGGCAGGATACGCCGAAAGTTGCTTACAACCGGATGACAGGCCTCGCCACGTTGGGCGGCCCTTTGAAAATTCCGCGCCTGCTCCCGAATGGACCGAACTTCTTTGTCGCCTACCAATGGACCCGGAACCGCGATGCGACCACTCAATCGGCGCTCATGCCGACCGGACCACAGCGCAACGGAATTTTCTCCGCTTCAGTTCTTGATCCGCTCAACGGGCGGCCTTTCCCCGGTAACACGATTCCAAAAGACCGCATCAGCCCGCAGGCTAACGCATTGTTGCGCTTCTATCCGCTTCCGAACTTCTCCGCAGGCTCGCGCTATAACTATCAAATCCCGATCGTCAGCCCCACCCATCAGGACGCGCTCGAATCGCGCCTTAGCAAGACGTTGGACAACAAAAATCAGCTCTATGGCGGTTTTGCTTTTCAGAACACGCGGGCGGACAACCCAAACGTGTTCGGCTTTCTGGATACAACGGATCTGTTGGGAATCAACACGCATGTCAACTGGTCGCACCGTTTGAGCCAGCGCCTCTTCTTCAATCTCGGATACCAGTTCAGCCGTCTGGCTACCCACGTCACACCGTTCTTTGAGAATCGCGAGAACGTCTCCGGCCTGGCGGGCATCTCCGGGAACAATCAGGACCCGCGCAACTGGGGTCCGCCCACTCTCAGCTTCTCCAGCGGCATCGCCGGGCTGTCCGATGTGCAAAGCGCCTTCAATCGTAATCAGGCCAGCGGGCTTTCTTATTCGATGCTGTGGAATCACAACGGCCACAATGTCATGTTCGGCGCAGATTTCCGCCGCGAACAATTTAACTATCTTTCGCAGCAAGATCCGCGCGGAACCTTTACCTTCACGGGCGCGGCGGCCGGCTCCGATTTTGGCGGCTTTCTGCTCGGCATCCCCGATACCAGCGCCATCGCCTTCGGCAACGCTGACAAATATTTTCGTCAATCGGTCTACGATGCTTACGTCACAGATGATTGGCGAATCAGTCCCGAGTTTACGCTGAATGCAGGCCTGCGCTGGGAATACGGCGCGCCGATTACAGAACTGTATGGCCGTCTGGTGAACCTGGATATCCTTCCGGGCTTTTCGTCGGTCGCGCCGGTTATCGCGGCCAACCCCATCGGTGCGCTGACCGGTACCCGATATCCCAATTCGCTTCTTCGACCCGACAGGAGCGGCTTTGAGCCCCGCGTCGGCATCGCCTTGCGTCCCATTTCCGGCTCGTCGCTGGTGGTTCGCGCCGGATATGGCGTCTACTACAACACATCGGTCTATCAGAACATCGCCATTCAAATGGCGCAGCAATCCCCGCTATCGAAGAGCTTGAGCGTCCAGAACAGCGCCGCTGATCCGCTCACGCTCGCCAATGGATTCAAGACCTCTTCTTCGATTACGCCGAACACGTTTGCGATCGACCCCAACTTCCGCGTCGGCTACGCACAGAACTGGCAGTTGACCGTGCAGCGCGATCTGCCCGGCTCGTTGCAATTGACCGCCGAGTATCTCGGCATCAAAGGAACGCGGGGAATACAGGAATTCCTGCCCAATACGTTTCCAGCTGGGGCCGTCAATCCTTGCCCGTCCTGCCCGGCCGGATACGTCTATCTGACTTCGAATGGCAACTCTACTCGCCAGGCTGCCCAACTGCAGCTGCGCCGGAGACTGCACAACGGCCTTACCGCAACTCTCCAGTACACCTTTTCAAAGTCAATCGATGATATGGCCGCCTTGGGGGGGCAGGGCGCAGCCGGCGTCTCCCAGACCACCACATCGAATAATCCATTCAGCCCGATCACCGCCGCGCCGAATCCGGCATCGTCGGCATCGACCGGGTCGGCATCCACCGGCTCAGCATCAACAGAAACCAGCCAGCCAGGCGCTGCAATTGCCCAAAACTGGCTGAATCTCAGCGCGGAGCGAGCGCTTTCCAATTTCGATCAGCGGCACGATGTGAGTCTTCTGATGCAGTACACAACCGGGATGGGTCTCCGCGGGGGAACCCTGCTGACCGGTTGGAAGGGTGCACTCTTCAAAGAATGGACCTTCGCCACCCAGATCACTGCCGCAAGCGGCCTGCCGCTAACTCCCGTCTATCTGGCCGCAGTGCAGGGTACTGGCGTGACCGGAACCATTCGGCCCGAATATACCGGCGCGCCACTGTACGCCGCTCCCTCAGGATTTTTTCTTAATCCGGCGGCCTACGTCGCGCCCCTTCCCGGCCAGTGGGGTAATGCTGGCAGAAATTCCATCACCGGTCCGGCGCAGTTTGTGTTGAATGCGTCCATGGGACGTACGTTCCGGCTAAATGACCGGTTCAATCTCGATCTGCGGATCGATTCCACCAACGCGCTGAACCACGTCACCTTCACCAGTTGGAACACTACCGTCACCAGCGCGCAATTTGGCTTGCCGGTCTCGGCCAATGCCATGCGCAGCTTACAAACCACTCTGCGGGTGAGATTTTGAGAACAATCAAATTAGTCTTGCTCGCCCTATCCGCGCTCACCGCCCCCGCACAGCAGATTGGCCAGAACGCGCCGCCCGGTGGAAGCGCAGCGGCCACTTTCACCGCCGGCACGCAACTGGTTATGGAAACGGTTGTGGTTAAAGATAAGGGCGGAAATCCTGTTTCCGGTCTCACGACAAAAGATTTCACCGTTACTGAGAACGGCGTTCCCCAAACCATTCGCTTTTTCGACCAGCAGAAGCTGCCCGAAACTCCCGCCGGACCGATGCCGGCTCCCTACACGCCCGCCAACGTCCATATTTACGACCGCCTCACGCGAACGCAGATCTCTCCGGAAATCCCAGGGAACCCGCGTTACAAAGACCATCGCCTTCTGGCGCTCTACTTCGACATGACCGCCATGCCTCCCGCCGACCAGCTACGCGCGCTGGACGCCGCAAAGAAGTTCGTTACCACCCAGATGACTTCGGCCGATCTCGTCTCAATCCTGCGATTCTCAGGGGGCGCCGTTGACGTGCTGCAGGACTTCACGGCTGATCGTGACCGGCTGCTGAGCATCCTTCAGACCTTGATCGTCGGGGAGGATCAAGGCTTCGATGAGAGCGGCAGCGATGCCAGTACCCCGGACGTCGGAGCGGCCTTCGGCCAGGACGACAGCGAATTCAATATCTTCAACACCGACCGGCAGCTCTCAGCATTGCAGACCGCGGCCAACCTGTTGGGGCAACTCAGCGAAAAGAAATCGCTGATCTACTTCGCCAGCGGACTCAGGCTAAACGGCCTCGATAACCAAGCCCAGCTACATGCCACCATCAACGCTGCTATCCGCGCCGGCGTCACGTTTTGGCCCATCGACGCGCGCGGCTTGGTGGCGCAGGCTCCCCTGGGCGATGCCACGCAAGGATCGCCCGGCGGCATCGGTATGTATTCCGGTAATTCCGCGTTGGCCATGACGACCAACTTTCAGCGCTCGCAGGATACCCTGTATGCGCTTGCGGGGGACACCGGCGGAAAGGCTCTGCTCGATTACAACGATCTCACCAAAGGAATTGTCGAAGCTGCGAAAGCCGTCTCCAGCTATTACATCCTCGGCTACTACACCACCAATACGGCGCAAGACGGAAAATTCCGCCGCATCAAGATCTCTTTGACGGCGGACATGTCTGCCAGCCTCGATTACCGCCAGGGTTATTTCGCCGCCAAGCAGTTCAGCAAATTCACCGCCGCCGATAAAGAGCGCCAGCTCGAAGACGCGCTGATGTTGCCCGATCCTATTACCGAACTGACCATCGCCATGGAGATCGATTACTTTCAGTTGAACCGCGCGGAATATTTCGTGCCGCTGGTCGTGAAGATCCCGGGCCGCGAACTCGCCCTGGCCAAGCGCCGCGGAGCGGAGCACACCTTGATTGATTTCATCGGTGAGATTAAGGACGAATACGGCACAACCATCACGAATGTCCGCGACAAAGTGGATATCAAGCTGAACGATGCCACCGCGGCGGAATTAGCCAAGCGTCCGATTGAATACGATGCGGGCTTCACGCTTCTTCCCGGAAAATACACAGTCAAATTTCTGGCGCGCGATGCCGAAACCGGCCGGATCGGCACCTATCAGACCAACTTCCTCATCCCCAACCTGAACAAGGAAGTGAAGCGCCTCCCCATCAGCTCCGTGCTCTTGAGCAGCCAGCGCGTGAAGCTGCAGGATGCGTTGTACAACGCCGTCAAGGATAAGGAGAAGGCGGAAGCCGCGAATCCGCTGGTACAGAACGGCCAAAAACTAATACCCAGCGTCACCCGTGTATTCAGGCAAAATCGCGATATGTATATCTATCTCCAGGCCTATCAGCAAGAGGCGTCTTCCGCTCAGCCGCTGGTGGCCTTCGTCGGTTTCTACCGCGGGCAGAAGAAGGTTTTCGAAACCCGGCCGATTGAAGTGAAGGATTGGCTAAACACGTTGAACAGTCGCTTGAAAACCATGCCCCTCCAGTTCAACATTGCCCTCAACACCCTTCCGCCAGGCGAGTACGATTGCCAGGTGAGCGTGCTTGACCCAACATCGCAGAAGGCGGCGTTTTGGCAAGCTCCGGTTGTAATCGTGCGTTAAGTTGTATAAAGAAAGCCGCTTAACGACCCTGCTTCTGGCCGCTCCCGGCGGAGACTGGCGCTCCGGTCTCGAACCCTTCATCAAACGCTGCAACCGACCCGCAAACAGTCACTTTCAGGCCTTTCTTTGCCTTGAGCTGAACCAGGTTGCCCATCCCGATCCGCAGGATCTCGACCACGGCGCCGTCCGTCTGGGACTCATACGTATAGCACGGCAATTGGGCGGTTCTGCTCCAGTTCCCCTTTTCAAAATGGAGATCGCTAAACTTCTGTTCGACGAACCCCAACGTATCCGCGCCCAGCATCCCTGAAAGAAGGAATGCAAAGAACAACAATTTAGGTACTCTCATACGCTGCTCCCTTGCCGCGCGGGAAGAATTTTTGAAAAAATGCGATCAGGTTGTCGAATTGGCGACATGGCGTTCGTACCTAGTATGATGCTTCGGAAAGGAACTATACAGAACAGATGAGTGGAGCACGGGTGTTGGTTGGCACACGTAAAGGCGCATTCGTATTGACGTCGGATGGAAAGCGTGAGAAATGGGACGTCAGCGGCCCGCATTTTGCCGGTTGGGAAATATACCACGTAAAGGGATCGCCGGCTGATCCGAACCGGCTGTACGCGTCGCAGTCCAGCGGCTGGTTCGGGCAGCAGATTCAGCGGTCAAACGACGGGGGCAAGAGCTGGGAGCCCGTAGGTAACAAATTCGTGTACGACGGAGTGCCCGGGACTCACCAGTGGTACGACGGCACCCCGCACCCCTGGGAGTTCAAACGGGTGTGGCATCTGGAACCGTCGCTCACCGATCCGGACACGGTGTACGCGGGTGTGGAGGACGGAGCGCTGTTCCGGTCAACCGATGGCGGGCAGAGCTGGCAGGAACTGTCCGGACTGCGCGGCCATGGCTCCGGACCACGCTGGCAGCCGGGCGCCGGCGGCCTGTGTCTCCACACCATTCTTTTGGACCCAAGCAATCCCGACCGGATTTTTATCGCCATTTCGGCGGCAGGCGCGTTCCGCACCGACGACGGCGGCGAGAGCTGGCGGCCCATTAACCAGGGACTCACGTCGCAATACATTCCCGACCCGCATGCCGAGGTTGGCCATTGCGTTCACCGCATTGCGATGCACCGGTCGCGCCCGGATGTGCTGTTCATGCAGAAGCACTGGGATGTGATGCGGAGCGACAATGCCGGCGATTCATGGCATGAAGTCAGCGGCAACCTTCCGACCGACTTCGGATTTCCCATCGATGTGCATGCTCACGAGCCGGAGACCATCTACGTTGTCCCGATCAAGAGCGACTCAGAGCATTATCCGCCCGAAGGCAAGCTGCGCGTATTCCGCAGCCGGACCGGCGGAAACGAGTGGGAGCCGCTTACCAAAGGACTTCCTCAAAGTAACTGCTACGTGAACGTCCTGCGTGATGCCATGGCTGTCGACTCGCTCGATTCGTGCGGAGTTTACTTCGGAACCACGGGCGGTCAGGTGTACGCATCGGCGGACGCGGGCGACAACTGGGCTCCGATCGTTCGCGATCTTCCGGCCGTGCTCTCCGTTGAGGTTCAGACACTCCAATGATCCGCGTTGTTCTGCCAGCGCACCTGCGGACACTGGCGGGCGTTGGCGCAGAACTGAGACTTGACGTGGAGGGGCCGGTCACCCAGCGCTCGATTATCGACGCGCTGGAGGCTCAATACCCGCCGCTGCGTGGCGCCATCCGTGAGTACGGCACCGGACAGCGCCGCGCGTTCGTGCGCTTCTTCGCCTGCGAGGAAGACTGGTCACATGAATCTCCGGATGCCCCGCTGCCGGAAGCGGTTGCGAAGGGGGCAGAGCCTTTTCTGATCATCGGAGCAATTGCCGGGGGATAGGACGCTTTCTGAGCAACGAATGCAACAAGCCATGAAAAAATCCGGGACTGACTTAAGCGCCGTACGCCAAGTGCCTGAACGCAATCGTTCGACCCGGCGCGGCTGTCTGTCCCGTTGATTTTTTCACGGCTTCCACAGGAGTGGTTGTGACGAACTTGGGGCTAGCAAGCCATTTCCGCTGGGCGTGATGAAGGAGAAACGATTGACATGCTGAGTTTTCTACAGGACCTCAAATTCGCAGTGCGCTCGCTCTGGCGCAGCAAGGGACTTACGATCACGGTAGTGGTGACGCTTGCGCTTGGCATCGGGGCCAATGCGGCCATCTTCAGCCTGGTGCGCGGCGTGCTCTTGCGGCCGCTTGTCAACCGCGACGAGGACCGGCTCATCTATATTCGCCAGAGCGCTCGCGGAATTGAAAACGCAACGTTCTCGATCCCTGAAATCCAGGACTTAAGCTCGCGCGTAAAAACCATCCGTGAATTCGGCACATTCTCTACCATTGGTTTCACCATGGTCGGCCTAGGCGAGCCGCGCGAAGTCCGCTCGGGTGTTGTCGATGGGTCGTATTTCGACGTGATGGGATTGCGTCCGGTGCTGGGGCGGCTTCTGGATAAACGAGACGACGGCGCGAAGGCTGCCGGCGCGGCGGTGCTGACTTATCGATTCTGGACGACGGCTCTCAAGAGCGATCCGTCGGTGATCGGCAAAGCGGTCCGGCTTGGGACGCGCACCGCGACTATCGTCGGCGTGCTGGAACCGTCGGTTCCGTATCCGGCAGAGACAGAGATCATCGCCAATGTCGTAACCAGTCCACACCATTTGTCGGCAACGATGGTGACCGGACGCGTCCATCGGATGACGCAGCTATTTGGCCGCCTCGCGCCTGGCGCAACCGTCGATGCAGCGCGCGCGGAGTTGCGTGCGGTGTATGGAACAATGATCAACCAGCATCCCGAGGCATATTCGGCGAAAGCGCAATTCCAGATTCACGCCGTCCGGCTGCGAGACCAGCTCACTTCGCGCGCCAGGACCGTGCTGCTGGTACTGCTGGCGGCCGCGGTGCTTGTGTTTATCATCGCGTGCTCGAACGTGGCGAACCTGATTCTCGCGAGGACCGTGCGGCGCGAAGGGGAACTGGCGATCCGTGCCGCCCTGGGAGCGAGCACGGGCAAGCTGCGCCGGACGCTGCTCGCCGAGAGTCTGCTGCTGTGCGGTGCAGGCGCTGCGCTTGGATTGATAGCCGCGGGTCCCATGGTGGCGATTTTGGCTCGTTATGCATCGCGGTTTTCGGTACGCGCGCTAGACCTTACCGTGGATTCGAGCCTGCTTTGGGTTGGAGCAGGGCTGGCGATCGTGGCGGCGGTACTCTTGGCGTTTGTTCCGCGCTTGCCGTCTGCTGGCGCAACCAATGGAGTTGGGTTGTCGAACAGCGGGTTGCGCATCACAGGCGGTACGAATCGCCGCTTGCGGGCCTTTGCCGTCACGCAGATTGCGGCATCCTTTGTTTTGCTCGCCGGGGCCAGTATGCTGGTCAAGACACTGCTCACATTACAAGCGGCGCAGACCGGATTGGATGTACATCGCGTCCTGGCAGTGAACGTTCCCGTGATGTCGTACGGACGGACACCCGATCAAATCATTGGCTTCTACAAGGAAGCCATGCGGCGGATCAAGGAACTGCCCGGGGTGGATACGGTAGCGGTGGGCGCAAACGTACCCTGGCGCGATGCCGATTTCGATTTCGGGCTGGAGTTTTCGGCGGATGGACACGTCCGCGCGCCGGGCGAAGAGAATCCACGCGCGCAGTTCAGGACCATCTCGCCCGCGTTTTTCGCTTCGCTTGGAGTTCCGATCGTCGCCGGGCGCGACTTTAACGATGCCGACCGGCGCGGCAGCGAACCTGTCGTCATTGTTAGCCAGACTTTGGCGCAGCGAATGTTCCCCCATCAGGACGCGGTCAACCGCCACATTATGTGGACGGACCCGGTCATCAAGTTCATCGACGTGAGTCCTGCGCCCCGGCGGATTGTGGGCGTGGTGAAAGATGTGGATGATGACCACGTGTCTCCGGTGCCGGTTCTGACCGTGTATCACCCGTTTGAGCAGCAAGAGTTGTGGGGAGGGCGGCTGTTCGTCCATACCCACACGGACCCGTATGCTTTCGTGCCGCGCATTACGCGAATCATTCACGATCTGTCCGCCGATCAGCCGGTGGAAAGGGCCGCGACACTTGCCGATATACGCGCAGAAGTGCTCACTCCGGACCGGCTCAATGCTCTGGTGTTTGGAGTCTTCGCGATCGTCGCGCTGGCCATTGCGGTTATCGGCGTAGCGGGCGTGCTGGCGTTTTCCGTCAGCGGCCGGACCCGCGAGTTTGGCATCCGGCTGGCGGTCGGGTCTCAGCCTCGTCATCTGCTGACGGGCGTGATCGCTGAAGGCGCATGGATAGGCGGTATCGGCATCGTCGCAGGCGCGATGTGCGGCTTCCTGCTGGCGCGTCTTGCAATTGGCTATTTCGAAGGCATGCAGATGCCGGATGTGCTCCCGGTGGCGGGCTCGGCGCTCGTGCTGCTGATTGCCGCGATCGCCGCGTCCGTCCTGCCCGCCGCACGGGCCGCCCGCGTCGATGTCATGCAGGCGCTCCGATCGGAATAGTGCCGCCGGTTCTTAAGCCGGCAAACGTCTCTCCTTGACGCTCTACACATCATTGCTGTAATATGTAGGAAATCTAGGAGAGAGACAGATGCCGCTCGAAAAATCCGAGCTTCTGCAGGGCACGCTCGACATGCTCATTCTGAAAATCGTTGCGCTCGGACCGGTGCACGGTTACGGCATTTCACACCGCATCCGCCAGATATCGAAAGACGTGTTGCAGGTCCAGCAGGGTTCGCTTTACCCGGCGCTGCACCGGCTGGAGCGGCGAGGCTGGCTCGAAGCAACCTGGGGGCAGTCGGAAAACGGACGTGAGGCGAAATTCTATAAGCTATCGGCGAAAGGCCGCAGGCAGTTAGCAACAGAGGAATCGAACTGGCAGCGGCTGGCCGGGGCCATTACGCTCATTATGCAAACGGCGGAATAGGAACCCTGCATGAGGTGGCTCAAATTCTTCTTTCGAAAGTCTGCCATTGAGAAGGAATTGAATTCCGAGATTCGCTTCCATCTCGATTCGGTCACTCAGGAAAAGATCGATGCAGGGCTTCCTCCCGAGGAAGCGCGCCGCCTGACCATGTTGGAATTCGGCGGAGCCGAGCAGGTGAAAGAAGAGTGCCGGTACGCGCACCGCCTGGCATTTGTCGAGACCACGCTTGCCAATCTGAAAGCCGCGGTTCGCTTCATGCGCAAATCACCCGGATTTTCGATTGCCATCATTTTGACCCTGGCTCTCGGCATCGGCGCTAATAGCGCAGTTTTTTCCGCCATCGACGCCATCCTGCTCCGGCCGCTTCCCTATCCGAATGCTGGCGAACTCGTCGTCTTGCACCAGTACAATCGCGCTTCAAAAGATTCGAGCCGGCCTATTGCTCCCGTCCGGCTGGAGGAATGGAATAAGTACAACTCCGCATTTCAGGCAATCGCCGGATCTTATACGCAAGATCTCTCTGAAACGTCCGGCACGGTTCCGGAACGTCTCGCAGAAGCGGACGTCACACCGCGCTTTCTTCAGGTTCTTGGTGTCGCTCCTGAACTGGGCCGGGACTTCACCCCGGCCGAAGAGCGTTTTGGCGGGCCGTCCGCAGTTCTTATCAGTGATCGTTTCTGGCGGCGTCGTTTTCATGCCGATGCGAATGTTCTGGGGAAGAGGATTCGTATCGAATCTTCTTCTGTCCCGATTGTGGGCGTCCTGCCCGCGAGCTTTCAATTTCCCGACAAAGATATCGACCTCTGGTGGCCTGTTCCCATGGACGCGCCAATTGCACAAAACCGGGCTTACACCTGGTTCACAGGCATCGGCCGCATGAAACCTGGCATCACCCTGGCTCAGGCCCGGGCCGATCTCGATACCGTGCAGGCGCGGCTCGGGCGGCAATTTCCCCAAACGGATAAAGATCTCGCCGCCCGGATTCAATCGCTAAAAGAAACCATCGTCGCGGGTTCCCGGCGCTCGCTGTGGATTCTGTTTGGCTCGGTTACTTTGCTGCTCCTGATCGCTTGCACGAATATCGCTGCTTTGCTGCTCTCGCGCATCACGGAACGCGCCCATGAGATCTCAATCCGTTATTCGCTTGGCGCGGGCCGCGGTTCCATTATCGGGCAGTTCCTTACCGAAGCCTTGGTGCTTGCGCTTGCCGGGTCGGTGGTCGGTCTCGCGGTTGCCGCCGCCGGGGTTCGAGTGTTTCATTCGCTGGCAAAAGCCCTTCCCCGAGTAGAGGAAATCACCCTCGACTGGCGTCTTGCTCTTTACACGCTTTGCTGCGCAATCCTTGCAACCGCGCTCTGCGGGCTGGTTCCCGCGCTGATCGCTTCGCGCCGCTCCATCTCCTCCACTCTCGCTTCGCACGGCAGAACGCAGGTGTCCGCCCGTGCCTCCTTGCAGTGGACCTTAGTGGGCGTGCAGGTTGCCCTTGCTGTGACCCTTCTAGTCGGCGCAGGCCTACTGCTGCGCAGTTTTCAGGAACTGGGCCGCGTTTCGCCTGGCTTTGATCCAAATCATGTGCTGACACTTCGCATCAGCGGCAATTATGGCGAAACGAATGATCAGAAAAAGATGTTTCAGCGGATGAAAAATACGGTCGGCGCTCTTGCCACGGTTCCGGGTGTGGAATCCGCGGCCATCAGCGCCACTGTGCCCGGCGCGGGGAGCGGCTTCCCAATAGAGATTAAGGCAGCCGGCTCCGCCGTTTCCCCCAGCCGCAAAATCACGGCGGATGAAAAGGTCGTCTACGGCGCGTATTTCGAAACCATGCGCATTCCGCTCCTTGCCGGAAACACGTGCAAGAAAGATACTCTGTGGACAACTGCTGTAGTCAACCGCAGCTTTGCCGAAACATACTTCCCGAACCAGACTGCTATCGGTCACCACCTGCAAATCACGTCCTTTGACGCAAAGCCGGAAATTGTCGGCGTTGTGGGCGATGCCCGTGAGAACGGCCTGAACCACCCGGCCGTGCCTACCTTCTACTGGTGTTCCAGCAACGCTGATCCTTCTCCTTACTTTTTGCTCCGTGTCCGTGGAGATCCCATGAAATTGGCAAATGCGCTACGGCGCGAGATTCACCGGATCGAGCCAAGCCGTTCCGTTTTTGAGATGATGCCGCTGAGTGAGCGCCTTTCCGAGAGCAATGCCGAAAATCGCTTCCGCACGCTTCTGCTGGCTCTTTTCGCACTCACCGCTATCTCGCTCGCGGCAATCGGCCTGTACGGAACTCTTTCCTATCTGGTGGCGCGCCGCAATCGCGAAATCGGATTGCGCATGGCGCTCGGCGCGCTGCCTAGCCAGATTCGAGCTCGCTTTCTCGCGCAAGGCGCTGGCGTTGCGCTGCTCGGCTGCGTAGCTGGTCTGGTCATAGCCGCTGCATTATCCCGCCTACTCGCAGGCATGCTTTACGAAGTGTCCCGGCTCGATCCTCTCACCTACATCGCGGTTGCCACCGGCGTCCTCGTCCTTGCTGCTGCTGCTGCCGCGCTCCCCGCAGGCCGCGCCGCACATCTCGATCCAATGCAGATCTTGCGTCACGAATAGCCATCCGTAAAGCGAACTTTGCCTATCCCGTTGCGCCGGGAGCAGCCGAGAGGTATGCTGTTATCGAGTATCGATAAGGCCGATGAAACCAAATGATCTCGTTCAAGGCACCCTGAGCCTCTTGATCCTCAGGATTCTGTCCCTGGAGCCGATGCATGGATGGGCACTTTCGCAGCGGCTGAAGCAGATGTCAAAGGACGTGCTGCAGGTTGGCCCCGGCTCGCTGTATCCGGCTCTGCACAAACTGGAACAGGAGGGCTGGGTCACTGCGGAGTGGTTGACAAGTGAGACAAAACGGCGGGTGAAATTCTATTCGCTGACGAAAGAAGGCCGCCGCCAGTTAAACGCGCAGACCGCCGACTGGAAACGCTTGTCCGGTGCGATCTCCGCAATCGTAATTCCCGCGCGAGGGTAGCCGTTTCATGCGCTTGTTCAGGAAAGTGCGTTTGAGATTTCGATCGCTATTCGATCGTTTTCGGGTTGAAAATGACCTGGAAGATGAGCTGCATGATTTCGTGGAGCGCGAAACGGAGCGGGGTATGGCGGCAGGCTTACCTCTCGAAGAGGCAAGAACAGCCGCGATATCCAGCCTGCAGGGCGCTGAACGCTTGAAAGAGGAATGCCGCGATGCGCGTGGAATCCGATGGTTCGATGACACTGTCGGCGATCTGCGATTTACTCTTCGCACTCTGGGCAAAACTCCAGGATTTACGGCAATCGCGATTCTCACGCTCGCGCTCGGCGCTGGAGCGAACGCGTTGATGTTTACGGTGATCGATTCGGTACTCCTGCGCCCTTTGCCGTATCCCGATTCGCAACAGCTCGTAGATGTCGATTCCATTCAATCCGATGGCGGCCACGGTTCCACGTCCCTTCCGAACTTTCTGGATATGCGAACGCAAAGCCGGTCGTTCTCGGCGATGGCGGCATATGAGGAAAAGAGCGCTTCACTTCGCCTGCCAGGCGGTGAACCAATTCACAGCTCGGGAGCCGTAGCGAGCGCAAATATTTTTGACGTCCTGCGCGTCCGCCCGATGATTGGACGCTCCTTTTCGGCGGGGCAGGATCAGCCAGGGAAACCGTGCAGCGTGGTTCTGAGCGCGGAGTTCTGGCGAGAACATCTCTCCGGCGATCCTCGGGTCCTTGGGCAGAATCTCACCGTTGATGGAAACCCTTGCAGCATTTCGGGAGTAATGCCGGATGGCTTTGCGTTCCCATCGCGCGATGGCGAATTTTGGATTCCGCTCCAGCCCGCGCCCGATGTCATGAATCGCGGTGCGAGTTCCCTTGAGATCATCGCCAGACTGAAACCCGGTGTGACTCTTACCGCTGCGCAAACGGAGCTGAAAGTTATCGCACGGCGCTTCGAGAAGGCATACCCTGACGACGACAAAGGCTTGGATTTTGGGGCGCAGTTATACCAGGACAGGATCACCGGCGATGCCCGGCCCGCTCTGTTTGCTCTGCTCGGAGCTGTAGTTCTTCTACTTCTTATTGCCTGCGCCAATATCGCGAATCTGCAGTTGGCGCGAGCCCTCGGACGCAAACGAGAGATGGCGATTCGTGCCGCACTGGGCGCTGGCAGAATGCGCGTGGTCCGGCAACTCTTTACCGAAAACATAATCCTGGCATTGATCGCGACAGCCGTCGGCCTGGCCGTGGCCGCCGGATCCCTGGGCTTGTTGAAGCATCTCGCAGCCGGCGCGATTCCGCGCGTTCAGGAGATTAGCCTGCGTCCCGAAATATGCATCGTGATGTTGATCGTTGCCGGCATCTCGGCGCTGCTGTTCGGGCTGGCGCCCGTCTGGCAGGTGGCGCGTCAGGATATCGAGACAGCTTTGCGGGAGAGCGTCGGCGCTGTCGCTGGTGGCCGCCATCAACAGAAACTCCGCGGCGTGCTGATTGTCGCCCAGTTAAGCCTGACAATCATGCTGCTTGCCGGTTCGGGCCTACTGCTTCGTACCGTCTATCATCTGCTGCACATCGACGCCGGCTTTG
The DNA here is from genome assembly GCA_035475915.1 of Bryobacteraceae bacterium. Lineage (GTDB taxonomy): Bacteria > Acidobacteriota > Terriglobia > Bryobacterales > Bryobacteraceae > Bog-105. The sequence goes on from DATIMA010000076.1 coordinate 105,395, forward strand.
TCGCGGAGCATGTGCTGACCATGCAAACAGCAGTTTCGGGAACAGAACCTGAAGATAAGAATTTGGCTACAACCGTCTACGGGCCGGAACTGGACGAGATCGCGCAAATACCCAGAGTGAAGGCAGCCGGCTTCATTACGTTCCTGCCGCTAAGCAATGGAAGCTCTTCGGCAACGTTCATCATTAAAGATCGCGCCAATCCGAGTCGGGGAACTCAGCCGCGCGCTCTGCTGAACGCGACCAGCGATGATTTTTTCAGCGCCCTGCAGATTCCGCTTCTGAAGGGCCGATTTTTCGGCCGAACAGATACGCTGAACCAGCCGCGCGTGGCAATCATTAACGACGTTCTGGCGCGGCGCTACTTTGCGGGAGAGAACCCTATCGGTAAGCAGATCGCCTTTGACGATAGCGATTTCAAAGCACACCCCATCACGATTGTGGGTGTCGTGCGAAGCACCCGGCAGATCGGTCTCGCCAAGCCCCCGGACGCGCAACTGTATCTTGATTTCCGGCAGGTGCCGCCGGCGACGTTATGGTCGCAATTTTTACTAAAGCAGATCATGACCTACGTCGTGCGCGTCTCAAGCGGAGATCCCGTTGCCGTAGACCAGCAGGTCCAGCATGTAATCCATCGAGTGGACCCAGGTCAGACCATATTTCACGTCGCGACGATGAAGGAGATTGTCTCAGCTTCGGTACAAAGCCGGCGGCTCGGCGCGCTTCTTCTGAGCGTGTTCGCCGGATTGGCGCTGCTCGTTGCGGTAGCAGGGTTGTATGGCGTTCTCTCCTACACGGTCACGCAAAAAAAGCGCGACATTGCGGTCCGCATGGCTCTCGGCGCGAGCCGGGATGAAGTGGTGCGGATGGTTGTCTCACGCGCGTTCGTGTTGTACGCCATCGGCCTGACCGGCGGTATCGTGGGAGCGATCTGGTGTGGACATCTGCTATCGAGCCTGCTTCCGGGAGTTCAGCCCTGGGATCCGGTTGCGCTCGGCGTCACAGCCGGCATACTGCTGTTAGCTTCCTTCATGGCCGCTTGGTTCCCGGCCCGGCGTGCCGCTTCGATCGATCCATATCAAGCCCTGCGAAGCGAGTAAACTGCGATCTACAAAGCCCAACTTCGCCGGTAACGTTTCCGTGCCCCGCCGACCGCGCACTCAGCCTGCCTCGCGCAGAGTGGCGGAAGGGTCCAGGCGCGCTGCACGGCGTGCCGGCACAAATGCCGCAAGCAGACCGATCAGCAGCATAGCGGCGCATGCAATAGCCAGCGCAAGAGGATCGAGCGGCGACACTTCAAACAACAAGCTTGCCATCACTCTCGTTAGCGCGAAGGTCCCAAGCAGTCCGGCCGCAATGCCGGCGAAGACCATCGCCATGGTGGTGCGCATCACCCGTGAGAGCACGTCGGTTGAGCGTGCGCCCAAGGCCATGCGGATACCGATTTCGCGGCGTTGTTGCGTTACAGAATGAGAAACCAGGCCGAAAAGGCCGATCGCCGCCAGAAGAGATGCTACAAGAGCGTAGGCGCCAATCAGCCAAGCCGGGCGGCTGGCCGGCGATAGCGTGTCATCTCGGATTTGTTGCAGAGTAGCGACATCCCCCGGCGTCAGATTTGGATTGATTTCCCGCAGAGCTTGACGAAGAGCAGGCATAACGGCCGCCCTTTCTTCAGGAGTGCGGACGAGAACTTTGAGATGCGGATTAGGGGCTTGCGCAAGCGGCACATAGACCACAGCCGGATCGGGATCACCGGGCGAGGCGGTACGCTCGCTTCGGATTACGCCCGCGATCTGGACCGGCAGGATGAGCGGCTTCTGTCCGTCATAATCTGTCGACGACAAACGAACCATTTCCCCAACCGGCTTTTTCATGCCGGCTTCCGCCAATCTGGCCTTTAGAGCCTGATTAATCACGATGATGCGAGGAGCCCCGGCGCGATCCTGCTCTGTAACGCCGCGCCCGCTGAGCACAGGGATATCGAGAGTGCTGAAGTAACCAGGGTCAACACGTTTGAAACGGACCCGCACCAGCTTTTCCGCACCTGCGATTTGGATGGCCTCGCCATTGCTGATCCACTGGAGAGGTAAGTAGGTGGAGAGTCCAACATTTGCAATTCCCGGCATCGAGCGAAGCCGTTTCGTGAGCGCCGAATAGAATAGCGCGGCCTTGTCAGGGGTCGGGTAGGTGTCCATCGGAAGATCGATGGACATGGTCATTACGTTTTCGATACGAACGCCCGTATCAAGCCGCTCAAGTTTAAGGAAGCTCCTCACCAGAAGGAGCGCGCCCGATACGAGCACAAGTGAAAGCGCGAGTTCACCGACGACAATAGTGCGCCGCACCCGCACGTCCGTGTGAGATGGGCTCCGGACCGATTGCTTTAGGGAATCGGCCAGATTCACCGCAGACGCCCGCAGCGCGGGAAAGATGCCGGCCAGCAGCACAATTCCCAACACAACAAATGCCGCGAAGGCAAGCACATCCGGATTGAGGCTGACCTCAGCCGTAAACGGGAGTGACTGCGACAACACCGGCTTTGCCAGGCGGATCAGAACATAAGCGACAGCAACGCCAGCCACACCCCCCAGGAGACATAATGCAAAACTCTCTGTGAGCAATTGTCTGATCAGCCGGCCACGCCCTGCGCCGAGTGCGGTCCTTACCGCCAGTTCCGTCCCGCGTGTGGCGCCTTGGGCGAACAGCAGGTTTGCGGCGTTTGCACAGGCAATTAGCAGAACTAGAAGGACAGCCCAGAATGCAACTGAAATCGAGCGCTGCAGATTAGCGCCAACAAGCAGTTGCGCGAGTGGCTCGATCGCGATTGTTCCTCCGCGATCTCCAGTTGGTTCCGTCTGAACCAGGGCGGCCTGGATGGCCTGCATCTGGCTGCGGGCCTGGGCAATCGTAATTCCCGCCCTGAGCCGTCCGTAAACAGTGAGCCAATGTGTGCCGCCTAACCGCTGGGCGGCGGTAAAGACGAGCGGTTTCCAGAATTGAATCCGGCTGCGATCAAAAGCGCCTGGCTGGAGAATGCCAATGACCCGGCATACCTCGCCGTCCAGGGTCAAGCGCCGGTGCAAGACCCCCGCATCGCCTCCAAAGTAGGTTTTCCAAGCGGCGTGACTCAGAACGATAACGGGCTCCGCTCCAGGCCGGCCGTCTTCCAATGTGAAGTTGCGGCCGAGCGCGACGGACAATGCGAATACCTTGAAATATCCAGGGGTAACCAGGTCGCCAGCCAGGCGTATTGGCCCATCCTTTTCGTTAAGAGCAGCCGTAACGGGCTGTTCCGCCGCTAGATCATCGAAAACAGTAGCCGAGCGCTCCCAGGCAAGAAACTGTGGCACTGTCGTGTCATTGACAATACCCGGCCGCGGCGCTTCCCAGATGCGAACCATACGATCAGGTTCTGCAAACGGAAGAGGTTTCAGTAGCACCGCATCGACTACGCCAAACATGGCGACGGTTCCGCCGATCCCGAGCGCCAGCACGCCGACGATGACAACTGTAAAACCCGGTGTGCGCAAAAGCATCGCCAGGCCATAGCGAAAATCCTTCCAGACTGCTTCCATCCACCGAATACCGCGCCGGTCGCGATGCTCTTCTCTCATCTGTTCGATTCTTCCGAAGCGATGCCGCGCTTCCCGTCGAGCGGCTTCCGGTGAGAGACCGCTTGCAATGGCGGCTCTCTCGGCAAGTTCCAGGTGGGCCTGGATTTCGCTCTCGAGTTCCAGGTCGAGATGCCGTTTGCGCGTAAGGGCCAGCAACCTTGCGCATGTGCGTCGGAGATTCACGAGGATGTCTCGAGGAAGCGCGAAACGAAGGCAATGGCCTTTCCCCAATTCGCCACTTCGATTGCGAGCTGTTTCCGGCCTGTTCTTGTTAGAGAATAGAATTTTACTTTCCGGTTCGTTTCCGAAGTGCCCCACTGCGTTGTGATCCAGCCCTCTTGCTGCAGCCGGATCAGGGCTGGATAAATTGAGCCTTGGCTGATCTGAAGGGAATCTCCGGAGACCTGTTCGATGCGGCGCGCAATCGCGTAGCCGTGCATCGTCCCCATCGTGTCCAGAGTCTTCAGTATGAGAAGATCCAGCGTTCCATAGGGCACCTCGGCTTGTGTGTTAGACATGTCTAATATCGACAGCTTACGCGATTCCATGCTTTGTGTCAACTGCCTTTACGCCCGGCGCTCGACCGAGCCGGAGGAGAATACCGGTCCGGACAAGTACCGACCCGTTTTCCGCTTGGATCCGAAGGTCCCGGCGGATCTTCCCATTGCTCCCCGCATTCTGCCGCTTCGCCGGCCGGCCTCTTAAGGTATCGCGCTACGCGCCCCCGATTATCAAAGAGCGAAATGATCGCCTGCGCGGGCTTTCCACAGCAACTTTCCGGTTGAAGCATCGCCCCCTGGCCGAAAACAGCCGCGGCGCTTAGCATGAGTAAGAGGAAAGCTCGCATTGAAACCCTTCTCAATGGCTGAGCTTACTGCAAGCGGAGCATTACGCGGCAGCGGGATTGACGAAAACGGCCGATTGGTTGGATGAAGCGGCGGAATGAGCCCCGGGAACAACTAACGCCTGTCGCAATGCTCATCCACAAATTTCATTAGCGATGACGGTTTCACCCGCACTTCAACAAATGTTGCCTCCCCGCCGTCATCGAGGGATGTAATCAGCAGGCGCAGGTTATCGGCATCCGGCCGCGCATAGATATTCGTAGATTCGCCGTTCCGCGCACGCACCCGCACCATCGGTTTCCAGGCGTTCCCGACAGCCATATCAGTAATGTTGCTGAAGCGTGTCGATTCCAGATTGGTGTGTTCGAAGACCGCGAGTCTCAGCTCGCTGGTTCCCGCGGGATGGCCCACTGCAACGATAAACCGCGCCAATCCGAAGAACGGAATGTGAGTCGCCGTAGCTCCGCTCTCCCGCGAGAATTCCCGGACCATCCAGTCGAATTCGCTCGCGGGCAATGCCAAAGGCGTCAGCAGGAAGAGAACGAGAAATGCGCAAGCGGATCGCATGGCTATTCGCCTCCTGAATCGCCGGAACCATCAGGATGGGGCTCTGGCTCCGGCTTATGGACGGCCTTGTCTCCTTTGCGGGTATCCTTATCCGAACCGTGCACGGTGCCGATCTTCGGAATGCCCATATGGCCTCCCAGTTCGCTCAGCTCCTCCGGCCTGATCGGTCCGTCGATATGTACGACGGTCAGTTCCTTGGGCTCGGCATCGATAATAAATAGCCCTTCGATCTGATCGCCATTCTTCTTCAGGTAGATGCCGGTGTTCTCGCCTTTGGTCGACGTGACGCCGACAATCCGCGACCACCCGGTCAATTGCGAGCGGAGTGCGTCGACATCGGCCATCGAATACTGGCCCTCTTTGTCGAACTCGAAGCTTCTCACGTAAACGCCTTTCAGCTTGGAAACCAACTTCTTGACGTTCGCCTGCTCCGGGTCGTCTTTCTCGAGGAACCCGCTGGCAAGCTGAAGCATGGATGCATCCAGCGTGACATCCACAGATTCCTTCGCCTGCTTCGCCAGTCTGTCAAAACTGACCGGCCATTTGATCGCGTCGGCGCACCACGCCGGAGGCGTCAACAACGGCAGCGCAACCGCAAGCGCCAGCGCGCACCTCAATCCCAAACCACTCATTGCTCCACCTCTCTCACAACTAACTGGGCATCATGCAATTTCGATCCGGCGATCCGCATCGCCACCAAAAGTTGCCGTTTGGCCGCTTCTCCCCGCGCTTCACGCTCATGTTCCTGATACACAACTCCTCCGGTCATGACCAGCAGCGCCGCCAAAACCGGCATCAGCCGCCATGATCGCAGCTTTCGCAACCAATTTCCGGCCCGTGCCGCCTTTTCGCGCTCTTGCTGCTTCGCTCGGGCCACCACGCGTTCTGCAAAGCCGGCGGACGGCTCATGGCGCGCGAGCGACTTCTTTAACTCTTCTTCAAACGGTGTCATGGCTAATCCTGTGATCTGATTCGCCCAGCCTGCGGCTCGTCTTTGCCCGCAGCAGCTCTAATCCGCGGGAGATCAGCGTCTTTACGCTGTTCGCTTTCATATCCAGCACTTTCGCAATCTCTTCCGGGCTCATGTCTTCCTGGTAGCGGAGTACAATCGCCATTCTCTGTTTCTCCGGCAGCGACGCCACCATACGTTCCAGGTACGAAGCCAGAAGCGAATCCTGCATGCGCTCCAGCACAGTCGGCTCCGCTGCTTCTTCCAGACTCATTTCAGGCCGGATCTTTCGCCTCCGCACCAGGTCGATAGCCCGATGGCTGGTCACTTTGCGAAGCCAGAAAACAATGTGATCCCCTGATTTCATGCCGCCCCAGTTCCGGTAAAGCTGAAGAAACACCTCCTGGGCCAACTCCTCAGCCGCCGCCCGGTCCCGTAGGAAATGCCAACCAATACTGAACACCATGGCTTTATGGGCGTCTATCGCTTCCGCGAAGCCCGGCAAATCAGCCTGGCCTTCCGAAGGAACTGCACAGCTTGTGACCGTCGCTACCAACGTCCTCTGTTGCCTTTCACTGCTAATTACGAGGAACAGGAGCCGGACGACTCAAAATTGTGTAGCTCATGTCTCCTTGTGGCGAAATAGTACGATCTGTTCAGGGAGAGATGTTGTCCTACACGATCAAGGTAGAGTATGCACACGATCGAAAGATTCGGACCCGGAACAAGGCCATTTATCGCGTAGCGCACTGGCCCATCTGGATCTGGGTCTTCTTTCTTGCTCCCGGTCCGCTGACCTTTGATCTGTTCGCGCACGGGCCCGGCGG
>DATIMA010000077.1:0-47563 GCA_035475915.1 Bryobacteraceae bacterium
TTCGTCCACCCCTTCCAGCATGCACTGCCTTGCGAACGCGTCAATCGGGAACGTCACCGCGGAGCCGTCGGGAAGCGTGAGTTTCTGCTGCGCCAAGTCGACTGTCACGGTCGCCTCAGGATTCGCCTCAACCGCGGCGAACAGCGCCTTGTGCGCGTCGGACGGAACAACAATCGGCAGAAACGAATTCTTCAGCGAATTGCCGCGAAAAATATCTGCGAAAGATGTGCTGATGACGGCGCGAAAACCGTATTGGGTGAGCGCCCAGGGCGCATGCTCGCGCGAACTGCCGCAGCCGAAGTTATCGCCCGCCAGCAGCACGTGAGCGGCGCGGCCTTCGGGGCGGTTCAGGATGAAATCCGGCTTCGGGTTGCCCGCGGCGTCGTAACGCCAATCGTAAAAGAGCTGATCCCCCAGACCCGCTTTTGAAATCGTCTTTAGAAAGCGCGCGGGAATGATCTGGTCGGTATCGACGTTGTCGATGGGAAGCAGCGCGACGCGGCTGGTAAACGTTGTGAACTTTTCCATGTCAGGGTCCTAATACAGCGTCCTCACGTCGGTTACTACACCCGTGATCGCCGTTGCAGCGGCGGTCAAAGGACTGGCGAGAAACGTCCGACCACCCTTTCCTTGCCGCCCTTCGAAATTGCGGTTGCTGGTCGAAACGCTGTATTCGCCGGGCTGCAGTTGATCGCCGTTCATGGCGATGCACATGGAACAACCGGCTTCGCGCCAGTCAGCTCCGGCTTCTTTGAAAATGCGGTCCAATCCTTCCGCCTGTGCCTGTTGCTTCACCTGTTGCGAGCCGGGAACAACCATGACACGAATGTTTGGGTTCACCTTGCGGCCTTTGAAAATCTCGGCAGCGGCGCGCAGATCGGAAATTCGGGAGTTCGTACAGCTACCGATAAATACGACGTTGACCGGATGGCCCAGCAGCGATTTGCCCGGCGGGAGGTCCATATATCGAAGCGCTTTCCCAAGTGAATCCCGCTCCAGCGGATCGCTTAAGCCGGATGGATCGGGAACCGGCGCCGTAATCGGGATACCCATTCCCGGGTTTGTACCGAACGTAATCATTGGCTCCAACGTGCTGGCGTCGATCTCAATGCCCTTATCGAACACCGCTCCCTCATCGGTCGGCAACTGCCGCCACAACGCAACAGCGCGATCCCAATCGGCGTTCTTTGGGGCATAGGGCCGCCCGGATACGTACTGATACGTGGTGTCGTCGGGCGCAATCAGGCCCGCGCGCGCGCCTCCTTCAATCGACATGTTGCAAATGGTCATGCGCTCTTCCATCGAGAGCGAACGAATGGCCGAACCGGAGTATTCAAACACGCATCCGGTTCCGCCGCCGATGCCGATCCGCGAAATCAGGTTCAGGATAATATCTTTCGCTCCGACTCCCTGCTTCAAATTGCCCTCCACCCGAACCTCATAGGTCTTCGAGCGGCTTTGCAGAAGGCACTGCGAAGCCAGGACGTGTTCTACCTGGCTGGTGCCGATTCCAAAAGCCAGCGCGCCGAAAGCGCCGTGCGTCGCCGTATGGCTATCGCCGCAAACCACGGTCATTCCGGGTTGAGTCAGGCCTTGCTCCGGCCCGATGATGTGCACGATCCCCTGCTTATCGCTATGCGGGCCGAAGAACGGTATGCCAAACTCGCGGCAGTTCTTTTCAAACTGGTTGATCTGCGCTTCCGCGATCTTGTCGAGAATCGGTAGCGAGCGGTCGTAGGTCGGGATGCTGTGATCGGTGGTCCCGATGGTGAGATCGGGCCGCCGGACTTTCAATCCGCGCTCGCGCAAGCCCGAGAACGCCTGCGGTGATGTCACCTCGTGGACCAGGTGTAGATCGATATACAGAAGCGTCGGCGCGCCTTCGCGCTCCGCAACCACGTGGTTATCCCATACCTTCTCGATGATCGTGCGCGGCTTCGATACCGCACCGTTTGCCTTTGACATGTTATAAGTACCTGACTCGCTGCCGTGCAGCGGCGCTATGCTGAAACCGCGCGCGCGGAAATAGCCTCGCAAACCGCTGCGCCCACTTCCGGTGTGCTTGCGGGCCGGCCGGCCGGCTTCAAATCAGCCGTTACCTTCCCGCTATTCAAAACCTCTTCAATGGCGCGATATACCGAGTTCGCTTCTTCACTCAAACCGAAACTGTACTCCAGCATTGCTGCCACCGACCCAATCGCGCCCAGCGGATTCGCTTTATCCTGGCCGGCGATATCCGGAGCCGATCCATGCACCGGCTCATACAATCCAACCCGCGCCCCGGACGCCTTCTTCTCGCCTAATGAAGCCGACGGCAGCATCCCGATGGAGCCAGCCAGCACAGCCCCTTCATCACTCAAGATATCGCCGAACAGGTTTTCAGTAAGCACTACATCGAATCGCTTCGGGCTCAGCACCAGCTGCATCGCGCAGTTGTCTACCAGGACGTGGTCGAGAGCCACATCGGGATATACACCGGCGATTTCGGTGACCACGCGACGCCAGAGCTGCGAATTTTCGAGCACGTTCGACTTGTCGACGCTAGTAACTTTCTTTTTTCGCTTGCGGGCAAGCTGGAACGCCATGTGCGCCACCCGCTCAATCTCCGGACGCGTGTACGCCATGGTATTGACCGCGCGTTCCTCAGAACCGGTTCCGGAGATGCCGCGGGGCGTCCCGTAATACAATCCGCCTGTCAACTCGCGGACGATAATCATATCCGTGCCATCCACTAGTTCGTTCTTCAGTGGTGAGGAATCCAGCAGCGCGCGATAGCTCCGCACTGGTCGAAGGTTCGCACACACGCCCAGCGCTTTTCGAATTCCAAGCAAGCCTCGCTCGGGCCGCTTGTCGGGCGGCGCATTGTCGAACTCGGGCAGTCCCACCGCGCCCAGCAGCGTGGCATCCGCATTGAGAGCCATCTCCCGAGTCTCGTCCGGAAATGGATTGCCGGTCTTATGGATGGCGATGCCGCCCAGCAGACCTTGCTTCGCGGAGACTTGATGCCCGAACGCCTCCGCCACATGACGCAGCACTTTCGCTGCTTCGCGGATAACTTCTACACCGATTCCGTCACCGGGCAGCAATAAAATATCGAGCTTCATTAACTAAGCGACTGTCACGCGGCTATCCACTGGTTCCCCGGCAATGGCCGATTCCACCAGCGCGACAATCTCCTCGTTGCGGAGGCCTTTTTTGTTATCCGCCAGATGCGTGAAATGCTGGTAAACGTGTTCCAGTTGTTCCTGCGACAGCCGATAGCCCAGATCCTCCGCGCGCTTCTTCAGAGCGTGGCGTCCGCTGTGTTTCCCTAACACGATCCGGCTTTCGGGCACGCCAACGCTTGCCGGGGCCATAATCTCGTAGGTCGATTTCTCTTTCAGATACCCATCCTGATGGATGCCCGCCTCATGCGCGAAAGCGTTCTCGCCAACAATTGCTTTGTTGGGTTGCGGGCCAAATGTGATGAACCGCGTCAGAGTCTGGCTGGCCGGAAACAATTTTTCCGTGTTGATCTTTGTGCTGAAGGGCAACCGGTCCTGTCGCGTCTTGATCGCCATGACGACTTCTTCGAGCGCTGCATTTCCGGCGCGCTCGCCAATTCCGTTGATGGTGCATTCCACCTGCCTGGCCCCGGCACTCACTGCCGCTAGCGAGTTCGCAACAGCGAGCCCCAAATCGTCGTGACAATGTACGCTTACGATCGCGCGATCGCCCAGAAGAGTCGCAATCCTTCCAATCAGCGCTCCATATTCTTCCGGCACGGAGTAGCCGACCGTGTCCGGCAGATTCACCGTACGCGCCCCGGCCTCTACCACCGCCTGGCTGACTTCTTCCAGGTAAGCCAAATCCGTGCGTGTGGCATCTTCGGCTGAAAACTCTACATCATCCGTGTAATTTCGCGCCAGGCTCACCGCCGCTACGGCGTCGTCCAGCACCTGCTGCCGGCTCTTCCGAAGCTTGTATTTCAGATGAATATCGCTGGTCGCAATGAACGTATGGATGCGCGGCCTCTTCGCTCGCTCCAAAGCCTTCGCTGCGCGCTGCACGTCCAGCGTACAGGAGCGGGCAAGGGCGGCCACCTGCACCCATGGGAACTGCCGGCTAATGGCATCCACCGCGTCGAAATCGCCTTCCGAAGCAATGGGGAAGCCTGCTTCCAGAATGTCCACTCCAAGGTCTACCAGGGCGCTGGCCATTTTCAGCTTCTCTGGCATCGTCATGCTGCATCCGGGCGACTGTTCTCCGTCCCGGAGAGTGGTATCAAAGATGTACACTCGGCTCAAGGGGTTCTCCTATTGCGAAGCTTTTCCTATCCTAAAGTAGTGAAGCTGATTATGCAAATTTATAGTTTTCGCACCTTGTATAAGTTATAATGATGTCATAAACGCCTAAGGTCGGGGGCGTTATGGAACTATACCCTTTAAAAGTCTTCCTTACAGTCGCCACTGAGCGAAGTTTTTCGCGCGCAGGCGAGAAGCTGTTGCGCACTCAGCCAGCTATCTCCATTGCCATTCAGCGGCTTGAAAGTGATCTCAAAGAAAAACTGATTGACCGCTCCGGTCGCGAATTGCTGCTGACGGATGCGGGGCGGATTGTGCTGGAGTTTGCCAGGCGTTTCCAGAACCTCGAAGGTGACCTGGAGAACGCGCTTCGTGAGCTAAAGGACAATTACGCGGGGCGGCTGTGCATCGGCGCGAATGAAAGCACGTCTCTTTATCTCATCAGGCACATTGAGCAATACCGTCGCCTGTTTCCGAAGATAAAAGTGCAAGTGCGCCGGTCGGAATCGAGCAAGATTCCATCCCAGTTACTCGACGGAGAGCTGGAGTTGGGCGTCATCAGCTATGATCCGGGCGATGATCATCTGCTGACCCAAATCATTTACACGGACCGGCTGACTTTGATCGTCTCGCCGAAGCACAGGTTCGCAAACCGGGCGGAGGTCTCCATCACGGAACTCGATATGGAAACGTTTATTGCCCACAATGTGATCTCGCCGTATCGGGAAGCGGTGCTCCGCGAGTTCCAGCGTCACAAAGTGCCGCTGAATATGGACGTGGAGATGCCCACGATAGAGACCATCCGCAAACTGGTGCAAGACAACGAAGGTGTCGCGTTCGTGCCGCGCATGTGCGTCGAGCAGGAGTTTCAGCAGGATCTTTTGCGAGAAATCCGGGTGAAAGAATTGAACCTGGAACGCAAGATTCGCCTTGTCTATCCGGGCCGCCGCGCTTTGAGCCATGCGGCGAAGGCCTTCCTGGAAGTAGTGAAGCGCGCCAGCGCCGAGCCGGAGGCTCTACAGGAACCGGCGTGAGCCGGAAGAGCCCGAACAGAACCGCGACTGTGCAGGAAGGGTCCTCCCGCGACTCCATCGCAATTGCCGGCGGCGGGCTTATTGGCTTATCTATCGCCTGGCGTCTGGCCCAGCAGGGCTGGCCCGTTACGATCCTCGAAAAGGGCAGTATCGGGCGCGAGGCCAGTTGGGCTGGCGCCGGTATGCTGGCCCCCGGCGGTGAAATCGAAGCCCGCTCGCGTCTGGCGACTCTCTCGCTTGAATCGCGCCGGCTGTATGGGGCGTTTGTTAAGGAGCTCGAAGCAGGATCCGGATATCGTATCGATTACCAGCAGTGCGGGAGCCTCGATGTTGCTTACTGGCCGGACGATCTCGCGCTGCTCGAAGCTCGGGCCGCGCGACAAGCGGAAATTGGAATCCTGTCCAAGCCGCTGACCATCGCCCAGGTCCGCACCTTCTGGCCGCACGTCCGAAGCGAAGGTCTTGCCGGCGCCCGATTCTATCCTGAAGATGCCATCGTAAATCCGCGCGAGCTGGTTGCAGCACTTGCCTCCGCTTGCCTAAAGTTGAATGTTCATATTGTTGAGCACAGCGCGGTAACAGGCGCAACGGTCACGATGGATGCTGTCCATGTAGAAACCATTTCAGGCGCGCACAGCTGCGGGGCGCTTGTAGTTGCCGCTGGCGCGTGGAGTGATTCGATTGCAATCGACGGGACATTGCCCATTCCCGCCGCAGAGCCTGTAAAGGGTCATCTCATCGGATATCATCAGCCGGAGCAAACCTGCAGCACCATCATTCGCCATGGCTCCGTTTACCTGCTGCAACGCGCCAATGGAATGCTGATTGCCGGAGCTTCCGTCGAGCACGTCGGATTCAACCGCGGAATAGACCCGCGCATCGTTTCAGATCTGGCGGCTGCGGCCGGATTTGTGCTGCCGCATCTCCACGAGACCACTCCCTCTGAGACATGGATCGGTTTCCGCCCGGGAAGCGACGATCTACACCTGGGCGCCTGGGATTCCAAGCGGCTCTACCTGGCATACGGGCATTACCGCAACGGAATTCTGCTCGCGCCTGTGACTGCTCAGAATCTCGCGGATGAGATCAGCGCCAATTTGCAAACGCGCTAGTGCGCTTGCGCTGCACTTCCTGAATCAACGAGGGCACGCGCGACCGCCGCTTTACCAATTCCTCCAGCATGTTCTCAAGTTCATCTTCATCCCCATCCAGCCAATACCGCGGAATCTCCTTCCACGCGGAATCGATCACTTCGAGAGGAAAGTGCTCCACCATCTCAAGCCACGGCTGGAACGAATCGAGCGATCGCACTTCGTCGTAAACCGAAGTACGAAAGTAGAGGCCGTGCAGCGGTGAGTCCTGGAATTGCCAGTGAGGGCCGTTGAATGCGAAGCCGTGATCGATCATCTGCCCGAAAAATCCGATCTTCGCCGGCGTCTCTCCCTTCAATGGCGTCCAGTGCTTGGCGCGCGCCCGAAAAAAAACAGCTTGCCTGGAATCGGCATTTCCCGCCCACTTGTCGAAGACCAGCGTTCCCAAAAAGTCGACCCGGTTCTCTAGCTTATTTAACAACTTGTCCGGAAGAAAATCGAAAATGGCAACCCGGTCCGGGTGTACCGCCAGCCGCGATCCGAAGTGAATGCCCGCTGGGATCGGTTCGCGTCGTGAACCCATCGAGAGATACAGATCGGGATGCGCGGCCACGAACTCCGGCGTCAGTTCAATCAACGCTGTGTCCGGAACGAATATCTGCAAGTAGCGAAGAAACGCGCAGGATAGCCACTCGTTGACAAGAATGCGGCGATGTTGGGGATTATTGGTCGATTTCAGAACGTAGAAATCGCCGTCTTCGGTCTCTATCAGGTGAGCCTGCGCGCCGCCCCGCATTTTGCGGATCAGTTTATGCGCGCGAACAGGCATGTAATAAGGGTAGATGAGAGAATCAGGCTAGCACGCGAACGCAGACTTCTGAATCGCGCGCGGAAGGAAATGGTTTCTTATGGTAACTGTGCAAGGCAAGGAGCAAAACCAACGGATGGCTGAAGAGAGTTCGGAAAACCAGCGGCCCGCGAACCCCGATGAGGTCGCGCTCGAATTGATGAAATTCGTTGCTGTGACCACTGGCTATGGCAGAGGCACACCCGTGGCAGGCTTCGGAGGGAAGGGCCCCCGGTCGGCGGAAGAATATGCCGAGGCTCTGCTAGACCTTTTTGAACGTTGCCGTGCGGTCGTGCGCAAGCAAGCCAAATAGAGCCCGTCCCGGGGCCGGGCGGTTGCCGTTACTCACAACGGCAAGGCCCGGTGCTTACCTGCTATCTCCGCCTTGAACTCTTCTTTGAAGCGCTCTTTTTTGAGGCGCCCTTCTTTACCGCTTTTTTGGGAGCCGCCTTTTTCGCGGCAGCTTTCTTCATTGGCCGCTTTGCCGCTTTCTTAGCGGGAGCCTTCTTTTGAGCGGTTTTCTTGACCGCCTTCTTCGCAGCCTTGGAAACCGGTGCGGCGTTTCTTGCGCTTTTGCCTCCAGCCGCTTTCTTGGCCGCGCCCTTCTTGGTCACAGCTTTTTTAGTTGCAGCCTTTTTAGTTGCTGCTTTCCTCGGTGGGGCAGCCTTCTTCGGCGCACTGGGAACGCTTGCTGCCTTGGCAGGCGGCGTCTTTTTGGCGGCAGCCTTCTTGGGCGCACGAGCCGGTGGTAACGCACCTGCCTTCTCGCCCGCTCCCGCTGGAGGCATTGCGCCGGCCCCAACCTCACTTCCGGTGCTTGCTGCCGGCTCACCGGCCGTTACGGGTTCAGAATTGTTTGCCGGTAGAGCACTGTGAGTTGCATGTGTCCGCCGGGCAGGAGGGACAGCCGCCGCGGTTTCTCCCTCGTTCTCCTCATCCTCATCCTCATCTTCGTCTTCGTCGTTGTACTCGTCCTTTTCGGATGCGAGTTCGACATGCTCGTCTTCGTAGTCGAAGTCTTCATCCTCATCCTCTGGCCTGAGCCAGTAGCCTATTCTCACGCTCTCCTCCTTCCGTCATTCTTACTATGCATCGAGATGATGCGAGAAGCAAAATGATTTCACAAGCAATGTATCAAGTGCAACTTTGGAAACAACCTTTGAATCGGAGATGGAAGTGTTATGCCGGCGCTGCGGACCGCGCGAACAAGACTAAACCGAGCCGCGACCGCCAGGGAGCGTTCTTCAACAGTTACTGCAGGCGCGCCGTACGAACTGTCGCCTTACGGTGCAGAACCTGAGTAGGCAAGCGGCGCGATGCGGCCACATGAGCGCTGCGTCCCTTGGATCTTCCGGCGTGCGAATGGGCGGTCGTGCTTGTCCTTCCGTGAGCCGTCTTGCTGCGTCTCGTGACCCTTCGGGTAGGTTCCGGGTGAAACACGGCGGGAATCAGCAGTACATCGCCCGCTTCCAGTGAGTCGGCGCCCTGATTCACTGCGACTATGCGTTCCGGCGCCAGATGATAGGACCTGGCAATCGCTTCCAGAGTGTCGCCCGATTCCACATGATGAAGCCGCCATGCCAAGCGGTTCTCAGCCGGAACTGTGTCCAGCGCGGCCTGAGCCGTCTGGCCAGTACCCTTGGGAACATGAATCTGGAATCCCGCCGGTGCAACCATTTTGAGAAGCGACGGATTCAGGTCGCGAATCACCGAAAGCGGCTGCATGGTGGCATCGGCAATCAGGTTGAGATTGGTGGATGCTGCCAGCTGGATATTGTCGTACTCGATAGCCGGGTCAGTGTCGATATTCTCCAGCCCGTAATCCTGAGGATTCTTGGCCATGATCGTCATCGCTAGAATGATCGGCACGTAGTTGGCGGTTTCTTTCGGAAGCGCGTGCCGCTTCAGCAATTCCCAATAATCCGCATACCCGGTTCGCTCAACGGCCCGGTCCACCGCTCCCGCTCCGCAGTTGTAAGCGGCCATCGCCAGGTACCAGTCGCCATATCGGGCGTGCAGATCTTTCAGGTATTTCGCAGCCGCCCGCGTGGCCTTCTCGGGATCGAAGCGTTCGTCAAAAGTGGACGTATGCACTAGGTCGTAAGTAGCGCCCGTGCCGGCGATAAACTGCCACATCCCCACGGCATTCTTGCGCGAAACCGCACGCGGAAGGAATCCCGATTCGGCCTGCGCCAGATAAACCAGCTCCTGTGGAACGCCTTCTTCCGCAAAAACGCGTTCTATCAGCGCCTTGTAGCGACCCGACCGCTGAAACCCGGCCAGCAGAATCTTACGTCCGCGATCAGTCGAGAAATAATGCACGTAACTGAGCACCGGGTCCGAAAGCTCCAGCGGGATGCCGGACGTTGTCTGATTCAATTCCGTCTTCAGCTTCGGCGCCAGATTCTCATCAACCGGGAAAGTCATGTGGCTGATTTCATCAATCGGCGCTTTGTCGAAGACCACCGCTTCCTGCTCGTCTCCGCTTTTGCCGGCACCCAGCTTCTCCACGTCGAAGCGATAAATCAGGTCGCAGATTTCGTCCAGCCGCCGCTCGATCCGCCGGTGATCCGGCAGGGAATCAGGCGCATTCAGTAGCGCATCCACTGCTAGGTCGAACTCGCGCCGGGCCCCATCAAGATCACCCTGAAAATATAACTGCCGCCCGCTGTTCAGGTGCGCATCCGCCCGGCTGAGCCGTTCATCCGCTTCGCGGGAATGAACCATGCTGCTGTCGTTTGCTGAAGAGTTCAGGGACGAGAGCCCGGACGTAGTGAACTCTCCCGCATCCGGGACCGCTCCGGCTGCCGCTGCATCAGCCGCTCGCGCCTCAACAGCGCCAGCCGTCGCCATCAGAAGAATCAACCCGGCTAAAATGGGGTACGATCGTAGCATTATTCGATAAGCGAATTTTATACTTTAGTAAATCGTAACGGAATCATTACTCTAACTCACATCTGTTTTGGCGGTCAAGGCAAAACTTCTCTGAATGTTTCCAAATTCCGTAGGGACTTCCAAACTACATAGTGCGTCTGGACATACCGAGGTCGCACCCCGATCTGATACTCCGAAGTAAAGAGCGCTTTCCAAAGAACTTAGCGAGGCGCGCCGGGCTGCCGGCTGCGTAACTCTAGGGGCTAGGACTACCCTCTAGCCCCTTACTTTTCTTAGTGGTAGATTACCGTGTCGGCACCGGCGTTACACTGCGATTCGTGATTACCCGGTCAATCATGCCGTAATCGAGCGCTGCCTGCGGCTCCAGGATATAATCGCGATCCACATCGCGGGCAATTTTGTCCACTGGCTGCCCGGTCGCATCCGCGAGAATCTCGTTCAGCGATTGGCGCATGCGTAGGATCTCTCGCGCATAAATATCGATATCCGCGGCCTGACCTCCCAAACCGCTCATTGAGGGCTGGTGAATCAGAATCCGCGAATTGGGCAGGCTAAAGCGCTTGCCCTTGGTCCCGCAAGCCAGCAGCACGGCCGCCATCGAGGCCGCCTGACCCAGACAATAGGTCACGATATCCGGCTCAATCAGCCGCATCGTGTCAAGAATGGCAAGACCGGCCGTGATCGATCCGCCGGGGGAGTTTATATAGAGAGAGATATCGCGCTCCGGATCCTCAGCCGCCAGAAATAGCATCTGGGCCATGATCAGATTGGCTACGTTATCGTCGATAGGAGTGCCGAGAAATATGATGTTTTCTTTGAGCAGGCGCGAGTAGATGTCATAGGCGCGTTCGCCTCGCGAAGTCTGCTCCACAACCATCGGCACGAGTACAGAATTGTTCATCCAAAGCTCCTTCGCTCGAAAGCCAAACGCATTGGCTGGAAATTCGAGCGGCACACCCATAATATAGGGTGACATCCAATGTGCCCTGAGAAAGGCTAAATCGGCGCTTACGGAAACCAGGAGATTCCGCTATCAGGGGTAGTCATTAACGTAGAGCTTTGCCTTGCCGAAGGACTAATATTCTGATCCCAATGGCCGATTAGTTCTTCAGCGAGGCGAGCTCGAGCTCAATATGAAGGTTCTGATAGCCGACGATAGCGCCACATCCCGGGCGATGCTGCGAAGCGCGCTGGCACATTGGGGATACGAGGTCGTCCTAGCCGAGAACGGCGAGCAAGCCTGGAAGATTCTTGCCGAGCCCGACCCGCCGCCCATGGCCGTTCTGGATTGGGTAATGCCCCATATGACAGGACCCGAAGTATGCCGGCGCGTGCGGGAAACCCATCGCGAGCCGTATACCTATATATTGCTGCTGACTTCCAAGAACACTAAGGGTGAAACGGTTGAGGGTCTGGAGGCTGGCGCGGACGATTACATCGTCAAGCCCTTCGACCAACACGAATTACAAGTGCGGCTCCGCGCTGGCAAGCGCATTATCGATCTCCAGATGGATCTTCTACAGGCCCGGGAAGAACTCCGGGAACGCGCCAATAAAGACTTGCTGACGATGCTGCCAAACCGGCCCGCCATCTGCTCCGCCTTGGAACAGGAAATCTCGCGCTGCCAGCGCGATCACCGCAGTGTTGGGGTAATTTTGCTCGACATCGATCATTTCAAGAAGATCAATGACACGTACGGCCACTTCGCCGGCGATGCAGTTCTGCGTGAAACCGCTGCCCGGTTACGCAGCAACATGCGACCCTACGATCAAGTGGGGCGGTACGGAGGCGAGGAATTTCTGGTAGTTCTTCCCAACTGCGATCTGGAGCAGGCGAAAAGTCAGGCTGAGCGGATGCGCCAGAAACTGGAATCGAGCACCATGCTGGTAGACAGCGCCGAGCTGCGCGTATCGGCCAGCTTCGGAGCAACTGTTTCCGACGATTCCGGGCGAGATCCCGACGTGTTCGTTCGCGTAGCAGATGAAGCCCTGTACCGCGCCAAAGCGAGCGGCCGCAATTGCGTCCAGGTGCTCACGGTCGACGAATCCGCTCAGAAGCGGAGTTGAAGCGCAGGCTGAATCGCGAGCTGAGCCAAACGCCTTCAGGACCCTACTGGATTGTTATACTGAGGTCTGCTGCGCCCGTAGCTCAGTTGGATAGAGCGTCTGGCTACGAACCAGAAGGTCGGCAGTTCGAATCTGTCCGGGCGCACCATCCTTCCAATCTGTGATAATCGGGCAGGCGGAACACAGCCGTGCTTATCGCTGATATCAACCGCACCGGCCCCGTACAGACCGTTGTCCGATCGGCGCGCAGACGCCGAATGTGCCTTCTTGCGCTAGAGGAATTGGGCTTGGCGCTTGGCATCGTGCTCGCGGGCGTTATCGTGATGCTCGTGCTTGGAACGCAGATTCTGCGCTGGTACTGGCTGCCGGGTTTGGGTATCGCCGGCATGGCGATCGCCGCCTACAAGGTGCGGGCTCGAAGCCTGTCACCGTACCGGGTGGCGCAGCTTCTCGATGCGCGGCTGGGGCTCAGCGATTCGCTATCCACTGCCTGGTTCCTGTTGACAGAGCATCCGGCATCGCGGGATGCCGCCGCTCGTTTCCAGATCGCGCGCGCCGAGCGAACCGCTTTAACCGTGAGACTCGCTGGCGTTTTCCGCTTCCGCGGCCAGCGTGCTTGGGCTGTCGCGGCCGCGCTAGCAGCGGTAGCGTTCGGTCTCTTTGCCGTTCGATACCTGGTGACCCGCAATCTGAATTTCGAACAGTCGATGATTCCTCTTCCGCTTGGAGAGGTCCTCGAGCGGATCGAGAGTGCGGTCGTTCCACAGCGGTGGCAGCAGGAAGCGGATCTCCAGCCAGCACGCCGCCAGGGCGCGCCACCAGCAAATGCCGCACAGCCAAACGAAAAACGCGGCGAGTTGCTACCGCAGCAGGATCCGAGCGCAAGCCAGACGGCCGGCCCGAGCGGGCCATCCAGCCACAAACTTTCCCAATCCCGCGATGCTGATCAGCATGATCGGTTCCAGGCCGGACAGGGGCATGCGCAAAGCAACAACTCCTCTGGCGCTCAGACTCGACCCGGCGGCGAGCAACAGCAGGCCCCCGGCAGTGCGACCGTTCAGCCTCCGCATCAGTCGCTTGATAGAGAGAACGAAGCCGCTTCTAACAGCCAGAGTTCGTCAGGGCTGATGGACAGAATGAAAAACGCGCTTTCCAGTCTGATGACAAAATTGAGGCCGAATACCCGCTCCCAGAACCCAAACGGCAGCGATCAAACGTCAGGAGACAAGAAATCGGGTGATCAGAGGGCCGACGCCAGGGACCGGAATGGCAACATGCAGCAGGATGCGCGAAACCGGCAGGCCGGCGACGAACAGAATACGCAGGGCGCGGCGCAGGGTCAGACCACTGAAAAAACGCAGGCATCTCAAAGTCAAACCAGCAATGAATCAGCCGAGAGGAAGAGCGCAGGCGCACATTCCGGAATCGGCCATACTAATGGCGATAAAGATATCCGGGATGCCCGGCAGCTTAGGGCCATGGGCAAGCTTGCAGAGATTATCGGCAAACGCTCGGCGAGCTTGACCGGAGACATGACGGTTGAAACGTCATCCAGCAATCAGCGATTGAAGACCGAGTATTCAGGACGCACGGGCCATCACGCGGATTTAGGCGGCGAGATTAACCACGATGAAATTCCGGTGATGTATCGCGATTACATTCGCGAATACATGCAGCTTGTTCACCAGCAAGCCGAGAAAGAGCAATAGCAAACATGGATGAGGAATTGGTAGCTACGCTTACGCTCGGTGATCTTAAGGCCGACGTGTACAGCCTCAGCATTCCGGGCGAATTCAAAGTGATTTACCGCGCCGGCGGCGGCAGGATACTTGAAGAATCGCCGCTAAACGGTATCAGCACCTACAAGCAACGTGAACCGGAGATTATGGCGAGACTGAAGCAGTTAGCTGAAGGAGCGAAGCCGCTCCAGAGGCGCAACCTGAGCAATCCCGGCGACGAGTACTGAATGAATCGAATCTTCTGCCCGGCGACCTATTTTTTATCGCGGCTCTCCAGAACCGATTCCGCGTAATAATTCACTACTTTCGCTTCGCTCCGGGCCACTTCATAGAACGCCGAGCGTAGCACTTGTTCCTTGCCCTGAAACAAGCCCTGCCGGATCTCCTCCTGAACGCGCGGATCACTCAACTGCCGCTGTCCGGCCGGTTCCTTCGCAATCAACTTGATAATCCGGTAGCCTTCCGGAGTATGCAGAACCTGGGAAACCTGTCCCGGGGTCATGTCCATAATGGCTCTGCGGATCTCCGGATTCGCTTTGTCGAGCGCGGATTCCGGAACGAATCCCAAATCGCCGCCATTTGGAGCCGTGTTGGAATCCTCCGAGTAGTTCTGGGCCAGCGTCCCGAAATCTTCACCTTGCCGGATTCGCATATCCAGCATTTGAATCTTCGCGCGCGCCTGCTGATCGTTCTGCGCTTTATCGTTCTTGAGATTGTTAATGTTCGGATCAGGCCCGGATGTCACCAGGATCTGTGCCAGACGTACTTTATTCTCGGCCAGATTAAAGCTCGCTTTATTCGCGTTGTAGAAGGCGCTTACGTCTGCATCCGAAATAGAAATGTGCGAGCCGATCTCCTTATTAAAGAGCTTCGTCACGCTCAACTCCCTCCGGATCTGCGCCTTCAAATCGGAAAGGCTCATCTTGCGCTGTTCCAGGACTTTCTGGAACTGTTCTTTTGTATACGGCGCTTTCAATTCACCGAATTTTGCCTCAACATCGGCGTCGGAGGCCAGCAGTCCTTCCTTTTCCGCACGCTGCAGCATGATCTGGTTGTCAATTAAGGCGCGCAGTGCCTCCAGGCGGATCTGAGTAGTCTGGTCCGCGTTCGTCTTCAGCGAGGCTGCGGGAAATTGTGCCGCGATTGCCCGGTCGAGCTCGGCGTAGGTAATGGGCCGTCCATTGACAGTTGCTGCTACATTTTGTGAGACCGGCTTGTTGCAACCGGCCAGTGCCAGGGCAATGCACACAGCGCCCGTAATCCCATAGCGGGTTCTCAAACTTCTCTTCATCAACAGAACTTCAAGCCTTTGTCTTTTTAATTTCTTCGATTACTGCCGGCACAATCTCAAAGAGATCGCCTACTATTCCGTAATCGGCGGTTTCGAAAATCGGCGCGTTTTCATCCTTATTGATCGCAACCACCGTTTTCGAACCCTTCATTCCAACCAGGTGCTGAATGGCGCCGGAAATGCCAATGGCAAAGTAAACCTTTGGCGCCACAGTTTGCCCGGAGCTGCCAACCTGCCGTTCCATCGGTAGCCAGCCATTGTCACAAATCGGACGTGAGGCCGCCAGTTCCGCTCCAAGCACGGTGGCAAGTTCTTCCACTACTGGCAGGTTGCCTTTCTCCTTAATCCCACGTCCTACTGAAACGATCACATCAGCCGCGGTGAGGTCAACCGAGCGTTGCGCCTCACGGAAGGGCTCTTCGGGCTTGCTTCGAATCTGGGCAGGATCCAGCTTTACTGCGAATTTCTCGATCTCGGATCGTGCGCCGCCTGATTCTGCAGCCCGGAATGCCCCCGCCTGCACGGAGATGAATTGAGGATCGCCGTTCGCACGAACATCGGCGTTCAGCTTTCCCTGAAACAACTGCCGCACGAAGATGGGCTCACCGCTTTGGGCGTTAATGGCCACGACATCACTGATGAGCGCCTTTCCAAAACGCGTCGAAAGCTTCGGTGCATAATCCCGAACCTGATACGTATGCGGGAAAACGATTACCGTCGGCTGCCGTGCCCGAATCAACTGCTCCAGCGCAATCGCGTATCCATCGGCCGTGTATTGCTGCAGAAGAGGATCGTCCACCACGGAGATCTTTTGGAATGCATAACTCGCCGCCTCGTTGGCGATCTCATCAAGGCCGGAGCCCGGAATCACCGCCTCTAAAGGCACAGAAAGCGACTCGCTAATCTTCTTTGCCGCTGCGGCCGCTTCGAACGACAACCGGTTCCATTTGCCCCCGTGCTGCTCTAAGATGACCAGGACGCTCATAGTACTCGCGCCTCAAATCTGAGCTTTTCGACCAGTTGATGCGCAACGTTCTTCGGATCGCCGGACAAAATCTGCGTTTGTTTCGCGCGCTGCGGCAAATAAACGCGCTCCATGGTGGCGGAAGGCGTCCCGTCTACAGCCAGCTCAGATGCCGATACGGTCTTCACTTCCTTGGTCCTGGCTTTTTTGATTCCCATTAGCGTGGCATAGCGGAGTTTCTTGATTCCCGACTGGATGGTTAACACCGCAGGTAGCGGAAGCGTTACATTCTGGAACCATCCATCCTCAAGCTCGCGCTTTACGCGAACGGTGTCGCCCTGCACCGCCACTTCCATCACGATAGTCGCGTGCGCATACCCAAGCAGTTCGGCCAGGATCACGCCTGTCTGCCCGTACCCCAGATCGTCCGATTGCAATCCGGTGAGAATGATGTCGGCTGATTCCGCCTTCACGGCCGCCGCAAGCAGTTGCGCTGTCGCGAAGGCATCTGGCGCGCCCGATTCCTCCACACAGACGTGAATTGCCCGGTCCGCGCCTTTTGCGAGAGCCTCACGGATCGTCTGCGCTGCCCTTTGTGGCCCCGCGCAGATCGGCACCACCTCGCCCCCAAGCTTTTCTTTCAACTGCAAGGCTTCTTCCAGAGCGTACGCGTCCGGTTCATTCATCTCGTAGCTGAGATCGGATTCATCCAGCCACTTGCCTGTGCCGTTCACTCGCAACACGGAATCGCGCGCCGGAACCTGCTTAACAGAAACTATGATCTTCATGCGGTAATCGAGTCGCCGGCTCGGGCAACCTCAACGACATCCTTCTCAGTATGACGGACGAAGGTTGAGCGCACTTGGCATCACGCGGAAGCGTGCGGCTGTGAACCTCGGTTCACTCTGCCCGGAAACTAAACTACGGCCCTCAATTCCAGACTCTCGGCACGCCGTGAATGAATGCACCCTCAACAGCCAGGTTCCGGCGGATGGGCGGCGCCGTCATATCGCGCTCTTCAGAGGTGAAGATTTTCTCACCTTGCGAGATGAGGTAATCGGCCGTGCGCGCCGCCAGGGATTGAATCGTGAGCCCCGGATTAGCTGACCCTTGTGTTGGCAGGATGCTCCCATCGCACACAAACAGGTTCGATACATCATGGGTGCGCCCGAACTTGTCAACAACCGAAGTGGACGGATCATTGCCCATTCGTGCCGCGCCAACCAGGTGGGCGTAGCGGGATTCTTGCACAACCTCTTCCGCGCCTGCGGCCCACATCACTTCCATAACGGTTTTCTTCCCAAACTCAATCATCTTCTTATCGTTGTCGTGCAGGCTAAAGGTCACGTTCGCGATTGGAATGCCGAACTGGTCCTTTTCGTCCGCAAGTTGCACGCGATTATCGGCCCATGGAAGGATCTCACCAAGCACGCCTAGCGTGGCCCAGTGGTTGTAATCCATCATCACGCGACGCATGCCCCAACCCCAGGCGCCCTTCGCCTTCATCATCTGTTTCGCAAATGCGATGGGCAGCGGAGCGACGGTTTGAATCGCGAATCCACGCGCGAATCCGCGGCCTGGGTCCGTCTCGTAGAAATGTTCTGTTAGCGCGTGAGCCGGCGGAGCTTTATACGGCCGGATCAATTCGGCAAAGCGGCCCAGCACGACGTTGCCCGCCTGCGCCATAAGATAGCGGCCGACCGTATCGCTCGAATTCGCCAGACCCCGCTCGTGTCCCGGGCAGGCGGAATTCAGCAACAGCCGCGGGGTCTCAATCGCGTATCCGGCAACAATTACCGCCTTCGCGCGCTGAAAATGCTCGTGTCCTTCCTGGTCGTAATAGAAGACGCCGTTTACGCGTTTCTTGTCTTCCATCGAGATCCGGAACGCCATGGAGAGGTCCCGAATCTCCGCGCCGCACCGCAGCGCTTCCGGCACATGCGTGATAAGCGTGCTGGCTTTCGCGCCCACTTTGCAGCCTTGAATGCAAAACCCACGGTAAATACAATGTGGGCGGTCGCCGCGCGAAGCGGACAGAATCGCGACCGGGCCGCCTGCCACCACCGGAATGCCCAGCTTCGTGCATCCCTTCATCAGCACATCCCCGATTCCTCCCAGCGGATGCGGGCCGTACGGGTACCCGTGCGGATCGCCCCAGGGGAAGTATGCCGGGCCTGCGACCGGGATCTCGCGTTCCAGCAGCTCGTAATACGGCTTTAGATCGTCATACGAAATGGGCCAATCGGCACCCACTCCATCTTCGGTATATACACGGAAGTCCGATGGATGAAAACGAGGTGCAAATGCAGCCCAGTGAACCGAACCTCCACCCACGCCCTTGCCGCTGTTGTTCTCGCCGAATGCCAGCGGATCTTTGCCGCCCGTGATCCGCAAATCGGTCCAGTAGAGCTTGTGTGAGCCCTTCTCGTCACTCACCCAATCGCGCTCGGTATCCCAAAACGGCCCGGCTTCCAGGCCAACTACATTGAATCCCGATTTTGCCAGCCGTTGGCACAATACTCCGCCCGCCGAACCCACACCTACTATGCAGTAATCCACCGCCTCGCTCTCGCGAAAGCGGTGCATATCCTTTACGGAAATGCGCTGCATCGGCCCGAGTATCGTCTTATCGTCGTGCGGTCGCTTAAAAGCGCCGAACACTGGAGTCTTCAATGCGTGGCTCCCTGCCCCGAAACACTTCCCGCGCCTGGACCCGGCTCATAAATATCGGAGATTGAATTCGGCGGCGCCTCCCACTCGTATGGCTGCTCATCCACTTCCCATGGCTCAGGCTGGCCGCCTTCCAGTCGCGTGTAACCGCGCGGATAAGCTGGTCCGCCATAGCCGATCTCATCCCAAGCCCACGGGTGCGCATAATAGACGCCGACCGAATCCGTCACCAGTAGATGCCAGAAGCGCTTGATCGACATCTTTTCCCAGATGGCGTTCGCCGCCAGTTTCTTTCCGTCGTGCAGCGATTTCAAAATGAAATCCTGTTTCAACGAATCAAGATCCACAAACGGAACGCCGTGGATCGTGCGCGCGGTCTCATCAATTGCACGCATCCCGAGCCGGTAGGCATCACGATCCGAAGGCATATCAGCGAACCGGTAACCATCCGTCTCGTTCTTGAAGAGCCGTTCATCGATGAAGGGCACAATCGGAATCTTACGATCGGGTGTCCGGTCATCCTGTGGCACAATGCGATTGCACACCGCTTCCATGGTGAGGGCCTCCTCTTCGGTAAAGAAACGAATGGGCGGGATATTGTAGACTCGGTCCTCAACCACCTCCCGCGTCTTGGCGTCCCAATAGGCCTTCTGCCCCAGAGTGCTGTACCCCGGATAGTAGCCGGGCTGTTGTTTCGGAGCGATCACCCGTCCGGTCTTCGGATCGCGCACCCACGAGCCGGCGCTCTCTTCGGCTTTAATCACGGCCTTCTCTCCGCAGTACGCTGGCAAGCAAACCGAGTGCGCCGCAGGCGGAAAACAGCAGCGGTGCGAAAATCGGAGGCCCGTAAAGAATGTTGTAGAGCCAGTGCCGGGTCCGCCCCGGCCGCCGCACAATGCCGCGGGCATGATAGAAAAATCCGATCGTGCCATTCACCGTTGCAACAGCGGATGCGGTGGGAAGAACACGCCTCGCAACCCGTTCGCTGAGGATGCCTCCTATGCACGCGCCGAACTGGATGGGGGCCAGGAGGACGGGAAGCCATTGCGACCAGATATGGAATCTGCTCTTGTAGTGCGAGTACCACGCTTCCACACCCGAAAACAGAGTCCATGCCGCCGTTACCCCGCACAGATGTTTCTGGAACCGGCCCTCATTCAGGTCGCGCCGCCAGCCGCGATAAGGCGATTCGCACGTTTGTTTTGAATCTTCTTCGCGCCGTAGATACGAAGCGATGAATCCCAGATAGGCAGCCGTGCCAAACAACAACGGAGCAAAAATCGGCGGCCCAATAATGATATTCGTAAGCGGCAGCCTCCATCCGCCCGGCTTCCGTTGGATCCCGCGAATATGAAATCCGAAGCCGATAATGCCATCGGCCAGGGTAAGCGCCGAGATCCAACGCAGCACGCGTTCGGCTGCCCTCCGGCTGAAGAACCCCGCGATAGCCGCCCCCGTCAAAACACCGCTCAGTAACACCGGGCTGTACATCACTGGATTGCTATAGCTGCCCTTATAGTGCTCATAGGAGACCTCCAGGCCGCTGACGAAGCTGGAAAGCGCCGCAACTAACGAGAGGGAGCGTTGGAACCGCCCATCTTTAATGTGCTCGTCAACAACGGCTAGTGCCTTTTTCATCTAGGTAGCAGAGACGGCAATGCCGGGGATCGCCTCACTGCGTAGACGTGGCGATGCTGGAAGCGTTGCGGCCGCGTCCCACTGATAGAAGTTACAGTGCAGATCCCGTCCCGTCGCCCGGAGTTTTTGTGCCGTTACTTTGTGGTGCGCGGTGGGGTCTTAAATCTGGAGATCGCAAGACGAGCATGGCGAAAACAACAGGCGACGTAATTGTCGAAACATTGATCCAGTGGGGCGTCGATACCGTATTTGGCCTTCCTGGCGACGGCGTGGACGGCATAATAGAAGCCTTTCGCAAAAAGCAGGACAAGATCCGGTTTATCCAGGTCCGGCACGAAGAAGCCGCGGCTTTCATGGCTTGCGGCTACGCGAAATTTACCGGAAGACTCGGCGTTTGCGTCGCGACATCCGGCCCGGGCGGAGTCCACCTGCTCAACGGCCTGTACGACGCCAAGATGGACGGGCAACCCGTGCTGGCCATCACCGGCATGCAGTTTCATGACCTGATTGGAACGCATACGCAGCAGGATGTGGAACTCGACAAGCTTTTCGAAAACGTAAGCGTCTATAACCAGCGCATCATGGGAGCGGCCCATGCCCGCAACGTCGCCGAACTGGCCATCCGCACAGCTCTGGCGCGCAAAGGTGTCGCTCATATCACCACGCCGATTGACATTCAGGATCAGACTGTCAGCGATGACGAACGTTCAAACCGCAACGTGCCTGGTCACGCGGACAGTACTACATTCGGGACAGGATCAAGGAAGCCGACGAACCGGGAGCTCGAAGCGGCCGCTCAGATCCTGAACGACGGCAAAAGAGTTGCAATCCTCGCCGGGCGGGGTGCGCTTCATGCCGGTAAACAATTGGAGCAAGTTGCCGGGAAGCTCGGCGCGCCTATCATCAAGCCGCTACTTGGGAAAGCCGTCGTGCCTGACGACAGCCCCTATACGACTGGCGGCATCGGGCTGCTGGGAACAAAGCCGTCGGAAGACGCGATGCAGGATTGCGACACGCTGCTGATTATTGGTACTAGCTTCCCGTACATCAGCTTTTACCCGAAACCCGGGCAGGCGAAATGCGTGCAGATCGACCTGGACCCTACCCGCATCAGCATTCGTTATCCTGCCGACGTCGCACTGGTGGGCGACAGTTTGGAAACCGTCAATTCGCTGCTGCCCCTTCTCAACGAAAAGAAGCATAAATCGTTCCTGGAAAAGGCTCAGAAGGGCATGAAGGAATGGAACGAGTTGATGGTCGAGCGAGGTAGCAGAAAAGACGTTCCGATGAAGCCCCAAGTGGTCGCTCTCGAACTGGGGAAGCGCCTCTCCTCCGACGCAATTGTCGCCGGCGATTCCGGCAGCAATACCACCTGGTGGGCACGCCACATCCCGGCCAAATGGGGTCAGATGCACAGTTGCTCCGGAAACCTTGCCACCATGGCGAACGGTTTCCCCTACGCAATCGCCGCGCAGGTAGCTTATCCCGGGCGCACCGTAGTTGCCTGGGTTGGAGACGGCGGGTTCACCATGCTGATGGGCGAGATGGCAACGTGCATGAAATACAAGTTGCCGGTCAAAGTCTTCCTCATCAAGAATGACGAACTCGCGCAGATCAAGTGGGAGCAGATGGTCCTGCTCGGCAACCCTGAATACGTCACAGGTTTGCAGCCAATCGATTTCGCCGCGGTCGCCCGCGGCTTCGGCTGGGCCAGCTTTAGCATTAAGAGTCCCGCCGAATGCGGCCATGTCATTGATAGCGCGCTCTCCGTTCCCGGCCCGGCCCTTGTCGAATGCTATGTCGACCCCAACGAGCCGCCACTCCCCGCGAAGATCAAGCCGGAACAGGCGCTACATTTCGCCGAATCCATGGTGCGCGGCACCAAGGACTGGCAGAAGATCGCCGAGGTGATCGCAAAGGACCGCGTCAAAGAGCTGGTCTAACATCCGGAAGAGCCGATGGGTTCAGAACGCTCGAGCGTCAAGATCACGTCTGGTCGAATCTCCGCCTACACGATTCCTACCGATAAACCCGAGTCGGACGGGACCGCCAGGTGGGATTCCACCACCATCGTGATCGTTGAACTCATGGCGGATGGAATTACAGGCCTCGGCTACTCATATGCAAACGCTGCAGCCGCTCACGTTGCCGAAGAATTGGTCAAGCGGGAAATCCTGCACGGTGATCCGTTCAATATTCCCGCCCTGCATTCTGCAATGGATCGACAGGTCCGTAACTGGGGGCGTCCGGGGCTAGTCTCGGGCGCCATTTCGTCCATCGACACCTGTCTATGGGACCTGAAGGCGCGCCTTCTCCAGGAACCATTAGTGTGCCTGCTCGGCAAAGTGCGCGATGAAATCCAGGCTTACGGCAGCGGCGGGTTTACTTCGTACACCGAAAAGGAACTCATCGAGCAACTCGCCGGTTGGGCTGATGAAGGCCTCATGTGCGTGAAGATGAAGATTGGAACGCATCCGGAGCAGGATGTCACTCGCGTCTGCGCTGTCCAGAAGGCGCTACGCGGAAAGGCGCAACTCTATATCGATGCCAACGGCGCTTACGACCGTCAGCAGGCGCTCCACAAAAGCGAGCAGTTCGCCGACCTGGGCGTGACCTGGTTTGAAGAGCCCGTTACGTCGGATGACCGCATTGGGTTGCATTTGCTGGTGGAGCGTTCACCAGCAGTTATGAAGATCGCCGCGGGCGAGTACAACTATACGCTCGACGATGCGCGACTTTTAATCGAAGCTCAGGCCGTGGACGTGCTCCAGACCGATGTCACGCGCTGCGGCGGCATATCGAATTTCATCAAAATCGGTAGCCTTTGCGAGATCTGCCACTATCCATATTCCGCGCACACCGCGCCTTCCATTCACGCCACACTGTGCTGCTCCATTCTCGCGGCGATGAATGTCGAGTATTTCTACGATCATGTTCGCATCGAACACATGTTCTTCGATGGCGCGATTACCGCCGTCAACGGCAATCTGAAACCTGACTTTTCGCGGCATGGTATTGGCCTGGAACTCAAGCGACCCGACGCTGAAAAATTTCAGGTGTCATCATCGGCGCTGAGCTGACGGCCTAGCGGCGAGCCTCTGTAGCCATCGGCATCGCGTACGCCATGCCGATTGTGGCCCAGGCTGTTCCAGCCATGGAGATCCACTGGTCGTCATTGTAGGGGAAGCCGCTCTGAAAATACGGCTGGAATTTCGGGGCACGGCTGCTGACATGCCATGACCCGTCGTCCTGTTGCGTGTCTCGAAGGTAGGCGACAGCGCGGCTGTACGCCAGAGCACTTGACGGCACACCGGCCTCATGCAGCGCATAGAGTACCTGACCGGTAGCGTAAGCGTCGCTCTGAAGCCAGGGTGTCTGTGCCCATCCGCCATCGCTCCGCTGAAGTGCCAGAAGCTCCGTTACACGCGCCTGTACTGGCGTTCCGGTCCATCGGAGACCGAGCAATTGCATGGCGCGGTCTTCGGTGCTAACCGGGTTCGCGTTCTTCAGCCAGGCACCGGCCCGCTGGATTCGATCCTGAAACTCAATCTTCCGGCCGGGAATGTCGTAGAGCTGCAGAATACGGACGCCCATCGCTGTGCTGAAAAAGTCTCCATCCTCGATGGGCGGCCGCGGGACTCCTCCTCCCAGATACGGCCAGTTGCCGGCTTCGCTCTGGGCCGCTGCGATATAAAGCACGATTGCATCAAGAGCCCGCGAACCCGGGATTTGGTTCGCTCCGAGATCCAGTACCGAGTATTCCATTGTGTGGACCGCTCCGGGAGGATCGACCAGCTGCAGAAACATCTGCTCGCCACCGGCATGGAAGGCAAGTGTGCTCCGCGCCATCTCTGTATTCAGCTTGCCGTCCACCTTCGCGCCATTCGCTCGAGCGACGCTTGCGGCCACCCCGGTGAGGTTTTGTGCATGGCAGGAAATGCAGCCTCCCGTGCCGATGAATTTGCCGCTGGTGTTTTGCAGAAGCGCAAGGCCCTTCTCCACAGATGCTTTGGCATCCACACTGTTCCGCTTTGCGTATGCAACGGGCTGTATCGCCGCTGGGGTCACCGGCATTTTCATTCCAAGCGCTTCAAACACTTCGGGATTACGAAACTTGTTCGCCCAATCAAGCGCCGTCTCGCCGCGCTTCGATCGCAGCGAGGCGTCAGCCCCCCTTGCCAGCAGCAGCCGGATGATTCGCGGGTCCGGACGGTCAGTCGAAACGGCCAGCATCAACGGCGTCATCCCCCGCGTATCCCGGGTATTGACGTTTGCGCCGGCATCCAGCAGTAGTTTCACCATTTCGGGTGGGCCATATGGAACCGCAGTCAGCAGGGGAGTGAATCGCCCCAATTCGAGTGGCCCATTCTTGACCGCCGCGAAAAGCTCGATCGTGACAGCATTCACGTCGCTGCCCTTTGCAAGCAGCAGTTTCGCGACTTCGATGTTGCCGTTCATTGCCCCCGCCATTAAGGCGTCTGTCCCCGTTTTATCCTTCGCTTTCGCATTCGCTCCGCGCGCGAGTACCAGACGTACCGTACCGGTGTCATTTCCCTGTGCAGCGGCTTCCAATACACAAAAGTTCGTTTTGTCGCAGGCCGACGCGTCTGCGCCTTTATCGATCAACAGTTTTGCGATCTCATACGATCTGTTGTGCAGAGCTGCAATCATCAATGGCGTACGGCCGAAGTTTGAGGCTGCGTTCACCGCGGCGCCCTTGGCGAGCAGAAGCCGAACTTTCTCAATGTCTCCGGCTGCCCACAGCAGCGCGGTCGCCCCGAACGCATTCCTGGCATTCGGATCCGCGCCGCGATCCAGCAGCAGCTTCATTGCTTCGGTACTGCCGAGGGCCGCGGCATACATCAGCGGAGTGGTACCGTGATTGTCGGGAGTATTTACAGAATTCGAAATTGCGAGAGTTCGGACGGCCGCGAGATCGTCACTCCGAATAGCCTGGTAAAAATGATCCCCGGTGTCTTGGGCGGATGCGCTCCCGGAACCCAGCGCGGCTACACAGAACACCGGAAAGAGTAATTGAGCGAGCTGCATGTTCGCTCCTTTCCGAATGCTTGCAATGCTACCGCGAAGGGAACCCTTTTGCCAACTCAGACTACTCTTGGTACTTTTTGAAGATCAAACATCCGTTAGTACCGCCGAAGCCAAAACTGTTCGACAGCGCATGCTCAATTTTCATGGGCCGCGCCGTGTTCGGCACATAATCGAGATCGCACTCGGGGTCTGGAAATTCGTAGTTAATGGTCGGCGGCGCAATCTGATCGCGGATTGCCAGTACGGTAATTCCCGCTTCCAGTCCGCCCGCGCCCCCCAGCAGGTGTCCGGTCATCGACTTGGTCGAACTGACCGCCAACTTTTTGGCATGCTCGCCGAAGGCATGCTTGATAGCTACCGTTTCGGCCTTATCGCCCAGGCCAGTCGAAGTGCCGTGCGCATTGATGTACTGCACTTCCGATGGTTCGATGCCCGCATCGCGCATGGCATTGCGCATCACGCGAAACCCGCCGTCTCCATCCTCAGGCGGAGCCGTAATGTGAAAGGCGTCCGAGCTCATTCCGTACCCTACGATCTCCGCCAGAATGCGCGCGCCGCGCCCTTTCGCATGCTCCAGTTCTTCCAGTATCAGGATTCCGGAACCTTCACCGACAACGAACCCATCGCGCTCCTTGTCCCAAGGACGACAGGCGCGCTGCGGCTCCTCGTTGCGCGTGGATAAGGCTCGCATTGCGGCGAAACCGCCAATTCCCATTGGCGTCACGCAGGCCTCGCTTCCGCCGCAGATCATCACGTCCGCATCGCCGTGCTGGATCAACCGGAACGAATCGCCAATCGAATGCGCGCTTGTGGTGCAGGCCGTCGCGGTAGCCGAGTTCGGCCCCTTCGCGTCGTACTTGATCGATACGTACCCGCTTGCCAGGTTGATGATGCAGGAAGGAATGAAAAAGGGTGAGATGCGGCTGGGCCCGCGCTCCAGGAGGATCTTGTGCTCCCGCTCGATCACCTCAAACCCGCCAATGCCG
Organism: Bryobacteraceae bacterium; assembly: GCA_035475915.1. Lineage (GTDB taxonomy): Bacteria > Acidobacteriota > Terriglobia > Bryobacterales > Bryobacteraceae > Bog-105. The sequence continues at coordinate 26,554 of DATIMA010000077.1, forward strand.
CTTCCTATATAGACGCCGGTTTGCTCGGCATCCTCGGGCTTCATCTGCAATTGCGCTGAACCCACCGCAAACGAGCTGGCGGCCATTGCGAACTGAATGAACCGCCCCATCTTTTTTACGTCCTTTTTGTCGACGTACTGCAGGGGATCGAAACCTTTCACCTCTCCGGCAATACGGCAGGCGAATTCCGACGCATCGAATTGAGTGATTTGGCCGATGCCGTTTTTCCCGGCCTGGATTGCCGCCCAGCACTCCTCTGTGCCCTTGCCCACCGAGCAAAGCAGCCCGACCCCGGTCACAACTACTCGTCGCCGCGCCATCATTTGCCCGCCGATTCTGCGCGCCCGAAGCGAAACCAGCTCATCCGCGCAATCAACTACTTCTTCTTCGCCTCGATGTAGTCAACCGCGTCCTTGACTGTTTTGATCTTTTCCGCATCTTCGTCCGGAATGTCGAGATCGAATGCCTCTTCAAAAGCCATGACCAGTTCGACGATATCGAGCGAGTCGGCGCCCAGGTCGTCCACGAACGATGCGCTCGGGTCGACTTGGTTCTCGTCCACCCCAAGCTGTTCCACGATGATCTGCTTTACTTTTTCTGCTACCGACATTCCCTGTTCTCCTGTTTTGACAAAGCTCGTACCACTCCGCCCATGCTGCCCGGGTCCAACACACTAAACTACCTCATGATCTCCGCGGAAGCCTATCGGCAGGCGCGCCTTTCCCTTTTCAGTTCAAGTAGATTCTAGCGATCCTTTCCAGATGTAGCAAGCCGCGGAGCTGCATTTGCCTCGCTCCGCCGCCGGTCGGCTCGCCGTTAACATGTAGATGTTGCCTCACCATTTGCGTGTCCTCTATCTCCACGGCTTCGCCTCCAGCCCCGCTTCACGCAAGGCGCGGTTCTTCGCGGGCAAGCTCCGGAATCTCGACATTCCCGTGGCAGTGCCGGATTTGGCACAGGGAGACTTTCAGCATCTTACAATTAGCGGGCAATTGAAACTGGTGGAAACTCTGGCACGGGACGAACCCGTCATCCTGATTGGATCCAGCCTCGGCGGGTATCTGGCCGCCCTGTACGCCGCTCGCCATCCCGAGGTCGATCGTCTCATATTGCTGGCTCCTGCTTTTGGATTTCATCAGCTTTGGGTCGAAGAGCTCGGCCCGCAGCGTCTTGCCGAATGGAAGGAGCGCGGTACCGCGCCGGTTTTCCACTATGGCGAGCAGCGGGAGGTCCCGCTTGGTTTTCAGCTCATGGACGATGCCCGCGAATTTGAGCCCTTTCCCGCCTTCCATCAGCCGGCCCTGATTTTTCATGGTAACCATGACGCCTCGGTTCCCGTTGAACAGTCAGTGGCATTCGCCAGGGGTCACCCAAACGCGCGGCTGGTGCGCCTGGAATCGGGCCACGAGCTGACCGACGTACTGGAACCCATCTGGCGGGAATGTGAAGGCTTCGTAAAAGAAGATACAGTCCCGCCGAAATGGCTCTCGCCCGGATCAAATTAGGCTAGACTGAGGGTATCGACCAGCGCCGGGAACCGAAATTTTGCAACTGTGATTTTTAATAACACGTCCAACGGGTGCATAGTATCAAGTCGCGCGAGGTTTTAAGTGGCGGAGTTTATTCGTGACTAGCGACCTAGAGAAAGAAACTGTGGAGCATCCTCCCGTATTCCAGGGCAATGACCATCTGGATCGTCTTTTGGTGACGACCAATTTTCAAGAGCCTTGGTTCAAATCCATCGTTCGGAGCATTAGGGAAGCGATTCATCCGCCCAAGCTCCCGCCACTCGAGCTCACCTCGAGGCCGCTAGAGGGGGCCGAACTTGGCAATCTCAACTCGATAGAGCAGCCCTGGTTCAAATCGTTTGTTCACAACGTCCGGGATCTCATCCGGCCGCCCAAACTGCCACCTCTGCAAGTGACCTCCAAGCCCGTAGAAGTGGGCAGCATTTGGGGAGCATATGGCGGCGGAGAGACGAAGTCGGGCGCCGTTTCGCTCCTGATACACGTCGGAGTTGTCGTCCTGATGCTCCTGATCTTCCAATCGCCGACGGTTCGAAAAAAGATCACGGACCTGGGAAACATCATTTACGTTCCCGATTACAAGCCCAAGCTTCCTCCAGCGTCGCAGAAGGCGAGCGGAGGGGGAGGCGGCGGCCAGAAAGCCCCGGTGCCTGTAAACCGCGGCGTCGCCCCGAAACTCGCTCCCAAGCAATTCATTCCTCCCGCCGAAGCGGTGGTAAAGCCAAAACTTCCGGCCACCCCAACCATCACGGCTCCCGCTCCGGTGATCCAAGCCGAGAACTATGGCGACCCGATGAGCAAGCTTGATCCGCTATCGGGCGGCCAGGGTCTCAATGGTTTGGGCTCGGGACCGGGCGGCGGCCTTGGCTCCGGAAGCGGTAGCGGCTATGGCCCTGGATCGGGCGGCGGCACAGGCGGCGGCGTTTACCGCATCGGCGGAGATGTATCTGCGCCGGTCCTGGTCAACAAAGTGGAGCCTGAATATTCTGAAGAAGCGCGCAAAGCCAAGTACTCCGGTACCGTTCTGCTTTCCATCGTGGTTGACGCCAACGGACTGCCCCGTGATATCCACGTGATTCGGCCCCTCGGTCTAGGCCTCGACGAAAAGGCCATCGAAGCCGTTATGAAATGGCGTTTCCGTCCTGGCATGAAGGGCGGCCGCCCTGTTGCGACCCAGGCTCAGGTCGAAGTAAATTTCCGGCTGCTGTAGCAGGCAACGGCAGCGCCCATCGCTTACGCTCAAGGCTCGGATTCAAGGTCAACGACGTAGTTGACCACGCCCATCGCTTACGCTCAAGGCTCAGTTTGTTTGCTCTTGCACTGCTCGCAGGGACAGATCTTCCGCAGATGATCGAACGAATAAATGCCGGTGTTGTGCCCGTCATTCCAATAGATCCGAATCGCATATTGCCCCACCGGCTCCACTGAATTCATCTTCAGCGCGGGCTTAAACATGGGAAACGGGTTCGGGCTCGCATAGTTTGATTTTTGCGGCTCCGTACCATGCGCGCCCGTACACGTAGCGCACGGGCACTCATCGCGCAAGTACGCTAGCGAGTAATCGCTGTGGTGGCCATCTCGCCAGTCGATCTTGATGCCGGTCGATTTTGAGATTGCGATATGTTCGGGATCGGCCGCGGCCGTCTGCATTTCCAATTCTTGCATTCCGTTGTCTCGGGCGTTAGGCGGTCTGCATCCGCTCGATATCCCTCACTCCTGGGATACGCCGGAATGCCGTGATGACCCGCTCTAACTGCTTTTTGTCGCGCACGTCTATTGTGATGTCGATCACGGCGCTTTCATCGTTCCGCTTCTCGTCGCCGCGCGCCTCCAGAGTCCGGATGTTACTTTTTTCATCGCTCAAAATAGACGTGAGTTGATGCAAAATGCCGGGCCGGTCGTCTGTATAGATCACCACTTTTACGGGCAGCGGTTCATTGGCGGTGCGGGCCCAGTCCACGCCGATCTTGCGCTCCGGTTCGTACAGCAGTTTCTGAACGTTCGGACACTGCGCCGAGTGTACGGCAACACCCTTGCCGCGCGTGATGTAACCCACGATCTGTTCTCCGCGGACCGGATTACAGCACTTCGCCCGGTAAACCATAACGTCCTCGGCACCCGAGACGTGAATCGTCAGTTCGCCGTCGCCGGACGGAACTCCCGGCTGCAGTCCAGGCAGGCGCGACGCCGGTGTCGGAGGGGTTGCTTCCGGGGTCCCAGCCCCATTCTCCGGCGCAACTTTCTGGAGCACCTGCCTAGCCGAGAACCTGCCGAATCCCAATGCGGCGTACAGATCCTCCGTCTTGCTGACGCCGTATTCGGACGCGACATTTGCCAAATCGTCATTTGAAATGCGGCCGAGGCTTACGCCCATCCGGCGGGCTTCTTTTTCCAGCGACTTCTGCCCGATCTCGACGGCTTTCGCGCGTTCAACGGTATTGATGACGTGCCGGATCTTGTTACGGGCCCGCGAGGTCTTCACCACCGCCAGCCAGTCCCGGCTCGGCTGATGTCCGGGCTGGGTCAGAATTTCCACTACATCGCCATTCCGCAACGTGGATTTAAGCGGCTTAATGCTTCCGTTCACGCGAGCGCCGGTACAAGTGTTCCCCACATCGCTGTGAATCGCGTAAGCGAAGTCGATCGGCGTCGCATCGCGGGGCAGAACAATCACCCGGCCCTTTGGCGTGAACGCGTAGACCTCTTCGGCGTAAAGGTCCATCTTGACGCCCGACAGGAATTCGCCGGAATCGCTCATATCCCGCTGCCATTCCATCAGTTGGCGCAGCCATGCGATTCGCTGATCATCCGTGCCCGGGCCCTTGCTGCCTTCCTTGTACTTCCAGTGCGCCGCGATTCCTTCTTCCGCGATCCGGTGCATCTCCTCCGTCCGGATCTGAATTTCGAACGTGACGCCGCCGGGTCCAATCACCGAGGTATGCAGGGATTGATACAGATTCGGCCGCGGCATGGCAATGAAGTCTTTGATGCGTCCTGGAATCGGGTGCCATTCATTGTGGATGACGCCCAGCGCGGCATAGCAGTTCTTCACTGAATCGGTGATGATTCGCACCGCCAGAATGTCGTACACCTGATCGAGCGTGATCCGCTGCCGCTTCAATTTCAGATAAACGGAATACGCGCGCTTCACGCGGCCTTCGACCCGCGCCGGTATATCTTCCCGCGCCAGCTTCTGCTCAATCGTCGTTTGCACCTGACGGAGCCATTCCTCGTTCTCCTGGCGCTTCGATTCAATCTCGCGCATCAGGTCCGCTGCCTCTTCGGGGTGGAGAACCTGAAACGAGAAGTCTTCCAACTCCCCGCGCATCTTGCCCATCCCCAATCGGTGGGCGATAGGCGCGTAGATGTCGATGGTTTCCTGCGCGATCGCCTCCTGCCGCTCGGGTGGCAACGAGCCCAGAGTCCGCATGTTATGCAGCCGGTCCGCCAGTTTGACGATCACGACGCGGATGTCACTGGTCATCGCCAGCAGCATCTTGCGCAGGCTCTCCGCTTGGCGGTCCTCTCGATTCGCGAAACTGATCTTGCTCAGCTTCGTTACCCCATCGACGCAGCGCGCCACATCTTCGCCGAATAGTTCTCGGATCTGCTCGATCCGGGCGGATGTGTCTTCCACGACATCGTGCAACAGGCCCGTTTGCAGGCAAACCAGATCCATTTGCATGTCGGCCAGAATGTGCGCCACCGCCAGCGGATGGGTTACGTACGGCTCACCCGACTTTCGTTTCTGGCTTTTGTGATGTTCCGCCGCGAACCGGTAAGCGCGATCGAGCGGCGTCAGATCCTCCTTGGGCCGGAGCGTCCGCACCTTGTCCTCCAGGCTGCGGTACAACTCTTCGACCTGCGGCAGGTCTAAAACGCTGGTGGACATCTAAGGTTACTTCTAGGTTAGCTTGGCAGCTACTTAGGCGGCTTTTTGGGCGTCGCTGATGCGTTCCGGGCCGACCGAGACGCGATGTTCGGGCGTCTGGAGATTCAGGTTCATCAAAACGCGCTGGTCTACCTCGGCCTCGGCGAGCAAAACTTTCCATTTGTGCAGTTCCTGGCGGTGTTTTTCGACGGCTTGGCGGCGGGCATGATCTTCCGCTTGCTCACGCGCGCGGTTCTGTGTCTGTTGGTGCGGTCGCGGTAGGGATGACCGTTACCGGCCACCCCCCGCATAGATCCATACGAGCAGGATTACCGCATACGGCTCTTACGTTGGATACGAGCGTCGAAGCGCGCGTTGGGATAAGGATGCACGGCACGAGCCCGGGGAATCCAGTTGTCCAGAGACGGAACCAGTTGGGTCCAGGTGAGTTTGCGGCGCTGGGTGCGACGGCGTAATGCCTGCCACCACAACTGGCCCACGCGCCACCGGAATCGAGTGAGCGCACACAGATTACCGGGGACCGCGTGGTATCGGTAGTAGCCGGTCACGACCTGCTTCAGCCATTTGCCGGTGGCGGCCTTCGGCGCGTGCATCCGAGGTCGCAGTTCCTGCTTAATCTGCTGGAGCTTGGCGTTCATCCGCTTGGCCGCCGTACGCCGCCACACGACGAAGAAGCCTGCCGAGTTCTCGCCACAAAAGTGCGTGAACCCGAGTTGTCGCACCAATCCCAAGCGCCATAACCGACAATGCGACGAAGGTGAAACCGGGAGCCCTTGAGAACATCCTTGCGCCGTACCGCAGATCCGCAGCCAGAATGTGAAGGTGCTCCTTGGGCGCGCTCAGCGCGATGTCGGCCAGCGACTCGAGCCAGAGCCGAATACGCGGCTCCGTGCGAGACCGATCGCCAAATAGCCGCTCCATCTCCGGCCCGTACTCGTGACGGAATTCAGCCGGATATGCCAGCAGTAGGGCGCGATAGATCTTAGCTGCGCTTAGGCGCCAGGCCATGCATCCTCGCTTGCTCTACCAGTTCGGACACACGCATCGCTTCCGCTTTCGCCACCTTGCGGCCAAATAGCGTCAACCTGTAGTACCGCCGTCGCTCATCGTCATGCGGCGCTGGCGGCCGCTCACTCTCGCGAAGCTCAACCACCAATCCCTGTTACAGCATGCGTTTTATGCAGCCATAGAGCGTCCCGGCGCTGAGCCGCAGCTTGCCTCCGGTCCGCTCAGCCACGTCTTGCATGATGCCGTAACCGTGCTGATCCCGTTCGGCCAGCGCGACTAATACATGGAGCTCAGCGGCAGCAGGTCCGCCGTTGCTGTTTGGGAGCCTTGCTTCACGCGCCAACTATACCGCATCGCGATATAGTCGCGCGCGAATCATGGCTTGAGGCGCATCTCCGTGTATTCCTGCCGCAATTCCGCGCAAAGCGCTTCCACCACCAGTTCGTGATCCTCTCGCTGTGGCAGCCCGGAAACCGTAACGGAACCAACTACGCCGACGCCCGTAACGGTCAGCGGAAACGATCCCCCGTGCGGTGCAAAGTCGGTCAGATGCAGCCCGTATCTCTCTTCCAGCGTGACATTCTTCTGCTGTAGTTCCAGACCCATCCTGTACGAGCTGCGATGAAACCGCGCTACCACGTTTGCCTTGCGCCGTGCCCATTCGGCGTTGTCCGGGGCACTTCCGGCCAGAGCGCTAAAGAACAACAGTTGCCCGACGCGCCGGATGTCGATTACCAGCGTGTAGCCGCGCGCAAGCGACATCTCTCGAAGCCGCAGACCCAGCTTCCAGGCATCGTCCTCGTGGAATTGTTCGAAGCGGAGTTTCTGCTCCTGCGCCGCGATGGCCGCCAGGTCCTCGTCAATCGGCATGCGTCGGGTGAAGAGCCTTTACTGCTGTGTACTCGTATCGTGCTTGTTAGGCGTCACGGCATTCTTCACACCCTTCGCCGCGCTTTTAGCAGCATGCCCAGTGCCTTCGCCTATCTTTGCTGCGCCGTGCCCAACCCCCTTACCGAGATCCTTGCCGGCCTCCACGACATCGCCGTGCTTTACCTCCGAGCCAAACTCTTTTCCGCCTTTGCCCATATCTTTCCCGCCAGTCGAATAAGAATTCTTGAGCTGCGTGCCGGCTTTGCTGAAGCTGGTGGTGGGCGCGGGCTCCTTCACCCCCAAACTGCTCAACGTTTGTGGACCCAAGCGCCCATCCACGTTGAGGTTCTGATCATGTTGGTAACTGCGGACCGCTTTCCGGGTGAGTGGTCCGTAAATTCCATCGACCGAGCCCGAGTAGAATCCCTTATCTTTCAGTGCCTGCTGCGCCTCGCGAACCGAATCACCGTTCTGCGCCAGAACCGGCAAGGCACAAAGGCCAATCGCAAACGCCGAAGTTATCAAAATTTTCCACATATGCATCTCCTGGTACTTAAATAGGACATAATCCTGGGCTGGTCAGTTACATCCGGCTAACGGGCATAATCCTCCGGGTCCCCGGCTCACTGTAACCCAGGTGTGCGGAGTAGCGTCTCTTGTGACAATTCGTTGTTCTTCAGGAGGGTGAGGTGTTTCCAGGCTCCAGCAGACGAGCCTTTGTCTGTCGATTGGCTCTGAGCCTTTGTGGCGCATACACATCCGCGAGTGCGGGTCCTGCCGTTTCCAAGGACAAGGAATCGGGCAAAAGCGATACCGGTCCGGTCTATCAGCCGGGCGGAGATGTGTCGCGCCCGAAGCTGCTGCACTCCGTTGAGCCCGCCTTTTCGAGCAAATCAAACGAGGCCTTCGTCGAAGGCACAGTGACAGTTTCCGCGGTGGTCAACACGCATGGAGAGCTAATGGATATAGAAGTCCTGAAGGGCATCAGCGCCGCACAGGATCGAAGCGCGCTCGACGCGCTGAAAGAATGGCGGTTTGAGCCGGGTTCAAAAGCCGGCAAGCCCGTAAACGTCAGAGTCAAGATTCAAGTGGAATTTCACCTTCTCTAATCGCGCTGCTCACCCCGCGAACTCGGCCGGGTTAAGCTCGAATCAAAATGCTAAACGGCCCACGCTCTTCATACGACAAGATCGCGGGCATGTATCACGCTCTGTGGGCAGATTGGTATTTGCCTGCCGCGATGCCTGCGCTGGAACGGCTTCTTTTCGCGAGCCTTCCCGATGGCGCGCAAGTTCTGGATCTATGCTGCGGCTCGGGTCACGTGACCAGGGAACTCGTCGAGCGTGGATACAGTGTCACCGGCGTCGATAATTCCGCGGAGCTGATCGCGCTCGCCAGAAAAGAATTGCCGGAGGTCGATCTGCGCGTGCAGGATGCTACAGAACTGCGCCTAGAAAGGCGTTATGATGCCGCGCTTTCCACCTTCGACTCACTGAACCATATTCTCACTCTGAATGCTCTCCGCAACGTTTTCGAAGGTGTTCGTCGTGTTCTCAAAGAAGGCGGCCGCTTCGTTTTCGATATGAATCTGGAAGAGGCGTACTCCATGGACCTGCGGGAATGGGCGGTGGACGTTCAGGACCAGAGCGTCGGCATGGTGCGGGGCAAGTACGATGCGGCCGCAAAAAGAGCCTTTACGGAACTGATCTGGTTTGTGAAAACTGCGCCAGATAATTCATGGCAGCAGCACCGTAGCGTAGTAGAACAACGCTGCTATCCGCTCGAAGATATCCTGCAAGCTGCGCATGAAGCCGGTTTCCGCCACGTCGAAGCAATTCCCGCAAAGGATGCGGGGGTGCGATCCGATCTTGGATTCGGACGGGTGTTCTTTGTCGCTCAGCCTCAGGAGTGAGGAAAAACGCGCACGTCAATGCCCTCGGCGGCGCGAATCAAACGGTCCAGGTCGCTGCCGAACGCACGCTCCCACCAGTTTTCGCGGCCTTTATGCCCTACGTAGATTTGGGTAATCCCGCGCTGGCGCGCCAGTTGGAGAATCGTGCTCGCGGCATCTCCAGCATCCAGCTCCACAACCTCCGCGCCTTTCTGCCTGGCGATCTCGACTCCCCGTTCGATCTTACGGCGCTCTTCGGCGGACCACTCGGGGCGGTTCATGTGCGTCACAATTAATTCGCCATGAAACCGATCCCGGTTGCGCACTCCGCTTGCCAGCATCCGCTCTGAATCCGACCGCGGAGAGAGCCATACTAGAATCCGTTCCTGGGTGCCCCATGTCTGCTGTACGCCGTGCCGCGCAAGATAACGCTCAAGCTGCTTGTCAACCACATCGGCCGCGAGCAGAAGTGTAATCTCACGCAACTCGGAAAGCTGCAGTTGCGTCAGCTTCTGCGAGGTCTCCGGTTTGGCGTCGTCCGAAACACCCGTGCAATTTTCGCAAGGCGCATCCACGATCACAATTTCGTCGGCAGTCTGCAAGAAGGCCAGTGGCACGGTCTGATTAGCGTGCTTGCCGGTGATCGCCTCCACTTCGCCGGTCTTTTCAGTGATGTACTGCAGGTTGACGGAGGTGATGACTGAGATTCCCGCTTCCAGCAACTGTGCCACATCCTGCCACCGGCTCTTATGCGGTGAACCGGGCGGATTGTCATACGCGAGGCCGTCTACCAGGCAAACTTTTGGCGCGCGGCGCAGAATAGCGGGCACGTCCATTACGAACGTGCCGTTCACATTTATGAGTGGGATGATTTCGAGGTTTGAGATCGCGTGGGAAACACTGGCGGAGAGCTTTGGCTGGATCGCGCCAACGATGACATCCTGCCCGCGTTCGTGCCGCCGTCGCCCTTCGTCGATCATGCGAAAGCTCTTGCCTACGCCCGACGCATATCCTAAAAAGATTTTGAGCCGGCCACCAGTGTGGCGCTCGGCCTCGCTTTCTAAGCGTTCTGCAGGCCGCTCCGGGGTGGCGAGCCGTTCCGTTACCACTGGCACGCTTCTATTATGGGGTATTCGTGCCTAAGGCGATCAAATTATCGTCTCGTGATATTAATTTCCGCCGCTTCACTGCCGGATTGTCGGTTTCAGCATGCCTCGTAGGAGCACTGAGCTGCACACCCCCGGTAGCAATTGCAACTTTCGCCGCGAGCGCCGAAACCGCCATTTCCGCTGGACCCGCGATTTTTGCGGACATCCACCATTCCTGTGCGCGTCGCCAGCTGGACGAACAGCGCATCGTTGCAAAGTACCCGCATGCCGGTCAGAGCCAGCCGGACGATGCGATGCCCGGCCAATCCGTGTGCGCGTCCTTTGTTCCCGAAGTAAAGGAACTGGAGCATGTCTCATCCATCTTGGGCTCGTATTTCCGGACTATGCAGCAGCTTGCGGCCTTCGATGAATCCAAAGTAAGCGTGCAGGCAAAGGAAGCGGGAGAGAGCGCGGGAACGGCTGCGATTCTCAGCCTCAACCAGATCGACTCTGTTGCAAAGCTATCGGGCTTAATCACACGCGCGTTCACTCAGCATTATCAACGCAGTAAGCTGATCGAGCTCCTTCGCGCTGCCGACCCGCACGTAGCGGTCGTCTGTCAGGTGCTCGAAAGCGTCCTGTCGAAGGACTACAGCGGTCTGCTCGACGAGGAAGAGCGCGCGATGAAGAGGCGTTATCAGCGAGTGAGCGGCGTCGGTAATCCCGCCACTGTACTGCTTCTGAATCGCGCCTATTCAGAAGATCTGGCGGGACTGCAGCGCCGAAGAGCGGCGGCGAATGGCTATGCCGCGGCATTAGAGCAGGTGCGCGATGGCCACCATCAGCTCGCCACTGATGCCGGGCGGCTCAAGAATAAGGAAATTGCTCTTGCCCTTGCACCCTACATTTCGCGGATCCGGACGCTTGTCGCGCAAATCCAGAGCCACCCCTGAAAGGAAGCCAGCCATTCGTGTCCGATTCAGTCATACCAGCGGATCAGGCCAGACAGATCGCTGAAGTATTCGCCAGCATTTCGCGTACTCTTGACGTCTACATCCAGGCCCATCTAATGGAGTTGAGGCCGGACCAGCAGGACTATCTGGGCGACCTCATACGGCAGTTGGATGATGCGCATGATCTCTTTACCGCTATGGCAATTCAGGAAACGCTTAATGCTCTGCGGGACGACTTAAGCGATATTGCGGCGGTGACCGCAAGAGCCGAACAGGCACTCAAACATCTGGAGAGGGTGGGTGAAATCATGAAGCTCGCAGCCGGGCTCGCGGAGCTTTGTGCCGACGTTACTACCGGGGATTATGGAGCAATTCCAAGCGCGCTAGCGAATATTGTCGAAGCGATTCCGGCACAGGAGTGACCCGCATTGGCAGCGAGAGCCTCCATCCGCTTCTGCCACTATAGAGACTTACCTCCCGATGTTTGACTGGTCACTGGACCCCCGGTCCCAACTTGCGCTTCTGTGCCTTGCTACGGCATTTGCGTTCTGGAACAACGATCCGCTGTTCTTTACATTCGCTCTGATGGCTGTGTGCACCCGGGCAGGAGAACACATTTAAAGACCCGCCACAACCACAACCACCGTAGTGTTTCGATGCCGAAGTGCGTCAGACAGAAGGAATGGCGGCTCCCACCGTGCTCTTACGACTGCCGGACGAAGTGCAATCGGCTGAAGCAGCCGGGCTCCGATATGTGATTCCAAAAGGAGCCGGCATTCAAAGGCGAAGAGTGGGGCAGGGTTTCGTTTATGAACGCCCAGATGGAAATCCTGTGGAGGATGAAACGACTCTTAAGCGCATTGAATCGCTGGCTATTCCTCCAGCCTGGACTTCGGTTTGGATCAGCCCCTCGGCCTCCAGCCACATTCAGGCAGTGGGGCGCGATGCTCGCGGCAGAAAACAATATCGTTATCATCCGGCATACCGCGAGATCCGCGACCTCATCAAGTTCGACCGCATGCGCAGCTTCGGTAAGGCTCTGCCGAGAATCAGGCGCATCGTCGGACGGGACCTTTCCCGGAAAGGTCTACCGAAAAGGAAGGTGCTGGCGGCTGTGGTCAGGCTGCTTGAAACGACCTACATCCGGGTTGGAAACGAAGAGTACGCCGAGGAAAACGGGTCATTCGGTTTGACCACGCTCCGGAACCAGCACGTACAGGTTTTGGGCGACGCTCTGAAGTTTCGCTTCCGGGGCAAAAGCGGACAGCATCACGAGATCAGGCTTGAGGATCCGCGACTGGCGCGTGTTGTGCGGAGATGTAAAGATATTCCGGGAAGTGCGCTTTTCGAATATCTCGATGAGAACGGGCGGCCGCAGAGTATTGAATCGGGCGACGTCAACCAGTATTTGCGCGAGATCAGCGGCGCAGAGTTTACGGCGAAAGATTTCCGCACTTGGGGAGGAACCTGTCTGGCGGCCAGTTTTCTTCTGAAGAAGTGCGCGGAGGCAAATGGGAACGGGGCAACGAAAGCAGCCCTGATAGACGTGGTGAAGGAGGTCGCCTCCAGGCTGGGAAACAAGCCGGCGACCTGCAAAAAGTACTACATTCATCCGGCCCTTATGGAGCGCTATTCAGCCGGCACTCTTTCCGAGGTGGCGGAGAGGTTTCAGGATAGCCAGAGCAACTATGTCTATGAGCAGATTGTCCTCGCGCTGCTCTCTCCTCTCAAGCGATCGAAAGCGAAAGCAGCCTGACGTCCGTCGTCACTTGTTATAAAACGAAATATGCCCCGCTACGCGGCCGTGGATATCGGCAGCAATTCTGTACGGATGATGGCGGCGGAGGTAAATCCGGGCGAAACGCGCATTATCGCAGAGGACCGGCAGGTGACTCGATTGGGCGAAAGCGTTTTTCGTTCCGGGCGAATCGCCAAAGACGCGCTCGATTTTTTGTGCGCCAATCTCGCGCGTATGGCCGCCATTTACAGCCGCCTGGATGTAGTCGGGTTACGGGCGGTAGCTACTAGCGCCGTTCGGGACGCCAGCAATCAGGATGAATTTCTGCAGCGCGCCGGGACGGCTCTAGGAACCAATATCGAGATTATCTCGGGTCCTGAAGAAGCGCGTCTCATTCATCTCGGCGTGGAAGCACGCTGGCCGCGGCCCAAGGAACGAACGCTCATCATCGATGTCGGGGGTGGCAGCGCTGAAGCAATCGTCAGTCAGGGCGGCCAACTCATCGATGCGTCCTCAAAGCCGCTGGGCGCGGTTCGTTTGACCGAAGTGTTCCTCCAGAGCGATCCGCCGCGGGCGGAAGAATTGCATCGGCTGCAGAGCTACATCGACGAAAAGCTTGCCTCATTTCACAAACAGCATGGAGCGGAGAAGTTCGACCGCGCAGTGGCGACTTCGGCGACCGCGGCGGCAATTGTCAGCGCGGTTAACCAGGTGCCTCGGGCCAGACGCGAGGAAGCGGACCGGATGCGGGCTTCTACCAGCCAGATTCGTGAGCTTTACGCGGTGCTGGCGCGCAGCGATCTTGCAGCGCGGCGCAAGTTGACCGGTATTGGCCCGAAGCGCGCCGAGATTATTACTGCCGGCGCGGCCGTCTTCTTGCGAATACTCGAACTCTTAAGCCACCGCTCGCTCTATTACTGCGCCGCGGGAGTACGCGATGGAATTATTGCGGATCTGGCAGCACGCCGGGTAGGGCGTGAATTGTCGCAACTCTCCCGCGAACAACGTTCGCTGGTTGAGGGAATGGCGAAGCGGTACGGAGTGCCTCTTAAACACGCCCGCCAGGTTGCCTGCCTCGCGCATCGCCTGTTCGAAGTTCTGCAGCCGGTTCATCAGCTCGCTCCGGCCGCCGGAAAACTGCTGGAAGCATCGGCCTATTTGCACGATATCGGGCATTTCGTTAGCGGCACCGGGCACCACAAACATTCTGCATACCTGGTGGCGAATTCCGATATGCCCGGGTTTACCGGTAAAGAGCGTTTCATCATTGCAGCGCTTTGCCGGTTCCACCGAAAGTCCATGCCGCAGCCCAGGCACGTGCAATTTCAAGCACTGGATGCCGAATCGAAGCGCGCTGTGCTGCGCTTGTTGCCGCTGCTGCGCATGGCCGACGCACTGGATCGCGGGCACGAACAGCGCGTCAGCGATGTTACCAGCGCAATCAGGAACGACAACATCAATCTGATCGTGCAGGCCCACGCCGATGCCGATCTGGAGCTTTGGGCTGCAAATGAAGCCGCGGATGCTTTTCTTGAAACCTACGCGGTGCCAATCTCACTTCAAAGAGCCAAGGCCGCGCGGAATTCCTCAGGTGTAGTTCAACGTGCGTAATGTTTGTGCGGCTCTTTGGCTGAACAGCGCCGCATAAGCGTTGCCGCCGCTAATACGATGCCCCATGTTGAAAAATGATCCCGGGGCGGAAGAGAGCGCGTCCAGCACCGCGGGATCGGAGGATAACTGAAGATAATTACCGCAGGCGCGATTATGAAGCCCAATAGCGCGGGAGGCAATTGCGAAATCGGTATTTTGGAATAGCGCATCCCAATCCTGATTTGCGGTAATGGTGCAGACGAGATCGGGATCCAGCGCCGCCCACGCGCTCTTGTACTGCAGAATGACAGCATTTGTCCCGGTATAGTTCTGGACGAATGCGGCAATCGGCCGATAGTTGGCGCGCCAGGTCACCTGAATGAATCCCCGCCCCCGAAACTTAAAAAAGTCGGCCTGTTGAATGAAGCCGGTTTCGGCCGGATCCAGACTGGTCGGAAACAGGTTCTGCGGATAAATCGCGCCGTTCCATTGCTCCTTCGCAGTCGGCGCTGCCCGGACCAGCTCCGCACCGGCGAGATGGCTATGCGCACCCCAGAAGTGCTGATCATCAAAGAATAAATCCCCCGCTGGTTTGTTGCCCTGTCCCAGATTGTATGATCTCTTGACACCTGGAATATCGTTAAACGGGTAGGCCAGTCCGGGGCAGCCGGCACTGCCGCACAGTTCCGCCACGGGAAGAAGCTGAGCGCCTACCTCATTCACCAGAATGCTCATTAAAGCAATGAACTGTAGAAGGTTTATGGAATCGGCATCGAAGATCGCCGGGATGTTATCCCAAATCTGCTGGAACCTGGATTTCACTTCGGCGCTCAGCCCAATCGCCTTTCCGGCCCAGGCTTCTTTCCTGGCGCAGTTTGCATTGAACCAATCGATGAAATGAGTCCTCGTTGCAGCCTCGAAAAAGCTGTTGATTTCGCCCCCGTTGCGGAAGTGCAAAGCAGCGGCGGCCGGCACAACCGGACCCGGTAAAACCATAGTTTCCGGAGTTTACCAGAAGGCAGTAGAAAGGATGGCGCACCGCTAAAGAGTCCCGGTTGGCACGAAGCCAAGAGCGCCGGGATTGACGTCTAATAACTCGGAGGCAATGTATGGCGGACGTTAATGTTAACAAACAGTCCTCACAACGTTCAGATCCACACTCGCAAGAGTTGGAGAAACAACAGGGCGGCGCAATTTCGCGCTCAAGCAGCGGGGATCCGTTCGGCTTCGGGCTATCTCCGGCAGAGTTCTTCTCCAGCAATCCCTTTACCGCTATGCGGAGGATGAGCGAGGAGATGGACCGCGCCTTCGGGCAATTCTTCGGCGGGCAGTCTTCCGGTCGGGGAGGCGGAATTTGGTCCCCGGCCGTAGAAGTATCCGAACACGATGGCAAGCTGCAGGTTCACGCCGAACTACCGGGATTGAAGCCCGAGGATGTGAAAGTGGAAATTGCGAACGATGCTTTGATTATCCACGGCGAGCGCAAATCAGAGCACGAGCATCATGCCGGACGTGCATACCGTTCCGAGAGACATTATGGCGAGTTTTATCGCGCCATTCCGCTTCCGGAAGGAACAGATCTCGAGCAGGCAAAAGCGGATTTCCAGGATGGTGTTCTGAAGGTTACCGTTCCGGTACCTGAGCAGAAGAGTAAAAGGAGAGAAATCCCGATTCACAGTGGCCAAGCGACGGCTTCAGGTTCCAGCTCAGCAGCAGCGGCAGGGGCCGGCGGGGGATCGGGAAAGAAATAAAGAAAGATGCTGTGAAGCCGGCGTCCTTCACCGCGATACGGCGTCGGCTTCAACCAGTTCTGGACGCACACCAATTTTCCGGAGGCAGTGGTCAACCCAGAGTTTGGTCAGCTTTTCTTGCGTGCCGTTTTGTGATAAACGTGAACGTAAGCTGCCAAATTCAACTTGGTCCAGCGGTTGGTCCTGATTGAAGCAGGAAAAAACTACTGTCTCTTTGCCTGTCGCTGGATCCTTGTGCATCTGCAGGCATTGGGCGCAGATCTCTTTCATCATGCACTGCATGGGCGAATTGATGCTGCCGATTGCATGATGATCCGGTTTCAGATAAGGCCGCAGTACGCCGTGGCGCGCTTGTTGAACGGCTCGCATCATGCCGTCTGAACCGATAACAATCAGGCGATCGACGGAACTGAGCGGAATCTCCACTTCGCCCAGATCGCCGCGCCCGTAGGCTGCCATCGCTTCGACAATGTTGCCCACGAAGGCGCTGTCGTGCACGCGGCTGGGAGTAAAGCCGGGCGGCTCGTCGCAGACCCAGACAACTGCATCCGCCGCCTTTTCGATCTCTTCAACTTTGTAGCGGTCTATGATTTTTTTGTAGCCGGCAAAATAGATGACGCGTGATCCGGACGCGCGCAACTGCTGCCCGATAGAGAAGAGCACAGCGTTACCCAGTCCGCCGCCCGCCAGCAAAACTGTTTTTTGTGCGGGCGTTTCCGTGGGCGTACCGGTTGGACCCATGAGAATGACTGGCTCGCCTGGCTTCAGCAGCGCGCATAGATCCGACGATCCGCCCATCTCCAGAACAATAGTCGAGAGCAGACCTTTTCCCTTGTCGACCGATGCGCCAGTCAGCGCCAGACCTTCCATTGCCAGCGCCGTGCCTTCCGTGTGCCTCGCCAGTGACTCATAGTTCTGGAGACGATAAAACTGCCCGGGCCTGAATGCGCGTGCTGCAATCGGCGCACGAATGACAATCTCTAGAATGTTCGGTGTCAACCGGATTACGTCCTGCACAACGGCGCGCAGTTCACAGTTGAGGCGTGATACCAATGCCGCGGGTGCGGGCTCCGCAGGGGCGAGTTTGGCGAGCATCCGCGATATCACCGGATAACCTTGTTTGGCGCTGGCCATCGCTTTTACAACGTTGCCTGAAAACGAGGGATGCAGGTCGCCAAAGAAGCTGACAGCGCGCCCGTCCGGCCGGATCGATGTCAGCACGTAAGGAGCTGCCGGCTTCGCCAGCCGTTCCGGTTTCACCGGCTGGCAGTCTTCATCGACAGCCTGGAAATAGCGGCCGTCCAGCGTAAAGTTGAGTTCGTCTTCGCGAGCCAGTACGGTGTTGGGTTGCGTGCCGGCTGCAACAAGAATCGTGCGGGCCGGCAGCACAACTCTTTCGCCGCTGGGCACAAGTTTACCGGTCGCTTCGTCCAGGTGCTGCTTCTCCAGCCGGAGCGCTTTCGCGCTCCCGCTAGCACCTACTTCCACTTCTTCCGGGGCAAGGCATTCCGCAAACCGCACGCCTTCTTCCAGAGCCTTCGCGACTTCCTCGTGATTCAGGGTATAGCTAGGCGAATCAATCAGCCTGCGGCGATACGCAATCGTGACGCCGCCCCAGGAATTTAGCAGATCGATCAGATTCGGGGCGCGCCCTTCACTCGCCGCTGCCGCTTTCTCGGCGCGGATGGCGCGGGCATGCGATAGGAACTCCTGGGCACTTTCGGCTTCGTCTTTGCTCCAGGAAGATCGGACTTCGCGCTCTCCCAATTCCTCAGCCAGCAACTCGTAGCGCCTCAGAAACTTTTCTACCTGCACCACGTAATAGGCAAGTGATTCGGTCGCCGTGTCGATCGCTGTCAATCCGCCGCCGATTACCGCGATAGGCATCCGGATCTGCAGATTCGCGAGCGATTCGAATTTTGCCGCTCCGGTAAGCTGCAGTGCCATAAGAAAATCGGACGCCTGGCGAACACCGCGCACCAGGCCGTTCTTCATGGGAATCACGGTCGGACGGCCCGCGCCCGCGCAAATCGCGATATGGTCGAAACCCATTTCAAATGCGCTATCCACCGTTATGGTGCCGCCAAACCGCACTCCCCCGAACATGCTGAATTCGTTGCGCCGCTCCAGCAGCAGCCGGATGATCTTCAGAAAATTTTTGTTCCAGCGGACCGTGATACCGTATTCGGCAACTCCGCCGAATCCTGCCATTACGCGCTCATCCAGCCGCTCATACAATGTGCTGATGTCGCGTACCGGCTGCATCGGCACGCGCTCTCCGAACGGATCCGTCCCCGAAATCTCCGCAGCCAGCGGCTCAATCTTTAGGCCATCCACGGCCACCACCGTGTGGCCATCGTTCATCAGGTGATGCGAGAGCGTGAAGCCCGCTGGTCCCAGACCAACCACCAGAACCTTGTAGCCGGTGAATGCCTTCGGGTACGGCCTCGCGAAGTTGAGCGGATTCCAGCGTGTCAGCAGGCTGTAGATCTCAAAACCCCAGGGAAGCTCTAGCACGTCCTTCAAGGTCCGCGTTTCGACCTGCGGGATATCTACTGTATCCTGCTTCTGGAAAATACAGGATTTCATGCAGTCGTTGCAGATACGATGACCGGTACCGGCGGTCATTGGATTGTCGATGACAACAATAGCCAGAGCGCCGATCGGATTCCCATTGCCCTTGGCCGCATTCATCTCGGAGATCTTCTCGTCCAAAGGACAGCCTGCCAGCGTTACCCCGAACACGCTCGATTTGAACGATCCGTTCTTCTCTTTTAGACCCGTTGAACAGCTATCTTTGCCCTGGTGGTGGCATTTGATGCAGTAGTGGGCTTGGTCAAGCGCCCCCGTGAGATCCGTTCCAGCATCTGTGAGCTGAAATCCTTCCCTATGCCGCCAGTGATCGCTGCTCAACTCGAGCCGGATCAGACCGTTGCCGGCCACCGGGCGAACTGGAACCAGGTGCTGATAATCCAGCTTGTGAGGAACCTTGAACAGCACGCCGCGGCCGCATTTCGCCTTTCCTTGGGGAGAAAGCGTGGCCCAGGCGGCGTATTGGGCGGCGAGTTGCAGATGCCGCGCATGTTCGGCTTCCGATTCAAGCCAGCGGGCGACATGAACCGCAAAACTCAGCTCGCTCAGCGGTTCTTCCATCAAAGTTTCGAGTTCGGCGCCTACGGCAAAACCGTCGATCTCGGCCGCGCGTTCTGGCGTGTAGCCGGTCAGTGCCTTGCGCTGGACAAACCGCCGCTTCACGGAATAAAGCGGCGCCAATTCGGAATGGCCTGCCTGAAGCTGCAATAATTCTTTGTCAATTCCGAACAGTTGGCCGACGAAATCCTCTAGGTACGGTGCGAGTTCGAGGATCAGCTCCGAGCCATCCTTGGTGTGAACGGCCGGCGGGTTCTCGCGAGCACTCAGCAACCTGTTGTGCAGTGACGGAGCGGCTTCCTCCAATTGTTCCAGAAAGAGCCCGTCGAGTTTCAGCAGTCCGTCACGCCGATACAGGTCTTCAAAGCTCAATCCGAATGGCAGCTTGAGGATAGGGCCACTCTTTTTTTCAACTAGTTTGTTCACAACGGATTCGATAGAGGCGAAGAGTCCGCGTCCAGGCCGTGAGAGGCATCACCTGTTAGATGGTCTACTAGGAGGACTCTACTCAGAATTCGCCAAGCAACTATTTTTTATTCTCGCAAATCAAGTACATGGCGGGTACTTCCCTGATGCGAAGTGCGCCATTCCAGTGCCTGACGTGGGGAGATAACGGTCGAACGGCAACTCGCGATGCCCGGATAGCCGGAACTGAGCCGCGCGCGCAAGAAGCTGTGGAAAAATTCGGGACTGACTTAAGCGCCGTCCGCCAAGTGCCTGAGAAGGCAACAGCTCGGCGCGGCGCGGCTGTCTGTCCCGTTAATTTTTTCTCAGCCCCGCAAGCAAGCGGTCTAGCTTAAGCAACTGCTTCACGCGCGCTACGTCCAATGGGCGGAGGACCAGTGGCGAAATTCAGAAGCGCGCTGCTCACTGCGGCTTTGGCCGGAAGCGGATTCTTAATCGGCTGTGGAGGCGGAGGGGATTACTTTGCCGGAGTCACCGTCGGGCCGCCCGCCCCACTGATCTACGGACCTGTCGGTGTTGCCCCTGGACCCGGGTACGTCTGGACCGATGGTTTCTATGTCTGGGACGGCGGCGGATGGCGGTGGCGCGATGGCCGTTGGGCGCGCCGCCCCTATCCGCGAGCCCGCTGGATTCATCCTCGCTATGAAAGGCGTGGACACGGATACCGAATGTATCCAGGACATTGGGATCGGGATCGCGGCAGACGGGACCGGGATGACAAAAGATAGGTTGGGCGTCCAAACAGAACGTACCGCGCTCACGAAGAGCCCGTATGAAACGTGCTCTCCCCATCCATTGCCAGCCCGAGTAATTGTTTCAACGCCTGGACGTATTCGGTAAGCGCTTGGCGGCCGGTTTCGGTAATGCGATAGAGCGTCTGCGGCTTGCGCCGCACGAACTTCTTTTCGACAGCCACATATCCGGCTTGTTCCAGCTTGAGCAGTTGCGCGCCCAGGTTGCCGTCCGTGGCCTCCGTCTTGGCCCGGAGCCATGTAAACTCGGCGGTTTCCACGCCGCTAAGCAGCGAAAGTAGCGCCAGACGCAGCCTCCCATGGACGATGGGATCGATCTCAGGCAACTCAGGCATG